>JABFVM010000530.1 GCA_013362785.1 Streptomyces sp. | reverse complement strand
GATTCCCCCCGCTTCCGATTCCCGGCATTCGACCGGTATCCGATCCACCAACCAGCTCCGAAGGAGAGCCAGCCTCGATGACCCCCCAAACCACCTCCCCCCAGGCCCCCTTCGACCACCGCATGACCGTCTTCGCCTCCGACGAGGAGTTCCTCGCCTCCGCCCTCCCCTTCGTCACCGACGCCCTCGCCGCCCCCGACGAACCCCCGCCCGTCGCCATCGCCGCCCCGGCCAACCTGGACCTCCTGCGCGACGCCCTCGGCACCGACGCCAAGAGCGTCGCCCTCGTCCCGCACACCGAGTGGTACACCGGCTCCGCCGCCAACGCGATCGCCCGGAGCGCCGGCTATCTCGCCGCGAACGCCGGCCCCGGCGGCCGTATCCACCTCCTCATGGAACCCGTCTGGAACGGCCGCGCCGGACGCTCGCCGCGCGAGACCGCCGAGTGGATCCGCTACGAGGCCCTCGCCAACCTCCTCTTCGCCCCGCTCGCCACGACCGCCCTGTGCGCCTACGACGCCCGCGTCGCCGGCCCCGCCATCGTCGCCGCCGCCCGCCGCGCCCACCCCGACACCGGCGTCTACGAGGACCCGGTCCGGCTCGCCGCGGAACTCGACGCCGTACCCCTGCCCCAGGCGCCCGCGGATGCCCGGCGGCTCCCCGGCCGGGCGCCCACCGCCGACGCCGTACGCGACTGGGCGCTCACGAGGGGACTGGCCGCCGCGGACGCGGAGCTGTTCGCCACGGCCGTCACCGAGGCCGCCGACGCGCTCGGTCCGCTCGACGCCGCCCTGCTGTGGGGCGACGCCCCGGCATGCGTCTGCGAACTGCGTGCCGCCCGCCCCGTCGACGACCCCCTCGCGGGCTTCGTACCGCCGCCGAGTGGGGAACTGGAACCCGGTCAGGGGCTGTGGTTCGCCCGCCAGGTGTGCGCGTACGTCGATGTCCGCGGCGAGGGGGAGGGGGCGAGCGTACGGCTGCAGTACGGGTAGAGGACGTAGGGGATACAGGTATGGAATCGGGTATTTCTCCCCGTGCGCCCGTATCCCCGTACCCGCCACGCTGGACCCATGCTGTACGGCTCGAATCCCCAACCGCCCATGGGTGCAGGCCATCTGAGCGTCGAGTACGACCCCTGCCCCTCCGCGATCGGCGAGGCCCGCGCGGAGGTCCGGCGGCAGCTGGAGGGGTGGGGGCTCGCGGAACTCGACGACCTGGTGGATGTGGCCGAGAGCCTGGTGAGCGAGTTCGCCACGGACGCCTTGCGGCGGGCGGAGCGTGGGTTTCGGCTCACTTTGTTCGCTGCGCACGGGGTTCTGCGGTGTGAGGTGCGGGACGGGGTGGGGAAGACCGTGTGGGCCGAGTTCGGTACGTGCGGGTGTGTGAGTGGGAGCGGTTCGCTCTGCCGGCTGGGGTCGTATTCGGGCTGCGGGTAGTGGGGGCTGGTCGCGCCCACGCGGCGGAGCCGCAAATTGATACAGCCCCGCGCCCTTTGGGCGAGTGCGGTCCGCCCTCTTGTACGTTCCGTTTCTTTGCGCTTTCTTGATCTGCATGGCGGACACCACAGGTAACCCCACGTCCACTGAGGCCTCCTCCGGCAGTCATCCCCCACTCGGTAAGTCCCGTTGGCGGTACATCGGGCCCGGCATCGTCGTCGCCGCGACGGGTGTCGGGGCCGGTGATCTCGTCGCCACCCTCATCGCGGGCAGCAACTTCGGATACACGCTGCTCTGGGCCGCGGTACTCGGCTGTCTGGTCAAGATCTCCCTCGCCGAGGCGGCCGGACGCTGGCATCTGTCCACCGGGCGCACCCTGTTCGACGGCTGGGCGAGTCTCGGCCGCTGGACCATCTGGTTCTTCGGCGTCTACGCCGTGATCTGGGGCTTCGTCTACGGCGCGGCGGCCATGTCGTCCAGCGCGCTGCCGCTGCAGGCCCTGTTCCCGGACGTGATGGACCTGGAGTGGTGGGCCATCGCGTGCGGTCTCGTAGGACTCGTCTTCGTCTGGTTCAACAAGTACGCGGTCTTCGAGAAGGTCATGACGGTCCTGGTGGGCGTCATGTTCGTGGTGACCGTGTATCTCGCGATCAGGGTCACGCCGAACCTCCCGGACGCCTTCGCCGGGCTGCTGCCCGTCCTGCCCGATGAGAAGGACTCGATCCTCAACACCCTCGGCCTGATCGGCGGCGTCGGCGGCACCATCACCCTTGCCGCGTACGGCTACTGGGTCAACGCCAAGGGCTGGACGAACACCGGCTGGATGAAGGTGATGCGGCTCGACAACCGCGTCGCGTACATCACGACCGGCATCTTCGTGGTCGCGATGCTCTTCGTCGGCGCGGAGCTGCTGCACTCCGCGAACGTGGCCATCGCGAGCGGCGACAAGGGGCTGCTCCAGCTCAGCGACATCCTGGAGGAGGAGTACGGCACGGCGACCGCCAAGTTCTTCCTGATCGGCTTCTTCGCCACCTCCTACACCTCCCTGATCGGCGTCTGGCACGGCGTCAGCCTGATGTTCGCCGACTTCGTCTCCCGGTTCCGGGGCGAGGGCGCGCAGAAGGGCGAGGAGGTCGCCTCCGGTGCGCGCGAACGCTCCTGGCCGTTCCGCGCGTACCTGCTGTGGCTGACCTTCCCGCCCATCGTCCTGCTGTTCCAGGGCGAGCCCTTCCGCCTGATCATCATCTACGGCGTCCTGGGCGCGGCCTTCCTCCCCTTCCTCGCCGGCACCCTGCTCTGGCTCCTCAACTCCTCGCGCACTCCGGGGGAATGGCGCAACGGGCCGGTGAGCAATGTGATGCTGGCGATCGCGGGCCTGCTGTTCCTGGTGCTGTGCGTGAAGCAGGTCTGGGACCAGCCGTGGTCGGAGTTCTTCTAGCGGTACCGGTCCCACTCGGGGCTCAGGGCGATCTCCCGGAGCTGCTTCACGGTCAGCGCCGGCGTCGCGCGGGACGGGGCGGCGTGCGGGCCGTCCGCGTTGTAGGAGCTGACCGCGATCCGGAAGCCGTCGGTGCGCAGCGTGTCGACGGTCCGGCGCACGCAGCCCGGGACGTCCTTGTCGCCCGCGTCCTTCCGGTCCGTGACCAGGGTGCCGTCCGGCAGGGTCTCGGCGTCGTCCCCGAACAGCTCGTCGGCGACGTCGCCCATGCCGTGCTGGACGTCGATCTCGACGAGGCTCCTGCCCTTGCCGTCGTCGATCACGAGGTACGAGTAGTCGGTGCCCCTGTCGACCACCTTGGCGCCCTTGGGGAGCAACGGCACCAGCGTGTCCAGGATCTCGGTGTAGGACGGCTCCTCGACGGTGCCCGGCGAGCCCGGCGGGTCACTCTCCGCCGGGTCCCCGGTGCCCCCGGTGTTCGGGGGAATCGAGTCGACGTACCCGCGCCACACCTTCGCCGTCACGAGCTCCTTCAACTGGGCCGTGGACAGGGGTGGTTCGCTCCTGCTGATCGGTGCGCCCTTCTCGGCGGCGGCGTTCCACTCGCTCACCGAGACGTGCTGTCCGGCCGGGGTGACCAGGTCGGCCGTCCACCTCTTGGTGTCGACGCGCCGGTCGGGATACTCGTATCCCTGGAACAGCTTGAGCAGGGAGCCGTCGGGCAGCAGGGTTGAGACGCAGTTGTCGTGCGGGGTCAGCGCCTTGTCCGGGCACTTGGTCGTCTGACGGGCCTGTTCGCTGCCGGGCTCGATCCGGTCGAGGCCGACGGTGATGGCGCCGGGTCCCTTGCCGTCGTCGTGCACGAGACGGACGTACGGCGGCATCAGGGAGTTAGTCGCGCCCTTCGCGTCCTGCTCGCTGACCTTGCCCTTGGGGAGCAGTCCTTCGAGCGCCTCGATGAGCTGGCGGGAGGTCACGGGAGGCGCGGTGGACGTGCCGGTGGGCGTGGCGGTCGGGGTGCCGGACGGCTGCCCGGCCACGTCGGAGCTCGACGGCCGCGGGGCCGGTGTCCCGCCCCACGGCACCAGCAGCGCCCCGCCCACCCCGACGAGGGCGATCCCGGCCGCGCCGCCCAACACCGTGGCCCGCCGCCTCAGCCGCAGCCGACGCCCGCGGGCCAGGCCGGCGGCGACGAGTGCGGTCCGGTCGGCGTCGAAGCGGTCGCCGGTGTCGTGCAGCGCGTGACTGAGCCGGCCCTCGAAGTGGCCCTCGAAGTGGTCCTCGTCGTGTTCCACAGGCATGGCAGATCCACCGTTTCTCGGGATGGGGGTCGTAAGAGAGCCGTAGGGGGCCAGGGAGCAGGGGGGGCCGTGGTCCGTAGCCCGTGGGCTGTGGCCCGTGAGCTGTGGGCCGTGGGCCGTGGGCCGTGGGCTACGGTGCCGCGTACTCGCCGAGGTCCTTGCCCAGCAGCTCGCGCAGCCGTCCGAGGGCCCGGGTGCATCTCGTCCGCACCGCCGCGGAACTGGCGTTCAGCGCGTTGGCGGTCTCCTCCACGGACCGGTCCTCCCAGTAGCGCAGCACGACCACGGCCCGGTCCTTGGCGGGCAGCCGGGCCAGTGCCTGGAGCAGGGTCAGCCGCAGCGGCAGGTCACCGTGTCCGCCGTCGGCCGCCGCACGGTCGGGGATCGCGTCCGTGGCCCGCTCGGTGCTGCTGCGCCGCCGCTGGTGGGCGAGGAAGGTGCGGGTCAGGACGGTCTGGGCGTACCCGGCGGGGTTGTCCACCCGGGAGATCCGTCCCCAGCGGACGTAGATCCGGCCGAGGGTCTCCTGGACGAGATCCTCCGCGAGATGGGTGTCCCCGGCGGTCAGCAGACAGGCCGACCGGTACAGATGCCCGGCCCTGGCCACCGCGAACTCCGCATACTCGTCCGCGCGGGCCTGTCCCATCCGTTCCCCCTGGTGTGCGTGTCGTGGACGGCGGCCTCGGCGGGCGCCCTGTTGTGCTGTGTGCCGGCTGTCGGTGAGGTCCTCACTTCACTGATGCGGCGGGGCAGGGAGAATGTTTCACCGCGACACCGAGAAGTTTCCAGCACCAAGACTTTCCAGCAGGCACGAGGACCGAGGCCCCGACGGATGACCGAGCAGCCACCACCCCCACCCTCACCCCCACCCCCACCCGTCCCGGGCTTCGGCCCGCCCCCACCGCAGTACGCGCCCCAGAGCGCGCCGCACTACGCCCCCGCGCAGCCACCGCCGTACGCCGCCCCGGTCCCGCCGCCGCAACCCGCGTCCCCGGTCGGTCCGGACTTCCTGGCCGTCGACAAGCGCAACGCCGTCGTGGTGGACGCGTCCGGCGTCGCCTTCGAGATGTCCGGCCTCACGATCGAGTTCCACTGGCCGGAGATCCGCAGCGTCCACTACAAGGCGAGCCCCGACGGCAAGGCGCTCATGGTCGCCGTCATCCACCTGGACGGACGGTTCTACGAGTGCGCGGTGGAGGCCAGACCCAGGCCGCGGCTGCAGGAGTGGTTCGCGCAGCTGGCCTGGGTCCTCGGTCACTACCGGCCCATGGGGTGAGGCCGGCGACCGGTCCCACGGCAGTCCGTGGGCCCTACGGCAGTCCGTGGGCCCTACGGCAGCCCGTGGGCCCTACGGCAGCCCGTGCACATGCGGCCCCACCGCGCCGGACCACGCGTTGCCGGCCGTCGCGTCCCAGTTCGTCGACCAGGTCATCGCGCCCCGCAGATCGGGATAGGTCCGTGAGGGCTTGAAGGAGCCGCACCCGGTGCCCTTGGTCAGGCAGTCCAGGGCGCTGTTCACGACCGACGGCGCGACGTACCCGCTGCCCGCGGCCCGGGTGGAGGCGGGCAGGCCGAGTCCCACCTGGGACGGGGCGAGGCCGCCCTCCAGCTGGATGCAGGCAAGGGCGGTCAGGAAGTCCACCGAGCCCTGGCTGTAGACCTTGCCGTCGCAGCCGAGCATCGAACCGCTGTTGTAGTACTGCATGTTGACGACGGTCAGGATGTCCTTGATGTTCAGCGCCGTCTGGAAGTAGGAGTTCGACGTCGACTGCATGTCGATGGTCTGCGGCGCCATCGTGATGACCAGCGACGAGCCCGCCTTGGACGACAGCGAGCGCAGGGCCTGCGTCATGTAGGTGGCGTTGAGGCCGTTCTCCAGGTCGATGTCGACGCCGTCGAAGCCGTACGTCTGCATGAGGGTGTGGACGGAGTTCGCGAAGTTCGCGGCCGAGGCGGCGTCGTTCACGGCCACCGTGCCGCGCTCACCGCCCACCGAGACGACGACCTTCTTCCCGGCCGCCTGCTTCGCCCTGATGTCCGCCTTGAACTGGTCGACGGTGTAGCCGCCCAGCCCGGCCGAGTCCAGGTTGAAGGTCACCGCGCCCGGCGTCGAGGTCGCGTCCGCGAAGGCGACGGCGATGATGTCGTACTGGGACTGCACATCGGCGAGCTTCTGGACCGTGGCGCCGTTGTTGAAGTTCTGCCAGTAGCCGGTCACCGCGTGCTTGGGCAGCGCCGGACCCACCGGGCCGGCCGTGGTCGTGCCCGTCACCGTCGCCGACTTCGCCGACTCACCGGCCGCGTTGGTCGCCGTGACCTGGAAGGAGTACGACGTCGAGGCCGCGAGCCCGGTCACGGTCGCCGAGGCGCCGGTCACCGCGGTCACCTTGGTGCCGCTGCGATAGACGTTGTAGCCGGTCGCGCCCGAGACGGCGTTCCAGGCCAGGGAGACGGACGACGAGGAGGTGCCCGACACCGCGAGCCCGCCCGGCGTACCGGGGATCGTGGGGGAGGGGTCGGTGCCACCGCCGCCGTCGGGGCCGTACACCGACAGGTCGTCCGCGTAGTAGGGCGCCTGTCCGTACCAGCCGTGCGTGTACACCGTCACGGAGGTCGTCGAGCCGCCGGTGGTGAAGGTGGTCGACAGCTGCTTCCAGGACGCCGAGTCCGGCGTCCAGGTCGACACGTCGGTGGTGCCCGTGCCCGTGACGCCCAGGTAGGTGTAGCCGCCCTGGACCCAGGCGCTCAGCGTGTAGGTGGAGTTGGGCTTGACGGCCACGGCCTGCGTGCACCGGGCGTTGTCCTGCCCGGCCGGCGTCCCCTTCAGCGCGGTCGCGCCGCCGTGCACCGGGGAGGAGACCGCCGTCCCACTGTTCGCGGAACACGTCCAGTTGCTCAGGCCGGACTCGAATCCGGCGTTCTTCACGTTGTTGACGTCGGCCGCGGACGCCTGGCCCGCGGGGAGGAAGGCGAGGGCCAGGGCGGCGGTGAGCGCGGCTGTGCGGAGTCTGCCGCGTATGGACATGACAATAGACATGACAACAACTTGGTCCAGACCAATTCGACTGTCAAGAGATTCCGGTCGTGGAGGATTCGTGTGCGCAACCTGCCCCGTTTTGGCGTGACTTGTGCGAGCAGAGTTGCTTCTCGGCTAGAGAGAAGCTGTTCTCCGGCCACTGAGCCGTGGATACAGTGCTGAGATAGTCACGCAATGAAGTCATCTTGGTGCGCCGGAGTGAGGACCGGTTCACCGGACCGGGCGGGATCGGGGAGCTGCGCGTGCCAACTGCCATTGCCGTGACCAGTGCCGACATGGCGCTGCCGGCGCAGGACGAGCGAACCGTGCCCGCCGTCGTGCTCGGGGACCTCGGCCGGGAGCCGCTGGAGCTGTCGTTGGCGGACCTGCAGACGCTGATCGAGCAGCACGGCCATGTGGTCGTCGTCTGCTCGCAGGCCGCCCCGCGTGCCGTGATGCAGCGGCTGCGCACCGTACGGTCCCTGCTGGAGAGCGACCGGATCGCCCTGCTCAGTCCGGAACTGCCCCCGCTCGGACTCGCCGTCCTCGCCCGACAGTTGCGGCAGCTGGCCTCCTGCGACCTCAGCCCCGGCGTGCTCGCCTCGGCAGGGAGGCTGCTCACCCACTACATCCACGCCGGGGCACTCCTCGGCTCCGTCGCCAAGCTGGACCGCATTCCCGTCGACCTCAAGTCGCATGCCAAGTCCTGGGTGCCCGGCAGCCAGTTCGGCGTCCTCGCCCACCCGGCTCCGCAGCTGGTCCGGATGGTCCCCGGAGCGACCCTCGCCGGACCGGAGTTCGGCACGTCGATGCTGGTCGCCAAGGGGCAGCTGCAGTCCGACTGGGTCACCGGCACCCTCGCCCCGTCCTGGAGAGCGCAAGGCCTGCGTGAGGCGGGGCTGCCCGCCGAGTCCGCGGCCTGGTGGGGGACGTCCAAGCTGATCGAGTTCTGCGCCTATCTGCCCGACCTGTCGGTGCTTTACCAGTTGGTCACCTCCGTACGGCAGAACTCCTGTCACTGGTGCGGCATCGACGTCATCGGCGATCGCTGCGTCTTCTGCTCCGCCACCCCGCCCGCCCACGAGCAACCGGCCCGCGCAGGCTGACCGGACCCCGGCCGACCCGGCTGTCCCGGCCGCCCCGACCCCGACCGACCGCTCCCGACCGATTCCCCCAATGAGGTTGTACGGTTCATGAACTCCCGTCAGCGCCGCGGCGTGATAATCCTGCTCCTGTCGGTCGTCTGCGCCCTCGGCGCCTTCGCCGGCGTCCTGTCCGTCATCAGCGACGTGAAGTCCAAGGTCGGTCCCGAGGTCACCGCGTACCGGGTCAGGACGAGCGTGGCCCCCTACACGCAGCTCAGCGCGGCGCAGTTCGAGAAGATCGAGATGCCCGAGCGGTGGCTGTCGAAGAACGCGGTCACCGACCTCCGCGAGATCCAGGGCAAGATCGCCGTCACGACCCTGCGGCAGGGCTCCCTGCTGCAGAGCGACATGGTCGTCGACCAGCCCGCCCTGAAGACGGGCGAGCAGGAGATCGCCATCATGATCGACGCGGCGACGGGTGTCGCCGGCAAGATCACCCCGGGCGCCACGGTCAACGTCTACGCCACCTTCGAGGGGCAGCGCGACGCGGACCCCGACCAGTCCAAGCTCATCGTCGAGAACGCCCGGGTCATCGACGTCGGCAAGCTGACCTCGCTGGAACCCGACGAGAACGACCGTAACCGGCAGCCCACCGACGGCGTCCCGATCACCTTTGCCCTGACAGCCGTCGACGCGCAGCGCATCACCTACGCCGAGTCGTTCGCCGACGAGGTCCGGCTCGCCCTGGTGGCACCCGGGAGAGACTCCGACATCGCCGCGACGGATCGTACGTACGAACTCGCCAAGGACAAGTGAGAGGCCCCTATGCCCACGAGGATCCTCCCGGCCGTCGGCGACGCGGACGCGGTCCGGTCCCTCACGACGCTGCTCAGCCAGCTTCCCGACGCCGAGCCGGTGGCCCCGGTCACCGACTCCACCCAGCTCGTCGACACCCTCGCGCGCCTGGCCGCCGAGTCCGTCGACGAGCTGCCCGAGGTCGTCGTCGTCCACGAACGCATCGGTCCCGTCCCGGCCCTTGAACTCATCCGCGAGGTCGCCCTGCGTTTCCCCGCGGTCGGCGTCATCCTCGTGACGTCCGACGCGAGTCCAGGCCTCTTCCAGGCCGCCATGGACTACGGCGCCCGGGGACTGGTCGCCCTGCCGCTGCACTACGAGGAACTGGCCAGCCGGGTCCACGCGGTGGCCCAGTGGTCGGTGGGCGTACGACGTCATCTGGGCGCCGGCGGAGACGTGTTCAGCGGCGTCGGCGGCACCGTCGTCACGGTGAGCGGTGCCAAGGGCGGGGTGGGCACCACGCTCACGGCCATCCAACTCGCCCTCGCCGCCCAGGCCTCCGGCCGCAGCGCCGCCCTGCTCGACATGGACCTCCAGACCGGGGACGTCGCCGCGTATTTGGACATCCAGTTCCGCCGTTCGGTCGTCGACCTCGCCGCCATCAACGACATCTCGCCGCGCGTGCTGGCGGACGCCGTGTTCCGGCACGACACGGGCGTGGCGCTGCTGCTCGCCCCCGGCGACGGCGAACGCGGCGAGGAGGTCACCGACCGCGCCGCCCGCCACATCGTCAGCGCCCTGCGCTCCCGCTACGAGGTCGTCGTCATCGACTGCGGCGCCCAGCTGAGCGGCGCGAGCGCAGCGGCCGTGGAGATGGCCGACACGGCGCTCCTGGTCACCACCCCGGACGTGGTCGCGGTGCGCGGAGCCAAGCGCACCGTACGGATGTGGGACCGCCTGCAGATCCGCAAGGCGGAGGAGACCACGATCGTCGTCAACCGGTACTCCCGTGGCTCCGAGATCCAGCCCGCCCTGATCCAGAAGATCGCCGGCACCGGGATCGCCGCCACCGCGATCCCCGCCAACTACAAGGAACTCCAGGCCGCGGTCGACGCCGGCCGGGTCCACGAACTGGACAGCAAGGGCGCCGTCCGACAGTCCCTGTGGGCCCTCGCCGGCGAACTGGGGCTGGTCAAGGGCACGGAAGCCACCGTCCAGCAGCGCCGCAACGGCAGGCCCCGAAGCGGCGACCGGGCAGCACTGACATTCCGGCGACGGAAGGAGCTGGGGCGGTGAGGGGGCGGGAGGACGAGGACAGGGGGCGGACCGAGCGGACCGGGGACGGCCTTGGCCGGGTTCGGGGAGGTGCCGGCAGGGGTGGGTGTGGCCCGGGGCGGAGCAGGTGTGCACCGCGTCGCGGTGGTGGTGACCGAGGGCAGGTCGCCGTCGAGTTTGTCGGGATGATGCCGCTGATCATCATCACCCTGGTGCTGCTGTGGCAGTTCGTGTTGGTGGGGTACACGTTCACGCTGGCCGGGAATGCTGCGGACGAGGCGGTTCGGGCGGGGACGGCGTCGGAGGGGCAGTCGGCCTGTGAGGAGGCGGGGCTGCAGCATCTTCCCGACGCGTGGCAGGGGGACGCCGGTGTGCAGTGCGGCGCGGACGGTGGCTATGTCACGGCCGTTGTGACGCTCCGGGTGCCCGTCCTGTTCCCCGGCGCGATCGGCTTCCCGTTCACGGTCGAGGGCCACGCCGGAGCCGTACAGGAGGAGAAGGACTGAGATGCCGTACCGACTCTTCTCCCGACGTGCGAGCCGTGCGGGCCGCGACCGCGGTCAGGTCGCCATCGAGTACCTCGGGTTCATCCCCGTCCTGATCCTCGTCGCCATGGCCGGTGTCCAGATCGGGCTCATCGCCTACACCGCCCAGCAGGCCGGTACGGCGGCCAGGGCGGGGGCGCGGGCGGCCTCGCTGGACGGGAGCGCACAGGACGGCTGTGTGAACGCGGTCAGCGACTGGCTGTCCGTCACCTGCGACCCCGTGGAGGGCGGCGACGAGGTCACCGTCACCGCCACCGTCGAGATCCCGTCGATCGTCCCCGGCTGGAACTTCGACCCCGCCCAGAAGACCGCGACCATGCCGCTCGACCACTGAACGAGGATCCACATGAGCCTGAGGTCACGCATCAACACCCCCGAGGAGCACGGCAGCCGGGGCGAGGACGGCCACCTGGTCGCCTCGTACCGGGCCAAGCTCCTGGAGGAGATCGACCTCGCGGAGATGAGCTCGCTGGCGGCGGCCGAGCGCAGGGCCCGGCTCGAACGGGTCCTCGGGCACATCATCAGCCGTGAGGGCCCGGTGCTGTCGACCGTCGAGCGCTCACAGCTGATCCGCAGGGTCGTCGACGAGGCGCTCGGCCTCGGCATCCTGGAGCCGCTCCTGGAGGACGCGTCGATCACCGAGATCATGGTGAACGGCCCCGACGCGATCTTCGTCGAACGGGCCGGCCGCGTCGAGCAGTTGCCGCTCCGCTTCCCCTCCCACGACCAGCTGATGCAGACCATCGAGCGCATCGTCTCGACGGTGAACCGGCGCGTGGACGAGTCCAACCCGATGGTCGACGCCCGCCTGCCGTCCGGCGAGCGCGTGAACGTCATCATCCCGCCGCTGTCCCTCACCGGCGCGACCCTCACCATCCGCCGCTTCCCCCGCTCCTTCACCCTCCACGAGATGACCGGCCTCGGCTCGCTCGACGAACCCATGGTGTATCTGCTGTCCGGGCTGGTGCAGGCCAAGACCAACATCATCGTCTCCGGCGCGACCGGCACGGGAAAGACGACGCTGCTCAACGCGCTGTCGGGCCTGATCCCCGAGAGCGAGCGCATCATCACCATCGAGGACTCGGCCGAACTCCAGCTCCAGCAGAGCCATGTGATCCGCCTGGAGTCCCGCCCGCCGAACGTCGAGGGCAAGGGCCAGGTCACCATCCGTGACCTGGTCCGCAACTCCCTCCGTATGCGCCCCGACCGCATCGTCGTCGGCGAGGTCCGCGGCGGCGAGTCCCTGGACATGCTCCAGGCGATGTCGACCGGCCACGACGGCTCCCTCGCCACCGTGCACGCCAACAGCACGGAAGACGCTCTGATGCGTCTGAAGACCCTGGCCTCCATGTCCGACGTCACGGTCCCCTTCGAGGCGCTGCACGACCAGATCAACAGCGCGCTGGACGTGATCATCCAGCTGACCCGCTTCCCGGACGGCGCCCGCCGGATCACCGAGATCGCGATCCTGGACAGCCACGGTGCGGAGCCGTACCGCCTGGTCACGGTGGCCCGCTTCAACGCCCAGCCCATGACGCCGGACGGCCGCGTCCACGGCGCCTTCGCGTACTACCCGCTCCCGCGCCGCACCGCCGACCGCCTCTACATGGCGAGCCAGCCGATCCCCCAGGCCTTCGGCGTCGCCCAGTCCCCGCTCGAACTCGCCACCCGAGAAGCCAGGTAGGAACCCGTTGCCATGGAACCGCATACCGTCGCTCTGGAGCTGCAGGCCCGCATCACGCTCACAACCGGCGTCGCCCTGCTGACCTGTGCGCTGGCCGTGCTCGGCATCCAGGCGTACGCCTCCGGCCGGGCCCAGCGCCAGGCCCTCGTCGACCGTCTGTCGGCCACGGGCCAGCTCACCGGGGCCGGGGGCCGCCGACGCCGCTTCGCCGACCTGGACCGCCGACTGCGCCGCACGAAACTGGGCAACCAGCTCGAACTGCGGCTGGCGGCAACGGGCTTGGACATCACACCGGGCGAGTTCTTCGTCTACATGCTGGCGGCTGTGGCGGGGCTTTGGCTGATCGGCCAGGCGACCCTCGCGCCCTTCTTCGGCCCGATCGCGGGCCTGCTGGGCATCGGGGCCGCGGTCCAGTTCCTCAACTGGCAGCGCCAGAAGCGCATCGAGAAGTTCATCAACCAACTCCCCGAGATGGCCCGCATCCTGGCGAACGCGGCGCACGCGGGACTCGCGCTCCGTACGGCCATCGGCCTGGCGGCGGAGGAACTGGAGGCACCGGCCGGGGAGGAACTGGCCAAGGTCTCCAACCAGTTGGCGCTCGGCGCCTCGATGGACGACGCCCTCGGCGAACTGGCGGAACGCCTCCCGTCCCGCGAACTGGTCGTCCTGGTGACCACGCTGGTGCTGTCCAACCGGGCCGGCGGCCAGGTGGTGAGCGCGCTGCGCAACCTCACGGAGACGCTGGAGGAGCGCAAGGAGACACGACGCGAGGTCCGTACCCAGCTCTCCCAGGTGAGCATGACGTCGTACGCGGTCCCGGCGCTGGGCGTGGGCTCGCTGTTCCTGATGAACGGCGTGAAGGACGGCGCGCTCGACCGCATGACGAGTTCGCCGCTGGGCCAGGCGGCGGTGCTGATCGCGTTCGGGCTGTACGCGGTCGGCTTCATCCTGATCCGCCGTATGTCGCGGATCGACGTCTGAGGCGCGGAAGACCGGAAGGGAGGACACACAACGATGGGAACGGTAATGGGAACAGGGCTGGGGCTGCTGGGCTGGCTCCTGGCACTGGTGGCGGCCCTGAGCGTGTGGGGGATCTTCGCGGGCATCCGCATGTACCGGGCGGACGCGAAACTGCCGAGCGATCTGGCGCTGGCCCTGGAGGTCGGCTCGACCCGCACCGGCGCCGTGGACTCGCTCATCGACCGCATGGGCATGCGCTACGCCCCCGCGGTGCTGCGCGTGATGGGCCCCAAGCTGGTCGCCAAGTACCGCCGCAAGATCGACCTCGCGGGCAACCCCGGCGGCCTGACCATCGACCGCTATGCGGCCAGGCGTGCGGTGTACGGCTTCCTGGGCGCCGTGGGATTCCTGGTGTTCCTTCTCCGGGGCCAGGTACTGGTCGCATTGCTGCTGCTGGCGTTCGGCGCCTTCTGGACGGAGGTGGGCATCTGGTCGGCGATCCGCATCAGGAAGGACGAGATCGAACGCACCCTGCCGGACTTCCTGGACGTCCTGGCGGTGGTGGTGAGCGCGGGTCTGGGCTTCCGCCAGGCTCTCGACCGGGTCGCCTCGAAGTACGAGGGCCCTTGGGCCGACGAACTCCGCATCACGCTCCGCCAGATGGACCTGGGTATGAGCCGCCGCCAGGCCTTCGCGGAGCTGCGGCGCCGCAACGACTCCGAGCAGGTCGCGATGTTCGTGACGGCACTTCAGCAGGGTGAGGAACTCGGTGCGCCGATCGTCGACACCCTGGTGGCGCTGGCGAAGGACATGCGCCGGACCGATGCGCAGAACGCCCGCCGGAAGGCGGCCCGGGCGGTGCCCAAGGCCACGATGATGATCACGACGTTCATGGTTCCGGCGACGATGCTCCTGCTGGGGGCGGGGCTGTTGCTGGGGTCGGGGACGGACTTCGGGTCGTTGACGGGGGAGTAGGGGGGAGGTGCGCATGGCGGGTGTGCCGGTGCGGTTGGGCACGGGCGGTGCGGGTGAGGCGGGCGGCGGTGCGGGCGACGCCGGCTCGGGCTCAGGGACAGGCGTGTACGCGGCAGCGGGCGCCGACGTGCGGACGGCCGTGGGGACCGGGGTGCGGGCCGGCCGAGGTGCCGTTAGGGATGCCCTCGCGCTGCTGCTGCGGCGCCGGCCGACGTCCCGGGCGGCGACGGCGGAGCCCGCGCCCGGGCGCGCCGCAGAGATCTCCCTCCAGATAAACGCGCTCCAGGCCATGTGCCGCCAGGTCTTCGGGTTCCGGCTCGCCATGATCGCGCTCGCCGCTCCCGGGGCCCTGCTCAACGCGGCGCCCGGCTTGGGCACCCGTCTGGTCGGCGCGGCGGTCGTGGTCACCTTCATGGCGTCGTACGCCCTGTTCCGCGACTGGGAACGCTTCGGCCCGCTCCTCCTGCGCCACCCCACCCTCCTGGCGGCGGACACCCTGTTCACCTCCCTCCTCCTGGTCTCCGCGGGCCCGGACACCACGCTGGCCTACGTCAGCGTCTGCACCCCGCTCCTTGCCGGCATCGTCTACGGCTACCGAGGCGCAGCGGCGTTCGCCAGCGCGCAGTCCCTGATCCTGCTGCTGGCCTACGCGATCGACCGGGACGCCCAGTCGACGGGCCTGGCGGAGAAACTCCTCCTCCCGGGCCTCTGCGTCATCACCGGCGCCCTCGGCTCGTCCCTCCGCAACCTCATGCTCCGCTTCGGCACGGCCACCCAGGCACTTACGGCGGTCCAGGCCCGTCTGGCGGTGACGGAGGCGGTGAGCGCGGAACGGGCGCGCCTGGCCCGCGAGATGCACGACTCGGTGGCGAAGACGCTGTACGGGGTGGCGTTGGCAGCGGATGGGTTGGCGGTTTCCGTGTCGTCGGCCTCGATGGATCCGGCCCGCATCAAGCAGCAGGCGGAACTGGTCTCCCGAGCGGCCCGTCAAGCCGCGGCCGAGTCCCGGGAACTCCTGGCGGACCTGCGCCGCGAGACCGACCCGGACGGTGCCACGGACATCGCGTCGGATCTGAAGGCTCGCGCCGAGGACTTCACAACCCGAACCGGCATGCGGGCCACCTACGACACGTCGAAGGGCGGGACCGCGCTGCCCGCCGTCCCGCCGGCCGTGGCCCGCCAGCTCCTCACCATCACCGAGGAGGCCATGGAGAACGCCCATCGCCATGCGAAGGCGACGCGGGTCGACGTACGAGCGGGTGTGGCAGCCGGACTGCTCCGCCTGACGGTCAGGGACGACGGTGAGGGCCTGCCCGCCGACATGACCCTCATGACTCTCGAACACCTCCGCCGAACCGGCCACTTCGGCCTGCTGGGCATGGCGGAACGAGCCGCCTCAATAGGCGCCCGCATTCACATCGGCAAAGCCGGGCACACACGCGGCACAGAGGTCCGCCTGGAACTCCCGTTGGCAGCCCTGACGACGACGGAGGCGACCCCATGAACGACCGGAAGCCTCCCCCTTCTGGCGCGCCCTTGCGGATCGTGGTGGCCGACGACAACCCGGTGGTGCGGGCCGGCCTGACGGCCCTCCTCTCCACCCATGCGGACATAACGGTGGTCGCCGAGGCGACGAACGGCCGAGAGGCACAGGAGGAGGCCCGTCGCCACCGCCCCGACGTGATCCTCCTGGACGTACGCATGCCGGGCATGGACGGCATCACGGCGCTCCCGCACCTCGTACGCATCGCCCCGGTGATGATGCTGACGTACAGCGGGGAGTCGGAGACCGTCCGGGAGGCGCTGCGCCGAGGGGCCGTCGGCTACCTGGTGCACGGTGAGTTCACAGCGGACGAACTGGTGGAGGCCGTAAGGGACATGAGGGGTGACGGGGGCGGGCAGCGGGGCGACAGGCCGCCGCGCCTCACTCCCACGGCAACGGCGTCACTAGCGCGAGCAAACCCCGAACAGGCAACCCCCGCAAGCAAATTCCTGGAACGCCTTTCGCAAATGCAACCAGATGTGGGACAGTCTTCGTCGTACAGGTCACGGTTCCGGCTGAGCAGGAGGGAGGCGGAGATCATGGACCTCATCGCATCGGGCATGAACAACCAGCAGATCGCCGCCACCTGCTTCATCAGCGAGAAGACGGTCAAGAACCACATCAACCGCATCTTCGCCAAACTCCACAGCACCAGCCGAGCGGAGGCCGCCGCCAAGTGGCTCGGCACGGCCCCTGGTTCGCACCAGGACGGAGCTGACCGGCGATGACGAAGCGGATGACACAGCGATGGTTTTCGGCCTGGGCCCGGAATTGGGCCCAGGGACCCTCTGGTGTTCCGGGGATAGCGGCTTACTTTTCTCGCAAGACTTCTCCCGAGACTTGCGAGCCCAGCGCTCACCGACCGCCGGACACCAGAGGGGACCACCATGAGCAACTGGATCAGGACCACCACCGCACACCTCCGCTCCCGCGCCGCTCGCGACGACAAGGGCCAGACGGCGGTGGAATATCTGGGCATCATCGCGGTGGTCGTGGCGATCGTGCTGGCCATCGCGGGAACGGACATCGGCAGCACGATCTACGACGCGATCACCGAGAAGATCTCCGAAGTGACCGGCGGGTGACGCGGCGGTCCAGCCTCGGCGACGCAGGGCAGGCCTTCCCCATCTACCTCACGGTGGTGGCGGGCCTGCTTTTTCTCGCGTTCGCCTACCTCGCAGTGGGCCAGGCCGGAGTGAACAGGAACGGCGCCCAAACCGCGGCCGACGCGGGGGCGTTGGCAGCGGCGCTGGACACCCGGGACAAGCTCACGGACGAGTGGGTGGCCAACGTACTCGACCCGAAGAAGTGGCAGGACATCTTCGACGGCAAGGGGGTGGCGCTCGACGGATGCGGGCGAGCGGCACAACTGGCAGCGCAGAACGACGCCACGGCCGAGTGCGAGGCGGTGCTTGGTCTGCCTCCGGGGTACGAGGTCGACGTCAGAACCACGAAACCAGTCGGTGACTCCATCGTGCCCGGCACGGAGGGCATGCACTCGACAGCGAAGGCCACTGCCGTGATCGAGCCGCGCTGCGAGTTCGAGCTCCCGGGCGGGGGCGCGGGGGACGGTGCGGGCGCGGGCGACGACGAGGGTGCGGGGGACGGCGAAGGTGACGAGGGCGACGTACTGCCGCAGCTCACCTGCGGGGACACGACCTGGGGCCCGGACCCGGACGATCCCACCACCCTTCCGGGCCCCGAGGACCTCTTCGACGTCCATCTGGCCGGCTGAGCAGCGAATGACGAATGGCGAATGACGAGTGACGAGGGAATCAGAGGAATGAGTATTCGGTTCACGGCGAAGGCCCACAGGGGGATGGTCGCACTGACCGTTGCGGCTGGACTGGCCCTCGGTGTGGCCGGCTGCGGCGGTGGAGGCGACGACGACAAGAAGCCGGACGCGTCGGCTTCCTCCTCGAAGGACGGTGGATCCGACCCGAGCGCTCAGGAGGGGCAGGCCGAGGCAACCCTGGCGGAGTTGAAGGGGCCCGAGGGTCTGGTGCTCCAGATCACCTCCGCTGTGCGTGACTCCGGCGGCTTCGTCACTGTGAACGGCAATATGAAGAACGACGGCGCCGAGAAGGTCACCGTCCCTGCGGCGCTCCGAGGCGACGAAACCGAGATCCTCAGGCACGGCAGGTCACTCGGCGGAGCCACACTCGTCGACTCCAAGAGCAAGAAGCGGTACTACGTGCTGCGGGACACGGATGGGCGTCCGCTGACCACGACAGACTTTCCTTCACTGAAGCCCGGTGAGTCCGCACCTGTCTTCATGCAGTTCCCTGCGCCGCCGACCAGTACGCCAGAGGTCGGCTTCCAGCTCCCGTCGTTCGCCCCCGCCACCATCCAGATCTCCGGGTGAGGCAGCCATGACCCGGGCACCTCGCCTCACCCTGACCCTCACCGCGGCCACGGTCATGGTCGCCACCCACATCCTCGGCGCCACATCAGCCGACGCGGCGGACGACCCCAGCGTCCCTCCCGGCTCGGAAGCCACCGCTTCCGCCCCGGTCGAGGTCGACGCGAACGACCCCGACCTCAAACTCCCGGAAGGCGCGACGCTGGCCGAACCCAAGGTCCTCGATATCAAGCAGGTCGTAGAGGACCAGGCCGGCGAGGAACGCCGAGAAGACACGAACACGGACGTGAAGTTCGCGCTCCAGGCGGAGGTTCTGTTCCCCAAGGACAGCGCAAAGCTCTCAGGGGAGGCAAAGGCCCGCATCTCCTCCATCGCGCAGGAAATCAAGAACCAGAACGCAACCCGAATCCGAGTCTTCGGCTTCACCGACAACCTCGGCTCCTCCGCCCACGGCGACGTCCTGTCCAGAAAGCGCGCAAACGCCGTACAGGGCGTCCTGGACTCGGAGCTGAACGACTCGACGATCACCTACGAGGTACGGGGCTACGGCGAGGAGTACCCGATCTCCTCCAACGCGACGGAGTCGGGCCGCAAGAAGAACCGAAGGGTCGAGGTCACCTTCCCACGCTCGGAGAGCTGACTCGACGCCACGGGGGGCGCACGTGACGGTACTCATGGTGGCGGCAGGGCTGTACGGAGTCGTGCAACTCTTCGCGCTCTCATGGCCCACACGCTCCGTACGCCTCTCGACGGTGCTGCTGGCCGTCCTCGTGGGCGCCTGCACATGCGGAACAGCTGTGGCGCTCCTGGAACTCACCTACACCCGAGTGATCGCCGGCGGCGACCGAACAGGCCGCTCGCTGATCGAGGTGGTGAACACCACCGCCTACACCACGGCTCCGTGGGTGGAGGAACTCCTGAAGGTCTCCCCTTTGCTGCTGGCAGGCATGTACCTCAAGGTCCGCCGCCAGTGGGGCCTGACCGACTTCACCATCCTGGGAGCCGCCCTCGGCGCGGGCTTCGGTCTCCTCGAAGCACTCCTGCGCTACTCCCTGGACGCGGACCGAGCCCTGGCCCGGCACGGCGGCTGGATCGTCCCGGACAGTCTTGCGGCGCCGTACATCCCAGGCAGCGGCGAGGTGTTCACCTCCTGGCTTCCCGCCCCGGCCGCGCCCCTGAACCTGGGGCGGACGGGCGATGTCCTGGTCCCCACGTTCCAGCACCTCGTATGGACGGCCCTGGCGGGACTGGCGGTTGGTGTCCTGTGGCGCGCGCGAAGCTGGTTTAAGCCACTCGCGGTGATCCCGTTCGGCGCGGCGGTCGCACACCACACCGTGAACAACTATGTGTCCGGGCACCGGGCCGGTGAGGCCCGCGAATGGCTGGAGAGCGTGGACGCCAAGCTGTGGGCCGCGCCCCTGCTGGCATTGCTGCTGGCGATGACGGCAGATGTCATCCGTCTGCGCCGCGGAAAGCGGAGACTTCCTGGCATCCTGCTGGCGGCGGAGCGGACGCACGGCGACACGGCGGCCGCGCTGATCCGCTACGCATCCTGGCGCTTCCCTTGGACCCCACTGATAGCCCTGCGTTTCCTGCGCCTACGCCGAGCGGTCTGCTACGCGTACTCGACGCCGACGGCCCCACCCGACATCGTTGAGCCCTTACGCCGCGAGGTGGCCGCCCTGGCGGGCCGGATGGACGCCACCGACAACGCACTGTCCTGGCGCAGGCCCGGCATACGTGGCCACATCAAAGCAGCCTGGCTTGCCACGTTCCGCCGCCGCTGGGTCCTGCTCCTGATCCCTTGCGTACTGGTCCTCCCGTCCGTCCTCTTCCTCGGGGCCGGTTCGTTCAAGTCGACGGCCGAACTCCAGGAGTACTTCGAAACCGGCACCGGACCGAGGATCCTCCAGGCTTTCGCCGCAGCAGGCGTGGCCTGGGCCGCCTGGCTGCTGGCCGTCCTGCTCCGAACCTGGCGACTGGCGACTTCCGCCCCGCTGGCCGAACAACTCGCCACCCACCGCCTCCGTTTCGCCTCTGCGCTGACGTCCGTGACAGCGGGAACCCTCCTGCTCTGGAGCAGCGCGGGCCCGGCCGGCCCGACCGGCCGGGTCATCGACACCACCCATCTCCTGGAAGCCCTCGATCAATTCCTGGCCTACCTGGGCTTCGCCCTGCTCCTCCTCTCGCTCCTGGCACTCTTCCCACCGGGAGCGGGCCTGGCCCTGGCGGGGTCCGGTGCGGTGGGCGGACTGACCGCGGGGAGCGTCGCCGCGGCGGCGCGTCTGGGCCTTGCCGGTATCGCTCTGATGGCTGCCGGCGCATCCGGCGGAGGCAGCGGCTCGGGCGAGGAGGGTGAGGGCGGGAAACCCGGAGACCGAGACCGTTCCATAGACGAGTCCGAGAAGGAATTCAGCCTCAAGGAACGCAGAATTGCCGATGCGCTGCACACGGAAGGGAGGAATGTGAAGGCGCTCAAGGAGTCCCGGGTGGACGGCCGGAAGACCCCGGACGCCCTCGTGGACGGAGTCCCGACGGAGTTCAAGACTCTGGATCCCGGAGCTGCACCGAACTCCGTCAAGAACACCCTGAACACCGCCAAGAAACAGGCACGCGACGCGGTCGTCGATGCCCGGGGGAGCGGCCTGGAGGAGAGCGGGGCACGGGAGGGACTGGAGAAGTTCCTGCGCAACAATCCGCCGGGGCGCATGAACTCCATTCGAATCATTGGCGATGGCTACAACATTCTGTGGCCCTAGTCGTATCGTAAGGTGCCTTGTGAGCGAATATCACTACATCTTCATTCGTCCCGGATTCCCGAGAGAGCAGCTCGTCCAAGACATCGCTGCGGCATGCGGTGCCGAGATGAGGCCGATGGATGCCGAGTTCGTCGACTTTGCGGGAAACCTCGGCCATGCGGCCGTCGAGGTGGAGCTCACTCACGAGTACGAGGACGATCACGGCATGCCGTTCGATCGGTACGACTCTTTGTTCACCGTCCGTGACTTCGACTCGAACCTGGAACGCCAGGAGACGACGGCGCGACGGATCTTCGAGAACCTGTCCGCTCTTGGTCGCTACAACTTGATCCTCGTACGAGATCTACAGGAACTGCTCGCGTCGTCCGACGTGCCTGCCGAAGGCCCGTGAGCCGGTGATCCACAGCTGGGCCGAAGCCGGTGCAACGTTTCCATCCAGGCCTCCGGAGGGCGCCTCGGGCGGATCGGCTCAGCGCTCTCTACGGACGCCGTGGACCTTGGGCACGGCGCATGGCCGCCTTGAGTGGAAGGATCGGTGCCATGGGCACCGAGAAGGGCTGGGTGTACCGGGTCGACGAGCCGCACGGCTCGCAGGGCTGGCTTCCCTACGGTGCTCACCCTGAGCGATGGCGGGGGACCGTCATCGCCGACGATCCCCAAGAGACCGCCGAATACGTCGCCGCCCTCGTCGTCACCGACCTGCTGACCGAGTGGGAGGCGGGCGGCACCGGGCAGAGGCATGTGCGCGTGATCGTCTGGGAGGGCAAGGAGGGCGACGGCCCGGAGGACGCGGCCTTCACCGTGGAGGTCCGGCCCGACACCGATGCAGAGTGACCGACCG
>JABFVM010000056.1 GCA_013362785.1 Streptomyces sp. | reverse complement strand
CCCGCACCCGACCAGAGCACCCCCACGCCTCACCCCCTCATGCCACCCTTGACCCATGCCCGAAGGAGACACGGTCTGGCAAACCGCGAAGCGACTGCACACCGCCCTCGCGGGCAAGACGCTGACCCGCACCGACTTCCGGGTACCGAAGTACGCCACGGTCGACCTCACGGGCCGCACCGTCCTGGACGTCACCCCACGCGGCAAACACCTCCTCACCCGCATCGAGGGCGGCCTCACCATCCACTCGCACCTCGGCATGGAAGGCTCCTGGAAGGTGTACGCCGACCAGCAACGCTGGACAGGCGGCCCCGCTCACCAGATCCGCATAGTCCTCACCGCCGTCCCCGTCACCCCCACCACCCCCGATCCCGACGCGGCAGACACCACCGGAGCCCACCCCGCCCGCACAGCCGTCGGCTACCGCCTCCCCGTCCTGGACCTCCTGCGCACCACCGAGGAACACCGCGCCGTCGGCCACCTGGGCCCCGACCTCCTGGGCCCGGACTGGGACCCCGACCGCGCCCTCGCCAATCTCCTCACCGACCCCGCCCGCCCCCTCGGCGAGGCCCTGCTGGACCAGCGCAACCTCGCCGGCATCGGCAATGTCTACAAGAGCGAGCTCTGCTTCCTGCTCCGCGTCACTCCCTGGCTCCCCGTCGGCGCGCTTCCTGCCGAGCACACCGCCCAACTGCCCCTGCTCGCCAAGAAACTCCTGGAAGCAAACCGCGACCGTCCGATCCGCAGTACGACGGGCCGCCGCGGCCAGGACCTCTTCGTGTACTCCCGCGCCCACCGCCCCTGCCTGCGCTGCACCACCCCGATCCGCGCGGCCGACGAAGGCGACGGCTCCCGCGAGCGCCCCACCTACTGGTGCCCCAACTGCCAGGCGGGCCCGGCCCCCAGCCCAACGCCCGGCACCACGTCACATCGCAGAACCCAACACGGTACAACTAATTGACGGCCCGTCAGGAACGCTCGTACCGTCCCTTCATGGCCGTCAAGGCGTACGACCTCACCGGACGCACCGCATTCGTCACGGGCGCCGCCAGCGGTATCGGCCGCGCCTCGGCCGTCCTGCTCGCCGAGGCCGGCGCCGCCGTGCACTGCGCCGACCGTGATGAACAGGGCCTGCACGACACGGCGACCCTGATCAAGACGAGCGGCGGCACCGCCCATACACACCACCTCGACGTGACCGCCCGCGACCAGCTCCGTCAGGCCGTCGCCTCCTGCGGGCGGCTGGACGTGATGGCCGCGGTCGCCGGGATCATGCACAGCAGCCCGGTCCTGGAGACCCGTGACGAAGACCTCGACCGGGTACTGAACGTCAACTTCAAGGGAGTGCTGTACGCCTGCCAGGAGGCGGCCCGCGCGATGCTCGCCCGGCGCATCAGGGGCAGCATCATCACCATGGCCTCGGGCGCCGTCGACACCGGCGGCCCCGGCCTGCTCTGCTACGGCGTGGCCAAGGCGGCCGTCGTACAGCTGACGAAGACGCTGGCGACGGAGATGGGCCCGCACGGCATCCGCGTCAACGCGGTCGCCCCGGGCTGGATCCGCACTCCCATGACCGACCGCCACGACACCGCGGCACAGACTCACACCGAGGCGTTGATGGCCCGGATGTCACCGCTGGGCCGCGTCGGCGAACCGCAGGACATCGCGCACGCGGTGCTGCATCTGGCGTCCGACGCGTCGTCCTTCACCACGGGTCAGATCCTGCGTCCGAACGGCGGTGTGGCGATGCCTTGGTAGCCGGCGCCGACCGTCTCGCCCGCCCGGCCCGCCAGGCTTCCACCCAACGCCGTGGATCGACGGCTCCCACAGCCCGCGCCTTCGCCACGCAGTGCACCGGCAACAGGCTCAGCCCCCACCCTCCGGCGGCGACGGCCCCCTCCAGCGCCCCGGCGTCCGGCACGAGCGCGAGCCGCAGCACGGCCCACCACCACAGCGCCCCGAACGCGAGGATCGCCCCCCAGCGCGCTATCGGCCGTGCCATTCACCCACCTCCAGCCCGAGGCTAGGCCGCCCGTTCACCCGCCGGGGAGGGCGCACCAACGGCACACAGGTGCAGCGCGGGCCAACGTCGTCACAGCGCGTCAGGCGCCGTCACACCCCTCCACGATGACCTTCACGCCCGGCCCCGGCAAACGGACCTCGAACGACCCGGACGTCGAAGAACCGGCACGACGGACGGGCCCCGGAAGACCCCACACAGCACGAAACCCCGGCCACGCTCCCCCAGGTGGTCACCCTGGAGAAGCCCGGCCGGGGCCTCACACAATTCCTCAGCGCATGGTCAGCCCACGCGCACCGGCGTCACCGTCACGCGGCGACCACGTCGACCGCCTCGGAAGGCGCCTTGATGGTCACCCGTTCCGGTGGCACACCGGTCACCGACACGGAACCCAGCATCGGACGGACCGACGCAGGTACAGGCTCGCTGGGTGTGGCCGCAGCAGACTGGGCCAGCTCGGCGAGGGCGAGCTCGTCGCTCACTTCCCGCATGAGCTCGGACATCCGTACGTCCAGCGCGTCGCAGATCGCGGAGAGCAGCTCGGAGGAAGCCTCCTTCTGCCCCCGCTCCACCTCGGAGAGATAGCCGAGTGAGACTCGGGCGGACGAGGAGACTTCGCGCAGAGTACGGCCCTGGCGCTGGCGCTGCCGACGCAGCACGTCACCCAGCAGGCGACGGAGCAGAATCATCGGTGGCTCCCTCCTCGGACCGCGTAGCCGCATCCTTCACGCCCCACCGTACCGCCTTGCGCCGCGGCCGTGCGGGGAGCGATGTCGTGTTCACTAAGGGCTGCAAACATCAAAACCCCCCGTTCTGTTCCGTATCCTGTGCCCGCTCATTCCCAGTGTGTTCGCTCGCAAGCTCCTTCAGAAGCAGTGCGAGTACGCTCCGTACACTCTCCATACGAATTTCCGCGCGGTCGCCGTTCAACCGCAGGGCCTCCACTTTTCCGCCACCGGCAGAACCGGAACCGGGTCCGAAAGGCCCGTCCACGGCAATGAAAACCGTCCCTACGGGCTGTCCGTCCTGCGTCTCGGGCCCTGCGACGCCGGTCGTCGCGAGCCCCCAGTCGGCCCCCAGAGCCTTCCGTACGCCGACCGCCATCTGGGCCGCCACCTGCGGATTCACCGCTCCGTGCTGCGCCAGTAGGGTGGCGTCGACCCCGAGCAGCTGATGCTTCAGCTCGGTGGCGTAGACGGTTACCGAGCCCCTGAACGCCTTGGAGGCCCCAGGCGCGGCTGTGACTTCCGCCGCAACCAGTCCGCCCGTGAGCGACTCGGCGACTGCGAGCGTCTCACCCTTCACTGTGAGTAGTCGCACCACGTCGGCGGCCGTGGACCTCACGCTTCCGTCTCCTCCAACGCCGCCTTGCGCTCGGCGATTCCCTGCCTGCGCAGCACAATGGCCTGTCTCACATAGTCGAGCCCGGTCACCACGGTCAGGACGACCGCCGCAGCCATCACCCAGAACCTCAGAGTGGCCAGCCACCCCGTCAGCGCCAGGATGTACATCCCGACGGCCACGCCCTGCGTGAGGGTCTTGAGCTTGCCGCCCCGGCTCGCCGGGATCACGCCGTACCGGATAACCAGGAAACGCAGCAGAGTGATGCCGAGTTCCCGGCCGAGGATGACGGCCGTCACCCACCACGGCAGGTCACCCAGCGCGGACAGACAGATCAGCGCCGCTCCCATGATCGCCTTGTCGGCGATGGGGTCGGCGATCTTCCCGAAGTCGGTGACGAGGTCGTAGGTCCGCGCCAGATGACCGTCGAACAGGTCGGTGATCATGGCGATGGCGAAGGCCGCCCAGGCGAGCGAGCGCCATGCCGGGTCGTATCCGCCGTCGGCCAGCATCAGCGCGACGAAGGCGGGCACGAGGACCAGTCGGAGCATGGTCAGCAGATTTGCGATGTTCCAGACGCTGGCCTGGTTGACGGCCGCGGCCGCGATCTTCCCGCCGCGCGCGGACTTCGCACCGCCCGCGACACCGGCTTCCGCGCCGCCGCCCGCCTTCGGGCCACCGCCACCGCCCTTGGCCGAACCCACCGCACTCGCCTTGCCAGGCGCACCCGCCGGGGAGGCGCCGCCTGCGGCGGACGCCGGAACTCCGGTCATCTGTCCGCCTCCTCACTACACGCGAGCGTGCCCTGCAGCGGCTCGGCCACCAGGTCGACACCTTCCGTACCGACCACCTTCGCCTCGACCATACGACCGATGCTCAGCCCCGCGCCGCTCGTGAGCAGCACCTGGCCGTCCGTCTCCGGCGCCTGGTGCGCGCCACGGCCGTACGCGCCCTCCGCCGGGTCCTCGGCGCCGACCGCCTCGACGAGCACCTGCACGGTCTCCCCGAGGCGCTCCTCGGCGCGCTGCGAGACGAGTTCCTCGGCCAGCCGTGAGACATGCGCCAGCCGCTCGGCGACGACGTCCTCGTCGAGCTTGTTGCCGTACGTCGCGGCCTCGGTGCCGTCCTCGTCGGAGTAGCCGAAGACACCGATGGCGTCCAGCCGGGCGCCGTTCAGGAAGCGCTCCAGCTCGGCCAGGTCGGCCTCGGTCTCGCCGGGGAAGCCCACGATGAAGTTGGAGCGCACGCCGGCCTGGGGGGCCTTGCCGCGGATGGTGTCGAGCAGCTCCAGGAAGCGGTCGGTGTCGCCGAAGCGGCGCATCGCGCGCAGCACGTCGGGAGCGGAGTGCTGGAAGGAGAGGTCGAAGTAGGGCGCCACCTTGGGCGTCGACGTCAGCACGTCGATCAGCCCGGGCCGCATCTCGGCCGGCTGGAGGTAGCTGACGCGCACACGCTCGATGCCGTCGACCTCCGCCAGCTCCGGCAGCAGGGACTCCAGCAGCCGGATGTCGCCGAGGTCCTTGCCGTACGAGGTGTTGTTCTCGGAGACCAGCATGATCTCCTTCACGCCCTGTTCGGCCAGCCAGCGCGTCTCGTTCAGCACGTCGCTGGGCCGGCGCGAGATGAAGGAGCCGCGGAAGGACGGGATGGCGCAGAAGGAGCAGCGCCGGTCGCAGCCGGAGGCGAGCTTCACCGAGGCGACCGGGGAGCCGTCGAGGCGGCGGCGCAGCGGTGAACGCGGGCCCGAGGCGGGCGCGAGGCCCTCCGGCAGATCCACCGGGGCGTGCCCGGGCAGCGCGACGTCGGCCGCGGACTCCTGCCGCTCGGCGGGGCTGATCGGCAGCAGCTTGCGCCGGTCACGCGGGGTGTGCGCGGCGTGGATGCCGCCGTTCAGGATGGTCTGGAGGCGGTCCGAGATGTTCGAGTAGTCGTCGAAGCCCAGCACGCCGTCGGCCTCGGGGAGAGCCTCCGCGAGCTCCTTGCCGTACCGCTCGGCCATGCAGCCCACCGCCACGACGGCCTGGGTTCTTCCATGGCCCTTGAGATCGTTGGCCTCCAGGAGCGCGTCGACGGAGTCCTTCTTGGCGGCGTCGACGAAGCCGCACGTGTTGACCACGGCGACATCCGCGTCCTCGGCGTCCTCGACGAGATCCCAGCCGTCCGCCTCCAAACGGCCTGCGAGCTCCTCCGAGTCCACCTCGTT
>JABFVM010000114.1 GCA_013362785.1 Streptomyces sp. | reverse complement strand
GCTGGTGGCGTTGATCTGCTCCAGGACCACCAGGCCCAGCCAGGAGCCGGTCACGCCGAGCCGGAGACCCACGAAGAACCCGGGCAGCGCGCCGGGAATGACGATCTGCCGGACGAACCGCAGCCGCGACAGGCCCTGCACCTCGGCGAGCTCGACGAACCGGTGGTCGATGCCGGACAGCGCGGCATGGGTGTTGAGGTAGATCGGGATGTAGACGACGATCGCGATGATGGCGGTCTTGAAGGTTTCGCCGATGCCCAGCCAGAGGATGAACAGCGGGATCAGACCGAGGGTCGGGATGGCCCGGTTGAGGTTGACCGTGCCGTCGATCAGCGCCTCCCCGGTGCGGGTGAGCCCGGAGGCCAGCGCGAGCACGACGCCGGCGGCCAGACCGATCGCGAAGCCGGACGCCGCCCGCTGCAACGAGGTGAGGATGTCGGTGATCAGCGTCCCGTCGGTCCAGAGGTGGGCACCGGTCTCCAGCACCGTCCAGGGCGCGGGGATCGCGGCGGGGTCGAGCGCCTCCGCCGCCGACGCGGCGGCCCACAGGGCGAGCACCAGCAGGGGCCCCGCGAGCCGGGCGGCGGGCAGGCGTCTGCCGGGGGCGAGCCCGCGACGGCGGGTGCGGGGCCGCTCGTCGGCGGCGACGACGGCAGCCGTGTCCAGGGTGGTCGTGGCCATGGCGGTCACCTCCGGTACTCGGCCGGTACGGACTTCGCGGCGATGCCCTCGAAGCGGTGGTCGAAGAGCTGCGCGACATCGAACTTCTTCACGAAGCCGCCCTCCGCCAGCAGGTCCGCGGTCTCCTGCTCCCACTTGACCGCCTCGTCCCAACTCGGCGGGAACAAAGGCTTGTTGGCGAGGTCGGAGATCCCCTTGGCCTGCTCCGGGGTCAGGTTCTGCGTCTTGACGTAGAACTCCTCGTTCCAGACGTCCGGGTTCTCGTACGTCCACACCTGGCCCTTGGCCCAGTGCGGGATGTAGGCGGCGACCGCGGCGGCCTTCGCCGGATCGTTCAGCACGGAGACCGGCGCCCACAGCAGGTTGAGCAGGTCGACGACGTCCGTGTCGATGGTGTGGGCGCCCTTGGACCTGTACTGCTGCAGGTAGGCGGGCGCCTGCTGGTTGGCGAGCGGGGCGATGTCCACCTGGCCCGACTGAAGGGCGGTCAGGAACTGGTTGCTGGTCAGCGGGACGAGCTCGACCTCGTCGTAGGTGAGCCCGGCCTGCTTCAACGCCCGCAGGAGTACGACTCCCTGCGCCTGGCCCTGCGAGAACGCGAGTTTCCTGCCCCTGAAGTCCTCGACCGACCGGATGTCGCTGCCGGGCTTCGTGGCGAAGAGGTAGTTGGGCCTGCGGGTGATGTCGATCGCGACGATCTTCGCGTCGAAGCCCTGGTAGTACGCCTGGATCGGCGGGATGCCCGCGTTGTTGGCGAGGTCCAGGGACTTGGCGCGGAAGGCGTTGATGACATCGGGGCCGGCGCCGATGTTCAGCCAGTTCGACACCTTGAACGGCAGGTCGTCCAACTCGGCCAGCTTGAACTGGAGTTGCTGGGTGTTCTGGAACGAGGCGATCTTCAGGCTGGTCCCGGCCGGGACCTTGTCGGCGAGCGGGGCGGTCGAGGCGCCCTCGGCGGTGGTGGCGGCGGTGGATTCGGCGCAGCCGCTCAGTCCGGCGGCAGCGGCGGTGACGCCGAGCAGTGAGGTCAGGAACAGACGGCGGTCGACGCCCGGGGCAGGCAGGGACGGCATGGCAGGACTCCGTAAGCCAAAGTGACGGGAACGCATGCGGAATTCCGGGCAGCAGAAAGCCAGGGTGGGGTAATTCACGCAGGAGGAAATGAGCGCTTCACACGCGGCGACGTGTCAGCAACAAAGGGTGCGACAGCTCACGAACAGGCTCATGAGCAGGATGTTCCTGGTCACCGGTGGCCCCTGTCAACATTCCGAGTTTCTGAATTAAATAGCCTCAGGTGACGCGGCCAGTGGATCCCGGTAGAGCACGTCGAGCGCCACCGAACCACCGGCCACGGCGAGCACGGAATGCGGGAAACTCGTCGGCACGACGGCCGCCGAGCGCTCGTCCCCGACCCCCGCGCGCAGCGCGGCGAGGCAGTCCTCCCGGTGCACGACCCCCATCTCGGTCACCACCACCGTCTCCGGGTTGAGCACGTCGAGCAGCAGCCGGGCCGCCCGCCCGACGGCGCCCGCCCGCTCCACCAGCAGCCGTACGGCCACCCGGTCGCCCGCGCCCGCGGCCGCGACCACATGCATCGGGTTCACCCCTTGGATGACACCCGCGTCCCGCGCCCGACGGCACAACGTCCGCTCGCTCAGCTCCACCTGGAGGCAGCCGACGCGCCCGCACTCGCAGGTCTCCGTACCGCCCGGCACCGGCATATGAGCGATGGTTCCGGCCTGGGACCGGGGTCCGTGGTGCACTTCGTCATGGGTGGCGAACGCCGCGTCGACGACATTGCCGACGAACAGATGCAGCACGCTCCGGCTGCCGCGCGCCCGCCCGAAGAGCCGCTCGGCGTTCACCAACGCCCGCGCGTGCCCGTCCACATGGACCGGCAGCCCGGTGCGCGCGCCGAGCACCTCCCGCACCGGGACCTCCCGCCAGCCCAGCAGCGGATGTTCGACGACGGTCCCGGAATCCCGGTCCACCCAGCCGCCCGCGGCGAAGCCGACACCGAGCGGCCGGCTGCCCGGCGCCGCGTCCAGCAGCGCGGCCAGCCCGTCGGCGGCCCGGGCCAGGACACCGTACGGCTCGGTGTCCCCCGAGTGCTTCAACTCCCGTTCGGCGACGACCCGTCCGCGCAGATCGAGCAGCGCCACCGTCGTGTGCGGCACCGCCACGTGGACACCGCCCACCACGAACCGTGAGTCGTCCAGGTCGACGGGTACGTGCGGCCGGCCGACGCCCTTGGACCGCCGGGGCGCGGCGGCCTCCCGGATGAGTCCGAGCTCGGTGAAGCGGGCGCAGTAGTCCGTCACCGAGGCCGGTGACAGCCCGGTCAGCCGGGCGATGGTGCTGCGTGCGACCGGCCCGTGTTCGAGCACGGAACGCAGGACGACACTGGCGCTGGTCCGGCGCCGGTCGCGGTCGGCGACACGGGGGATCGGGGACGAAAGGGTGGGTGCCGCGGTACGGGGCATGGGGAACTTCCTCGGGAGCCGGTCCGACACTGCGCCGTCTGAGAGCCTCACAGGCTCTGAAGCGGGCGAGTCGTGACCGGAGCCACCGGAGGCCGACTCACCCCGGACGGCGACAGGCGGCCGTGCCCACGCGTCGCAGGTCGACATGGCGACGCGACGAGAAGTTCCGGGACTGGGCGACCATGCGCTCGAAGCTAGCAAAGCGGCCGATCGCTGCCCAGACGGCGACCGACGGGCGAGACGGCCTCTTCACACGCGGGCCACGTGATTGGTGAAACCCCACAGTCGGCCCCCAGGCCCGAAATGTGAGCTCGGCGCCCCTGCCTCAGTGACCGGTATCACTCCGTACCCGGTGTAACCCCCACCCTTTGTCCGGAGCCCACCAAGCCCGCGAACGAGCCTTTGTCGACCACTGACGGTGATCGGCCCGCACACGCCGGTATAGCGTCACAACGTCCCGTCCACCGTCCTCACCCCGCGGAGTCCCCATGAGCACCGCTGCCGTCGCCCCCGCTCGCCCCGGACAGGTCCTCGCCGACCTGCTCCCGGCCTCCCGCGTCCGCGACATCGCGCTCGTCGTCGGCGGCGCCGCGTTCACCGGCCTCGCGGCCCAGATCTCCGTGCCCGTGCCGGGCTCCCCGGTGCCGGTGACCGGCCAGACTCTCGCGGTGCTGCTGGTCGGCACGGCCCTCGGCGCCGGCCGCGGCTTCCTCTCCCTCGCGCTGTACGCGCTGGCCGGCATCGCGGGCGTGCCGTGGTTCGCGGACGGCACCTCCGGCGCCGCGGCCCCGTCCTTCGGCTACATCCTCGGCATGATCCTCGCCTCCACCGTCGTCGGCGCCCTGGCCCGCCGCGGCGCCGACCGCACCGCGCTGCGCACGGCGGGCGCGATGCTGCTGGGCGAGGCGATCATCTACGCCGTCGGCGTCCCCTACCTGGCCCTCGCCACCGGCATGTCCGCCTCCGCCGCCATCGCCGCCGGCCTCACTCCGTTCCTGATCGGCGACGCCCTGAAGGCGGCCCTGGCGATGGGCGCGCTGCCCACCGCCTGGAAGCTGATCAACCGCTGAGGCAGCGGTACTTCCTGCGCAAGAGGCTCGCCGGGCGGCAGTCGTACTACGACCGCCGCCCGGCGAGCCTCTTTATGCGTCCCGTTGTCGCTCGGCCTCGGTCCCGGTGCTGCTCAGCCCTCCTGCGACCGCCGAGGCCGCCGCAGTTGCGACCACCACAGTCCGGCCGCGCCCACCGCGATCAGCGTCGCGCCGGCCGCGCCCAGCGGCAGGACGTCCCGGCCGATGCCGGTCCGGGGCAGCTCGTCGGCGCCCGGTGCGACCGGCTTGTTGTCGGTGCCGAGGAGCAGCGGGGTGGCCGGGGCGTCGGGCGACGGGTTCGTCGTACCGAACGGCACCGGGCCCTGCTGCCAGTACGTCTTCTTGCCGTCGGCGGTCTGGACGGGGAGGCAGATCTTGCCGGCCTTGCTCACGTCGTACGTCGCGTCGACGGCGTACGACTTCGACTCACCGGCCGGCAGATTGTCGACCGAGCAGGCGAAACCGCTGTTCGAGCCCTCGGGAAGGCTGTTCTTCTCGATCGCCGAGCAGCCCTCCACATTCTTCACCGTGAGGCCGTCGAAACCGACGACCAAAAGCTTGATCTCGCCGCTTTCCTTGGTCCCTTCGTTCTTCACCGTGGCGGTGATGTCGGTCTTCTGTGAGCTGTTGTCCACCGAGATTTTCTCCGGCAGCTCAGTGGTCAGTTCCACCCCGGCCGGCGCCTTGTCGACGACCTTTCCCCCCTTGTCACTTCCGGGTCCCTGGTCGTCCGCGCCGGCAGTGGCGGAAAGGATCAGCACTGCCGAGAAAGATGCCGCGACCAGCGATCCCGCGATGGCCGTCGTGCGACGAGAACTCATGTTCGCCCCCCTTGCCTGCGCCTGAATTCGCAGTACTTGAAGAGCTACCACAAGATTTCTCCGCACTATGCTGGTACGGCATGAAGTGTGACCATTGTGTTTCAGTCGAGGATGGCTGAGGCGCGGCGGAGGGGGTGCAGCGGATTGCCGGGGAATACGGGAAACGCGGGAAATTCGGGAAGCGCGGGGAACGCGGGAAACACGAGAAGCGGTGGGCTTCCGGGTTTACTGGTGACGGGGCGCTACCGACTGGTCGAGAGTATCGGCCAGGGGGGAATGGGACGCGTGTGGCGAGCCGTCGACGAAGTGCTCGACCGCCTGGTCGCCGTCAAGGAAATGCGCATCGACGGCCTCGACCAGGAGGACACCCGCACCCGCCGCGAACGCACCCTGCGTGAGGCGCGTGCGACCGCCCGGATCGACCACCCCAACGTCGTCCGGGTCTACGACGTGGTCGACGAGGGCGAACGCCTGTGGATCGTCATGGAGTTGGTGGCCGGCCGCTCCCTGGAACGCATCATGGCCGAGGAGGGCCCCCTGGGCCCCGGCGAAGCGGCCCGGATCGGCATGGGCCTGGTCGCGGCACTGCGCCAGGTCCACGCCCGCGGCGTCCTGCACCGCGACATCAAGCCGGGCAACGTCCTGGTCGAGGCGGAGGCGGCGAACGGACGGGGCCGGGTGGTCCTGACCGACTTCGGCATCGCCGCGATCCAGGACGCCAAGGCCCTCACCATGGTCGGCATGCTGGTCGGCTCGCCCGACTACATGGCCCCCGAGCGCGTCTCCGGCCGCCCCCAGGGCCCGCCGTCCGACCTCTGGTCCCTCGGCGCGACGCTGAGCGCGGCCCTGGCAGGCCGCTCCCCGTTCTCCCGCGACACGACCCTCGCCACCCTGCACGCGGTCCTCTACGAGGACCCCGAACTCCCGCCGACGGCAGGCCCCTTGCGCGACCTCCTCGCCGCCCTCCTGGAGAAGGAACCGGCGTCCCGCCCCGGCCTGGACGACCTGGAGACGGCCCTGCGGCCGGTCGCGTTCCCGACGCCGGATCCCGCGGGGGAGGCGCCCACCCCCGCCCTCCTGGAGGCACCCGCCCTCTCCCGACGCGACCCTCGCCGGCCGGACGTCGAGCCGGACGCCGTACCGGACGACGTACAAGACGCGATACCGACGCTTCCGCACCCCTCGACACCGGCAGAGGACACCCACACCGAAGACCTGCGCGCGGAGGGCCTACGACACACCTCGCCGCCCCATGCCCATACGGCCCCGTCGGCCCCGGCCGCCACCCCGTCCTCCTCCACGGAACGGGCCTCCGAACCCCGCATGGAGGCCCGTTCGGAGTCCCACTCGGAGCCCCGCTCCGAAGCTCCGGCCGCCCACCCCGGTGGTACGGCCCCCAGCGGCACCGCACCCAGCCGTACCGCACCCCGGCGCCCAGGCGTCTCCCTGGTCCGCGCGGAAGCGGTGACCGAGCGTCGGCCGACCCCGGAGCCCGAGCTGGAGCCGTCACCGGGGCCGAAACCGGGACCCGGACCGGCACCGGATGGCTCCCGGCCCAACACCACCATGCCGCCGGGCGAGTTCCCCGGCCCCCCGGTCCCGGCCGAACCCCGAGCCGGACGGCGCCGTACGGGACGTATCGCCGTAGCCGTCGGTGTGGCCGCCGCGGGCGCCGTCGTGGCGGTCGTCCTGGCGACCGACTTCGGGGCGCCGAAGGACGACAAGGCCGATTCGTCGTCGTCGCCGGGCTCCTCGGCGGCGTCCTCCCCGGGCCCGGGCCCGTCGGCCACGGTCGAGGGCACGTCGAGGCCGAAGAGCCTGCCGCCCGGGTCGCGCAGGGAGGCGGGCGGATTCGCGTGGGTGCCGCCCGAGGACTGGCGGCGGGACGTCAAGACGGGCTCGGAGGTGCACTACACCTCACCGGACGCCCAACAGGAACTCGCCGCCAAGTCGTCGTTGGCCCGCGACGACCTGATGGACTCCTGGCAGAAGTCGGAGGAGAACGCCCAACAGGGGCAGTACCGCAAGATCCGCCTGGAGCGGACGACGTTCCGCGGGCACCCGGCGGTCGTCTGGGAGTACACCTTCACCCTCCAGGGCGCCCCCTGGCACGCCCAGCTGCTGGGCTTCACGGTGGACGGCAAGTCGTACCAGATCAACACGTGGTACCGGCCGGAGGCGGAGGGGGAGGCCCTGAAGACCTACGAGAAGGTGAAGGACACGTTCACGGTGCTGTGACTGTGACTGTGACTGTGACAGCGACCGGGGCCGGGACCGGAAAGGAGAGGAGAGGAGAGGGGCGGTGGGGTATGCAACCCCACCGCCCCTCTGCCGCGCTCGAAGCGAGTCGACGATCTCAGCGGATCTCAGCGCATCTCAGCGCATCTCAGTCGATCTCGGCGGCTGTCAGCCGGTCTTGACCTTGTCGTGCGCCGGAGCCGAGGCGGTCGCCTCGACGGTGGCCGGGCGCCCGCCGCCGACCTTCTCCTTCACGAAGGCGACGATCAGCACGAGCGCGGCCACGAGGAGCGACAGCAGCACGGTCTTGCGTCCGTCGTGCTCGGTGTCGGTGAGCATGTAGCCGAGGACGAAGACGATCAGCGCGGCCGTCGCCCAGGTCAGATACGGGTACAGCCACATCTTCACGACGAGCTTCTCGGGCGCCTCGCGCTGGATGATCTTGCGCATGCGCAGCTGGGAGAAGCAGATCACCAGCCAGACGAACAGGGCGACCGCGCCGGAGGAGTTGACGAGGAAGAGGAAGACGGAGTCCGGGAACTTGTAGTTGAAGAAGACGGCGACGAAGCCGAACACGACGGAGGCGAGGATCGCCGTCCGCGGCACACCACGGCTGGTCGTCCGCGCGAAGGCCTTCGGCGCGTCACCGCGCTGGCCGAGCGAGAAGGCCATGCGGGAGGCGGTGTAGAGGCCGGAGTTGAGACAGGACAGCACCGAGGTCAGCACGATGAAGTTCATGATCTGACCGGCGTGCGGGATGCCCAGGGAGCCGAGCGCGGCGACGTAGGAGCCGTCGTCGGCGATGGCCTTGCTGTCCCAGGGGAGCAGGGTGACCACGACGAGGATCGAGCCGAGGTAGAAGACGCCCACTCGCCAGATGATGCTGTTGGTGGCCTTGGTGACGGCACGCTGCGGGTCCTCGGACTCGCCGGCGGCCAGGGTGGCGATCTCGCTGCCCATGAAGGAGAAGACGACCAGGAGGACACCGGTGAGGATGGCGCCGGCGCCGTTGGGTAGGAAGCCGCCGTGGTCGGTGAGGTTGCTCAGCCCGGCCTGGTCGCTGTCGACGCCCGGGAGCAGCCCGAAGACGGCCAGTCCGCCGATGACGATGAACGCGGCGATGGCGACGACCTTGATGCCGGCGAACCAGAACTCGAACTCGCCGTAGGACCCGACGGAGACGAGGTTGGTGGCGGTCAGGACGAGCATCACGATCAGGGCCCAGCCCCACTGCGGGACGGCCGGTATCCAGCCCTCCAGGATCTTCGCACCGGCGGTCGCCTCGACCGCCAGCACGACGACCCAGAAGAACCAGTACAGCCAGCCGATGGAGAACCCGGCCCAGCTGCCGAGCGCGCGGTCGGCGTGTGCGGAGAAGGAGCCGGAGGTCGGGTTTGCGGCGGACATCTCGCCGAGCATCCGCATCACCAGCACCACGAGCGTGCCGACGAGGGCGTACGACAGGAGAATGCCGGGTCCTGCGGTGGCGATACCGGAGCTGGACCCGACGAAGAGTCCGGCACCGATGACGCCGCCGATGGCGATCATGGAGAGATGGCGGTTCTTGAGCCCGGCCTGTAGGCCGTGGCCGCCCGGGGCGGGTCCGGCCGGTCCGGCCGTCTTCTGGGTCGGCTGCGAAGTCATGGAAGGGATTTCCTTTGCGCCGTTGGGGAGGGGATCCCGTACCAGCGATGTACGAGTCGCACGAGGGGTGTACGAGTCGGACCAGTGAATCCGAGGAGAACGGATTCGGGAACCTTTGATTCGGGATTGTTACTTGAGGTTTCCTTGAGCTTCTATAGTCCGCGTCACATTTGACCCGATCGACACCCGACGCTGCTGCCCGGAAACAGCCGTGTCACACTCGTTCCATGCGCGTGTATCTCGGCTCCGACCATGCGGGCTTCGAACTCAAGAACCACCTCGTCGAGTGGCTCAAGGCGGCGGGCCACGACCCGGTCGACTGCGGCCCCCACATCTACGACGCCCAGGACGACTACCCGCCCTTCTGCCTCCGCGCGGCGGAGCGGACGGTCGCGGACCCCGACTCCCTCGGCATCGTGATCGGCGGCTCCGGCAACGGCGAGCAGATCGCCGCGAACAAGGTGAAGGGCGTGCGCGCGGCGCTGGCCTGGAGCGAGGAGACGGCCGGACTGGGCCGCCAGCACAACAACGCCAACGTCGTCGCGGTGGGTGCGCGCATGCACACGACCGAGGAGGCGACGAAGTTCGTCGAGACCTTCCTCAACACCCCGTACTCGGGTGACGACCGCCACACCCGCCGCATCACCATGCTGGCCGACTACGAAACGACGGGCGACCTGCCCCCGATCCCGCCGCATCACCCGCAGCAGTAGCGGCATCAGCGGCAGAACAAGACGGCCACTTCTAGACGCCGGCCAGCGCCTTTCAGCCCGTCCGGCGTTTGAGGACAAGGCCCTTTAGGGGCCGGAGCGGGGGTCTGGGGGCGGCAGCCCCCAGAGGGCCTAGGGGTCGAAGGGGCAGAGCCCCTGGAGGATGGGACGGGTAGGGGCGGCGGGGGCGAAAAACCGGCCCGCAGCCCAACCCACCCGCACACGACAAGGGAGCCACCGTGCCCGAGGGCCACACCATCCACCGGCTGGCCCAGGACTACGCCACCGCATTCCTCGGCACGACCCCCCACGTCACCAGCCCCCAGGGCAAGTTCTCAGACGCGGCAGAACTCCTCGACACGTCAGAACTCACCCACACCGAGGCCCACGGCAAACACCTCTTCCTCGGCTTCCGCGACACCGACTGGATCCACATCCACCTGGGCCTCTTCGGCAAGGTCGACTTCGGCCCCACCCCCGCACCACCCCCCACCGACACCGTCCGCCTCCGCCTGGCGAACAACACCGCATACGTCGACCTCCGCGGCCCCACCACCTGCGCCCTGATCACCCCCACCGAGAAGCAGGCGATACACGACCGCCTCGGCCCGGACCCCCTCCGCGACGACGCCGACCCACACCAGGCGTACCGCAGGATCTCCCGCAGCCGCACGACCGTCGCCGCCCTGCTCATGGACCAGAAGATCATCGCGGGCGTCGGCAACGTCTACCGGGCCGAGGTCCTCTTCCGCCACCGCATCGACCCGTACCGCATGGGCAAGGACATCACCCCCGCGCAATGGGACGCCATCTGGACGGACCTGGTCGACCTCATGCGCGAGGGCGTCCGCAACAACCGCATCGACACCGTCCGCCCCGAACACACCCCAGAGGCGATGGGCCGCCCACCGCGCGTGGACGACCACGGCGGCGAGGTCTACGTCTACCGACGCGCCAACCTGCCCTGCCACATCTGCGACAGCGAGATCCGCACAGCCGACCTCGCCGCCCGCAACCTCTTCTGGTGCCCGAACTGCCAACAGCCGTAGGGAAGCCGCAGAGAAGTCGCAGAGAAGCCGCAGAGAAGCCGCAGAGAAGCCGTAGAAAGCCGCCCCGCGTCAGAACCCGTGCGGCAACCAAGGCGCCACAGCCGACCCGAACCCCACGGAAGCCTCGGCCAACGCCCCCTGCCGCACCTCCCGCACCCGCCCGGCACCCGCCAACGCCTCCAGGCTCACCCCGCCGAGATAGGCCGCCCCCAACTCCCGTACGGACAGGGCGAGATCGGCCGCCTCCGTCGTACGCTCGCACGACGCGCCCTTGGCATCCCCGGACAGCCGCCAACGCCCCGTGTTCCAGGGGCAGAAGGCGTCCTCCACCTCCAACACCACGTCCACCGGCGCCTGATACGTCCGCGCCTCCAGCGCGGCCCCGACATCCACCAGCCGTACATGCAGCCCGTCCCGCACCCGCACCGCACACCGCCGGATGTCGGACACCTGGTACTGCCACGCCTCGTCCATCGGCCGCGCGTACGTCTTCACCGTGGACGTCAGGTCGATGTCGAACAGGAACCGCCACAGCGCGGCCTCCGCCGCCGGATCGAGACCCTGGACGGCCCGCACCTGCACGGCACCGTTCGCCCCCTTGGCATCCCAGCCGGGCTTCACATGGAACCGTGCATACCCGACGACCTCGTCGCCCCGCTCGGCGACCACGCACTGCAGCGGCGACGCACCCTCCCGCTCGCTCTCCGGGTCGAGCAGCCCGAGCCGCTCCCAGCCGGGCTGCCGAGCGAGCATCCCCGGCCGGCCGGACACCTTGCGCGCGTACACCGCCTCGCAGGCGTCGAGGGCGTCGGCGGGCACGGCGTAGCGCAGACGTACGTCATCGGTGCCCGGCGGCACGGACAGCCGTACGCGTGTCGTGTCGATCTCGGCGCTGACCTGGAAGGTGCCGATGCCGTACCCGAAGCGGCCGTAGATCTCCGGCTCGGAGGCGGTGAGCACGGCCAGCGGCCGGCCCCAGTCGCGCACATCATCCAGCTGGCGCCGCATCATCGACGTAAGGACACCGCGCCGGCGATGCGTGGCGGCCACGCTGACCATCGTGACGCCGGCCGCGCGCACCGACGCGCCGCCCGGCACGGTGAGCCGGAAGTCGAACACCCCGGCCGTCCCCACGCACGCGTCCCCGTCCCAGGCGCCGAGGGAACGGTCCGGGTCGGTGAGCGAGTCCCACAACTCCCGCTCCTCGGCAGCCTCCGGAACCCCGCCGAAGGCGCGCATGAGGGAGTCGTACCAAATACTCCACTCGTCCTGCCGTAGCACCCGTAGCTCGGGACGGCCGGTCCCGCTCGTACTGTCATTCGCCATGAATCATGCCTACCAGGGCATTGCGGGACGAGCGAGGGAATTTCCCGGTGGCGGCGGCGAGACCGCTTTCCGTGAAGTTCACTGTGAAGTTGAACCTCGGACGGGGGACAAGTGGGACCTCCCGTGCCAAGCAGCTGGTCCGATGGATAGGGTCCCGAACTAATGGCAGCAGGACGAGAGCGGCGCACGGCGGCCGAGACGTTCATGGCCCGGTTGAAGATGCAGTGGCACCGGGCCCGTGTCGGTGTGCGCAGAAGCGCCGTGGACTACTTCCGCGGCGACGGCTCGGACTGGATCGCGCTGGCCGGCCTGCTCCTGACCGTGCCGCTGATCTGCTCCGTGACGATGGCCAACCCGGTGTGGTTCTCCCCGGCCGCGCTGGTCCTGCCGATCGTGGCGGGCGGCCTGCTGCTGCGTCCGGCGAGCCTGCTGGGCCTGTACGCGGCGGCGGCGACGGCCCTGATCGTGGAGTCGGTGCAGCTCGGCCCGTACACGGAGGGCCCGTCCCGCGTCACCCCGGGCGTCGTCCTGGTCGTGGCGGCGTGCGGCTTCTTCGGCCTGTTGATCGCACAGTTCCGCAGCCGGGTGGGCGTGCCCTGGCGGCGCGGCGGCACGATGCTCTTCGACCTGCGCGAACGCATCCGGGTGCAGAGCAAGCTGCCCCAGCTGCCGCACAGTTGGCACCGTGAGATGGCGCTGCGTCCGGCGGGCGGTCAGTCCTTCTCCGGCGACTTCGTGGTGGCGGCCCGCACGAACGGCGGCCGCACCCTGGAGGTCGTCCTGACGGACGTCTCCGGCAAGGGCATGGACGCGGGCTCGCGTGCGTTGCTGTTGTCGGGCGCGTTCGGCGGCCTCCTGGGCAGCCTGCCCCCGCACGCGTTCCTCCCGGCGGCGAACGGCTATCTGCTCCGCCAGGACTGGGACGAGGGCTTCGCGACATCGATCCACCTGGTCCTGGACCTGGACTCGGGCGACTACGAGCTGTACTCGGCGGGCCACCCGCCGGGCCTGCAACTGAGCGCGGGCAGCGGCCGCTGGGAGGAGAAGGCGGCCGAGGGCCCGCTGCTCGGCGTCTACGACGGTGCCCAGTTCGACCCGGTCAAGGGCTCCCTCCGCCCGGGCGACGTCCTGATGCTCTTCACGGACGGCCTGGTGGAGACCTCCGACCGCGACATCGTCGAGGGCATAGACCGCCTCACCGGCGAAGCCGACCGCTACGTCGCCGGCGGCTTCCACGGAGCGGCCTGGCACCTGATCGAAGCAGTGGCAAAGGACGTCAACGACGACCGAGCCCTCCTCCTGATCTGCCGAGAGGGCCCAACAACCCAAACAACCCCCCGCTGACCCCCGAGCAGGCAGGCCAACGCTTTCCACCCCACCCGGCGTCCGACAACAAGACGGCCACCCCCCGACACCGCCCAGCGCCTTCCAGCCCACCCGGCGCCCGAGAAGCAAGACGGCTCCGTCCCTAGCCTCGCCCGCCCGAGGGCGCGCCGCCGCCTGCCATCGCCGACCAGCGGGATTCCAGCCCCGTCCGGCCTTCGAGGACAAGACTGCAGCGTCCGCAGCCCCCACCACGCCCGAGGGGGCGCCGCCACTCCCCGACGCCGACCAGCGGTCTTTCAGCCCGTCCGGCGTTTGAGGACAAGGCCCTTTAAGGGCCGGAGCGGGGGTCTGGGGGCGCAGCCCCCAGGAGGGGCCGGGGTCGAAGGGGCAGCGCCCCTGGAGGATGGGACGGGTAGGGGCGGCGGGGGCGAGACACTGGGCGGGTGACAGAGACACCCCAAACCCCCATGCCCCTGGCCGCCGTAGAGGCCATCGCCCGCACCGCCCACGCCACCCAGACCGACAAGGCGGGCCGCCCCTACACCGAGCACCTCAGCGCCGTAGCCGACGGCGTACGCGCACGCGGAGGCGACGACGACCAGATCGCGGCAGCCTGGCTGCACGACGCCGTAGAGGACGACGCACTCTCCGAGCAGTGGCTGCAGGACGCCGCGCTGACCCCCCGTACGAAGGACATCGTCCGCGCCCTCACCAAACGAGCCGACGAGCCCCCCGAGGCCTACGCGGCACGCATCCTCGCCACCCCCGGCGCGCTACTGGTCAAACAGTCGGACCTGGCACACAACGCGAACCCGGCCCGCCTGGCGGCCCTGGACGAGACGACCCGGAAACGACTGACCGAGAAGTACGCACGAATGCACGCACTTCTCGGTCTGGTCGATCCGCCCGGAGAGTGACTCTCCTCGATGTGAATGATCTGCACTGAGCCGAAGCCGAAGCCGAAGCCGAAGCCGAAGCCGAAGCCGAAGCCGAAGCCGAAGCCGAAGCCGAAGCCGAAGCCGAAGCCGAAGCTAGGGCCGGGCCAGAGTCAGAGCCGCGCCAGGGCCAGGGTCAGGCGCTGACCTTCTCGCGCGCCCCCGCCCCCTCACGCTCACGCTTCTCCCGCTCCCGAGCCAACTCCGCCGCATCCCGCTTGAACGCCCAGTCCATCTTGGGCTCCATCGCGAACCGGAACACCCGCTGCACCGGCTTGGTGCACAGCAGCGTGACACCCACGGCCGCACAGACGGTGACGAAGATCTCGCCGAGCGGCCGGTGCAGCCAGGCCGGCTCGAACCAGCCCTGATAGTCACCGGCCTTCACCACGAAGCCGTGCAGCAGATAGCCGTACAGCGTGCCCGCACCCAGCGCCGTGAACCACATGTGGCGACGCGGCACCCAGGCGAAGAAGCAGGCCGTCAGCAGCAGCGAACAGCCGAACATCGCCAGCACCATCACCGGCCCGCTCCACCACGGCGCGTGCAGCTCCTGCGCGGCGTCACGGTGGTAGAACCACGCGGTGTTCATCCGCGGCACCGCCCACCAGCCGAAGGCCAGCGCCATCGTGAACACCGGCACCGACAGGATCCGCACCGTACGCGTGCGCACCATGTGGAAGTGCTCGGGCTTCATGATCAGACCCAGCACGAAGTACGGCAGGAACTGCAGCACCCGCTGAAGGTCCAGGTCGTCACCGATCTCCGGCGTGACCGTCGCCGCCATGGCGAGGCCGAGCGCGATCGGCAGCGGCCAGCGCACCATCTTCCAGATGGGGGTCGTCATCCGCCAGATGAACAGCGCGCACAGGAACCACGTCAGGTACCACGGGTCCAGCAGGCTGATGTCCTGGCTCGGGTCGTCGTCGATCCAGCGCTTGAAGAGCGGATACGCCGCCTCGAAGACGATGTACGGCACGGCGACGCCGGTGATCAGCCGCTTCATCCGGCTGGGGCTGGCGTCGAAACTGCGCGAGAAGAAGCCGGAGATGATGATGAACGCCGGCATGTGGAAGGTGTACACGACGGTGTACACGGCCTCCAGGATCCGGCTGTCGCCCTTGATCGGCTCCCAGGCATGGCCTATGGCGACGAGCACGATCGCCAGGTACTTGGCGTTGTCGAAGAACGCGTCGCGCTGCTTGGCACCGCCGGACGCGGATCTGTTGTCCGCCTGAGCCTTCTTGTTCTGCTGGTTCTGCGGCGAGCGCGGACTCGGCACTCCGTCCGCCGGCTGCTGTGCCGGGGGGAGTGGCGCTCTGTTGTGGCCGTGCGGTCGCAGCGAGTTCGTCATGGACCCTCCCACCGGAAGCCGGGGGAGTCGATCCGGGACGTCGCTGCGCATGCGGGGGACGAGGCAGCGTGGAACATCTGAGGCACCCTAGCGTTGTCTGTGTGATTTCGTAAAACCCCCGAGGTCGTTCGTGGTTATTGCGTTCGACGAAGGATGTACAGCGAACATGCACCTGGCAGACACCTGTTGGTCATCCTCATTGTCCGGATTCATCCGGACTAAGTAGTGCATATGGCCAGGAGGTGACGCCGATTAAATGATCACCGTGTTGAGAATTCGAAATACCGGCGAACACGTTGTGTGGCGATGGAAACGATCCCGCCGAATTCTCTGCGCAGGTGTGCCGTCGAAATGCCGTACGGGCACAAGGTGAGAGGTCGGTGCGTGCCGACGGCCCGCACAGATCCGGCACAGGTGTGGCGAACGAAACGTCACGTGCCGCATAGCGGGGCCCGGTTGGTGGCACGATGGTTCTGGCGGGGGTGCGTGGGGTTGCATCCCCTGGCCGGGAGAGCGGACCGACCGAGGGTGTGATCTGTTGTGGCCATTTCGCTGTCAGTGGTACTGCTGTTGGCGATCATCTTGGTGGTGTTGATCCGTGGCGGATCCCTGAAGGCCGGCCCCGCCGTCGTCGCTGTGCTGTTCGGCTTCTTCCTGGCCTCGACCGGGATGGCCGACGACATCCAGCGGTTCCTCAACTCGATAGCCGAGACCATCAACTCGATCCAGTTCTAGGGTCTGGTTCCTGGGTCTCCGGGGCGCCTCGGAAGGGTACGGATACCCTCGTTCGTGATCGTCGAACGTACGGAACGACGATGCGGACGGGGGACGTACGGGATGGCGCTGCGCGAAACGGACCCGGCGGAGGTCGGCGGCTACCGGATCGAGGACCGCCTCGGCACCGGTGGCATGGGCGTGGTGTACCTGGCCCGCTCCGCCTCCGGCCGCCGCCTCGCCCTCAAGGTCGTGCACGCGCAGTACGCCGACGACGACGAGTTCCGCATCCGCTTCCGCCGCGAGGTGGCCGCCGCCCGTCAGGTCAGCGGTGCCTTCACGGCCCCCGTCGTGGACGCGGACGCCGATGCGCCGCGCCCCTGGATGGCCACGCTCTACATCCCCGGCGAGGATCTCGGCACCCATGTCCGCCGCCACGGCCCCCTGCCGCTGTCCGAGTTGCGCGAACTCGCCGCCGGTCTGTCGGAGGCGCTGCGGGACATCCACCGCGCCGGGATGGTTCACCGGGATCTGAAACCGGCCAATGTCATGCTCGCCGAGGACGGCCCCCGCGTCATCGACTTCGGGATCTCCCGCGCCGCCGAGTTCGCCGCCTCCGACGTCCTCACCCAGACCGGCCGGGTGATGGGCACCCCGCCCTTCATGTCCCCCGAGCAGTTCTCGTCCCCGCAGGACGTGGGCCCGGCCGCCGACGTCTTCTCCCTCGGCTCGGTCCTCGCGTACGCCGCGACCGGACGCGGCCCGTTCGACAGTCCGAGCCCCTACGAGACGGCCGTACGGGTCGTAGACGGAGACGCGGAACTCGACGGCGTACCGGACGAGTTGCTCCCCTTCATCCGCCTCTGTCTGGAAAAGCACCCAAAATCCCGGCCCACCACCGGCGAACTCCTCTCCCTCCTCCGCGACGGCCGCCTCCCCGACCCGCGTCCCGGCCCGGAGCCGGGCCTGTCAGCCGGAGGGGCCGAAGGGGCTGAAGGGGCACCCCCGACCCGCCGCCGGCGCCGCGGACGGCTCCTGCTCATCTCGGCCCTGAGCGCCCTGCTCCTGGCCGCCGCGACCACGGTCACCTTCGTGGCGGTCAACGCCGAGCCGGCACCGGTCGAGCGGGACCTGCCGAAGGGGTGGCATGCCTGGCAGGCCAAGGACGACAACAAGTACGGCGGCGACAGCGGCCCCTTCTCGTCCTGCACCGCCCTCGACGGCGGGCTGATCTGCGCGGGCGACAGCATCAAGGCCGCCCGCTTCTCACTCGCCACCGGCGAGATCGACTGGAGCCGCCCGGTCGAGGACCACCCCGATCCGGGCTCCTCCAGCTACGAGGGCGAACTGCTGGGTGCCGGGAACCACCGGGTCTTCACCTTCGCCAACCGGTCCCGTAACCCCAACGGCGGCGACGTCTCGGTGTACGCCGTCCAGGCCCTCGACGCCCGCACCGGAGCCCTGAAGTGGAGCAGGACCCTGCCCGGCATGGCGCCCTCCGCCGAGCAGGGCAGCGCCCAGCTCCTCCCCGAGGGCCTGCTCCTGGTGTTCGAGGGGGAGGAGAACACGTACGTCCTCCTGGACCCGGCCACCGGAAAGCCCCGCTGGAAGCGCTCCGGGCCCGCCCGGGACACCTGCGAGGTGCGTGCCGTGGACGGCGTGGGCTACCTCCAGTGCACCGACAGCAACGACAAGCGCACCACCGTCTCCCGGCTGGACCCGGCCACCGGCAAGCCACGCTGGACGGCCAAGATCCCCGGCGGCCTGACGCTGGCCGGCCGCAGCGGCGACCGCCTCGTCCTGCTCGGACAGCCGAACGGTGACGAATCCCTCCCGACCCAGCGCCGCGTCACCCTTCTCGACACCGACGGCGCGGGGTACCACCACGTCCCCCTGGCCCTCGCCGTGCCGTCGGGCTCCCGGACCGTGCTCAGCCACGGCGTCCTCTACTTCACGCTCAACAGCGGCGAGGTCCGCGCCATCGCCCCGGCCACCGGCCGCACCCTGTGGAGCACCCCTTCCTCCGTGGAACGCCCCGGCGCGCCGGCCGTCTCCGACGCCTCCGTCTTCATCGCGTCCCCGGGCGGCCGCCTCGCCGTCCTGGACCGCCGCACCGGCAAGGAACTCCACACCGTCCCCGGCCGCGACGTCCGCACCGACCCGGTCTTCGTCTACACCGGCTCGACCCCGATCCTGCGCGGCGACGCCCTCTACGTCCCGTACGGCATCCGCTCGGTGTACTCCGTGGACGTCCGCAGCCTCGACACCTAGCCGCCGGGTCGCCTAATCGCCGCTGAGGCGACTGCTCTGCACCTTGGCGACCCGCCCACGACTGAAATAGACGAACACCGCCTGCCCCGGCACCGGCGTATGCACATACATCCACGCCTCGGACCGCCGAGCCCTCGTCCCGCCCAGCCGCACGGCACCACCGGAGTAGAGCCCCCGGAACTTCCTGTCACTGATCTTCTCGTCGGGCTTCCCCAGCAGCCGCCTGACCTGCCTGCGCGTCATACCGATCTCCACCACGGCCATGAAACGCAAGCTAAACGGCACCACCGGGACCGGTCCCGACACCGATCCCCGGGCGGACAGGGCCGGCCCGGCCACGGGAATGCCGAAGGCCCAGGGAGAGGAAAACAATCCCTCACCTGGGCCTTCGGCGTACAGAGCGGGCGACGGGAATCGAACCCGCGTAGCTAGTTTGGAAGACTAGGGCTCTACCATTGAGCTACGCCCGCACAGTGACGCGCCGCAGGTCAGGTGACCGCGGCACTGAAGGCATCGTAGCGGGTCGGCACCCCTCATCGCACACCCCGTAAATGCGGCGGCCCCACTGCCTGCGGGCATGTACCCTACGTGTCGCACCAGCACGGGGTGTGGCGCAGCTTGGTAGCGCGTCCGCTTTGGGAGCGGAAGGCCGTGGGTTCAAATCCCGCCACCCCGACCACGACCGGTGAACACCGGCCAACGCGACGACCTCGGGTGATCGCGTCCAGTGATCGCCTTTGGGGCGTGTCGCCGCTGCCGTTACTATGCAAGCTGCACGCCCGTGTGTCTCTCCGTACTGAAGTCACGAAGTTCTCCGGGCGGCGAATCCGCCGGACCAGTCTGGCTCCGGCAGAACCCAAGAAGTCAGCCACAAGGAGACCGAACCGTGAAGAGCGCCGTGGAGACCCTGAACCCGACCCGGGTTCGGCTCACTGTCGAGGTGCCCTTCGAGGAGCTCAAGGACAGCCTCGACGCGGCGTACAAGAAGATCAACCAGCAGGTCACGGTGAAGGGCTTCCGCAAGGGCAAGATCCCGGCCCGCGTCATCGACCAGCGGTTCGGCCGCGGTGCGGTCCTGGAGGAGGCGGTCAACGACGCGCTTCCGAAGTTCTACACCGAGGCGGTCAACGAGGCCGAGCTCAACGTCCTGGGCCAGCCCGAGGTCGACATCACCGAGCTGAAGGACGGCGAGACGCTGAACTTCACCGCCGAGGTCGACATCCGCCCCGCCATCGAGATCCCGGACTACTCCGGCATCGAGGTCGAGGTCGACGCCGTCGAGGTCAGCGAGGAGGACGTCGAGAAGGCCGTCTCCGACCTGCGTGAGCGCTTCGCGTCCACCTCCCCGGTCGAGCGTGCCGCCGAGGACGGCGACGTCGTCACCATCGACCTGGAGGCCAAGGTCGACGGCGAGGTCCTGGAGGACGGCGTCGCTTCCGGCGTCTCCTACACCATCGGCTCCGGCGAGCTGCTGGACGGCATCGACGACGCCGTGAAGGGCGTGGAGGCCGGTGGCGAGGCCACCTTCACCTCCGAGCTCAAGGGCGGCTCCGCGGCCGGCAAGGAGGCCGAGGTCACCGTCAAGGTCACCCAGGTCGCCGCGCGCGAACTCCCCGAGCTGGACGACGACTTCGCGCAGCTCGCCTCCGAGTTCGACACCCTCGAAGAGCTCAAGGCCGACAGCCGCAAGCGCCTTGAGAACATGAAGCAGTACGACCAGGCCACGCAGGCCCAGGAGCGCGTCCTGGAGAAGCTGCTGGAGCTCGTCGAGGTGCCCGTCCCCGAGAAGCTGCTCGAGGACGAGATCAACACCCGCAAGCACAACCTCGAGCACCACCAGCTCGGCCAGATGGGCCTCGACCTCGCGAAGTACCTGGAGATCCAGGGCAAGACCGAGGAAGAGTTCGACGCCGAGACCAAGGAAGCCGCGGTCAAGGGCATCAAGACGCAGTTCGTCCTCGACGAGCTCGTCAAGCAGGAGAAGCTGAACGTCAACCAGGAGGAGCTCACCGAGCACCTCATGCGCCGCGCCGCCTCCTCCGGCATGTCCCCCGACCAGTTCGCCCAGGCGGTCGTCGAGGGCGGCCAGGTTCCGCTCCTGGTCGGCGAGGTCGCCCGCGGCAAGGCCCTGGCCGTCGTGGTCGAGAAGGCCACGGTCAAGGACACCAACGGCGAGGTCATCGACCTGGACGACGAGGACGAGGTCGAGCAGGCCACCGAGACCGTCGAGGCCGCCGAGGGCACCGCCGACGAGGCCGCCGAGGAGAAGTCCGAGGGCTGAGCCACGGCGCCGCACAGCACGTAGGAAGGGCCCCGGGGAGGTGAAATCCCCGGGGCCCTTCTTTCGTACGCCCGTGCAACGACGCCCCTGTGGCGCTACGCCCCCGGCGAACACCCGCAGAACCGGGATTGCAGCACAGGACCACCGCGTTAGGGTCCATGAGTATGAGGGCAGGGGAGCCCCCGTTGCCCGCAGAAGACGTAAGACGGCCCGGCGCCGTCGTAAGACGAGCAGGTGGATACGTGACGAATCTGATGCCCTCCGCCGCCGGCGAGCCCTCCATCGGCGGTGGCCTCGGCGACCAGGTCTACAACCGGCTGCTCAACGAGCGGATCATCTTCCTCGGCCAGCCGGTCGACGACGACATCGCGAACAAGATCACCGCACAGTTGCTGCTCCTTGCCGCGGCCGACCCCGACAAGGACATCAACCTCTACATCAACAGCCCGGGCGGTTCGATCACGGCCGGCATGGCGATCTACGACACCATGCAGTTCATCAAGAACGACGTGATGACGATCGCCATGGGTCTCGCGGCCTCGATGGGCCAGTTCCTGCTCAGCGCGGGCACCCCCGGCAAGCGCTTCGCGCTGCCGAACGCCGAGATCCTGATCCACCAGCCCTCCGCCGGCCTCGCCGGTTCGGCCTCGGACATCAAGATCCACGCGGAGCGCCTGCTGCACACCAAGAAGCGCATGGCCGAGCTCACGGCCCAGCACACCGGCCAGACCGTCGAGCAGGTCACCCGTGACTCGGACCGCGACCGCTGGTTCGACCCGGAGGAGGCCAAGGAGTACGGCCTCATCGACGACGTCATCACCACGGCTGCCGGTATCCCGGGCGGCGGCGGCACCGGGGCCTGAAGCCCCAGGACAGCCCCCAGCCGACCGCCACAGCCCCTAGGAGACAGACAGTGAACGACTTCCCCGGCAGCGGCCTGTACGACCGCACGCGCGCCGAGTACGCGGGCCCCGTCGCCGAGTCCCGGTACGTGATCCCCCGCTTCGTCGAGCGCACCTCGCAGGGCATCCGCGAGTACGACCCGTACGCGAAGCTCTTCGAGGAGCGCGTGATCTTCCTCGGCGTGCAGATCGACGACGCCTCCGCCAACGACGTCATGGCGCAGCTGCTGTGCCTGGAGTCG
>JABFVM010000049.1 GCA_013362785.1 Streptomyces sp. | reverse complement strand
GCGCTGGGTGCCGATCGTCCCCGACGAGGCGCGCACCTTCGGTATGGAGTCGCTCTTCCCGTCCCTCGGGATCTACTCCCCCAAGGGCCAGACGTACGAGCCGGTCGACCGTGACCAGCTGATGTACTACAAGGAGGCCAAGAACGGCCAGATCCTCAACGAGGGGATCACCGAGGCCGGTTCGATGGCCGACTTCATCGCCGCGTCCACCGCGTACTCCACGCACGGCGAAGCGATGATCCCGTTCTACATCTTCTACTCGATGTTCGGCTGGCAGCGCACGGCCGACCAGATGTGGCAGCTCGGCGACCAGCTCGGCCGCGGCTTCCTCATCGGCGCCACGGCGGGCCGTACGACGCTGACGGGCGAGGGCCTGCAGCACGCCGACGGCCACTCGCCGGTGATCGCGGCGACGAACCCCGCCGCGCTGACGTACGACCCGGCGTTCGCCTACGAGGTGGCGACGATCGTCAAGGACGGTCTGCGCCGCATGTACGGCGAGGCGGCGCCCGGCGAGGACCCGAACGTCTTCTACTACCTCACCGTCTACAACGAGCCGATCCCGCAGCCCGCCAAGCCGGCCGGCCTCGGCATCGACGAGGGCATCGTCAAGGGCCTGTACCGCTTCAACACGGCGGAGTCGGCGGGCGTGACCGTCGCGGCGGCCAACGCCCCGCGCATCCAGCTGCTCGGCTCCGGCACGGCGATCCACTGGACGCTTGAGGCGCAGAAGCTGCTCGCCGAGGAGTGGGGTGTCGCGGCCGACGTCTGGTCGGCGACGTCCTGGACGGAGCTGCGCCGGGACGCCCTGGAGGCGGACGCGGCACTGCTGCGGGGCGAGGAGCGTGTCCCGTACGTCCGTCAGGCGCTGCAGGGCGCGGAGGGCCCGGTGCTCGCCGTCTCCGACTACATGCGCCAGGTCCCCGACCAGATCGCCCAGTGGGTCGAGCAGGACTACTCCTCCCTCGGCGCCGACGGCTTCGGTCTGTCGGACACCCGCGAGGCCGCCCGCCGCCACTTCGGCATCGACGCCCCGTCGATCGTCGTCGCGGCCCTGGCCCAGCTCGCCAAACGGGGCGAGGTCAAGGCGACGGCGGTGAAGGAAGCCCGGGAGAAGTACGGGCTGTAACAGCTGACGCTCGGTGAAGGGGTACGGCGACTGCCGTACCCCTTCGTTGTCAGTGGGCCCCGGCATGATGGCCGTATGCGTGCCGCCCGCCTGATCAAGATGGTGCTGTTGCTCCAGTCCCGGCCCTCCATGACCGCCGCCGAGCTGGCGAGCGAGCTGGAGGTGTCGGAGAGAACGGTGACCCGGGACGCGCAGGCGCTGTCGGAGGCCGGGGTTCCGGTGTACGCCGATCGTGGCCGGACCGGCGGGTACCGGCTCATCGGCGGGTACCGGACGCGGCTGACCGGGCTCGGGCGGAGCGAGGCCGAGGCGCTGTTCCTGAGCGGTGTTCCGGGGGCGCTGCGGGAGATGGGGCTGGAGGACGCCGCCTCCGCCGCCCGACTGAAGGTGTCGGCGGCGCTGATGCCCTCCGTGCGTGACGCGTCCCGTACGGCTGCCCAGCGGTTCCATCTCGACGCGCCGAACTGGTTCAAGGAGCCGAAGACCCCGGAGCTGCTGCCCGCCGTCGCGGACGCGGTGTGGGACGACCGACGGATCGTCGCCCGCTACCGGCGTGGGGAGGGTGAGCAACAGCGTGATGTGGCAAGGGAGTTGGAGCCGTACGGGCTCGTACTGAAGGCGGGGGTCTGGTATCTGTGCGCCCGCGTGGCGGGACAAGGGGAAGAAGGGGCGGACCGGGGTCACGGAGGTCACGGGGGTCACGGGGGTCATAGGCATCACGGGGATCACGGAGGTCACAGGGATCACGGGGGTGCCAGGGTGTACCGGATCGACCGGTTCACCGCCGTCGAGCCCGGGGAGGAGCGGTTCGAGCGGGACGAGGAGTTCGATCTGCCCGCCTTCTGGGACGAGCGGGCCGAGCAGTTCGCGCGGTCCATCCTGCGGGACGAGGTCGTGGTGCGGGTGTCCCCGGGCGGGGTGCGCCGGTTGCCGTACGCCGTGGATCCGCAGTCCGCGCGGGAGGCGCTGGAGGCGGCCGGAGACCTCGACGGGGACGGGTGGGTGACGCTGACCCTCCCCGTGGAGTCCGAGGAGGTCGCCCACACCCAGCTCGCCTCGCTCGGGCCGGAGGTGGAGGTGCTGGCACCGGAGTCGCTGAGAGCGCGTTTCGCGAGCGATGCGATACGACTGGCGGGGCTGTACGGCGTGTACGGCTCGTGACGCATCGGCATATGCCATGCCGCCCGATCACGGGCCGCACCCCTATAACAATCCGCCGCACTCCACGTGCGCCCCACCCGTCCAGGGCCGATGCTTGACCCGTGATGGACGAGACGGAGTTCTGGGAGATGATCGACGGAACGCGGGAGGCCGCCGAGGGTGACCCCGAGGAGCAGGCCGACCTGCTGGTGGACCGGCTCCTGACGCTGGACCCGGAGATGATCCTGGACTTCGCCCGTCACTTCGAGGCCCGCTACAACCGCGCGTACACCTGGGACCTCTGGGCCGCCGCCTGGGTCCTGCTCGACGGGGCCAGCGACGACGCCTTCGACTTCTTCCGGTGCTGGCTGATCGGCCAGGGCCGCGAGGTCTACGAGGGCGGGGTGCACGACCCCGACTCGCTCGCCGACCTGCTGGACGACTTCGACGAGGAGTTCGACGGCGACGGCGAGGAACTGGGCTACGCGGCCGACGAGGCGTACGAACAGCTCACCGGCGCCGTCGCCCCCGACCTCGGCATCCCGCCCGCGCCCCCGGAACCGGCGGGCAGGCCGGTCGACTTCGAGAACGCGCAGGCGCTGGCGGAGCGGTTGCCCAGGCTGTGGGAGCGGTTCAAGGACTGAGCCTCGGTACGGAACCGACCGTGCGGCACCTCAAGGCACCTCAAGGCACCTCAGGCACCTCAGGCCACGGCCCGCCGACGACCGGCGCTGGGCTCCGACGGGATGTACGCCTGCGTCTGGTCGGCCTTCACCACGTGGTACGCGTGGTACATCGGGGCCTTGTTGGCCTGGTCGAGCGCGGACGCGGTGACGGCGGCCGGCCCCAGGACGACGGTCGCGACAGCGCAGACGACGGTCCAGACCCGCGTGCCGCCGCTGCCGGTGCCGCTGCCGTTGTTGCTCTTGCTCATGATCCCCACCTCCGGTCAGTGCGTGTGCATGACGATAGGAAGGCTGTCTCGGGGTGGTCCTTGAGCCGCCTGAGGGAAACCTGTGAGCCGCTTTCCCTTCGGTGACCGACGTCACCGGGCAGGTCCGGAAGGTTCACGCCCCGTCTCTTGACCGGTTCGGTGATCTCCGGCTTAGTGTGGCCGCCCCGACCAGGAGCACCCAGCCCATGACCAGCCTGTTCGTGCGGGAGATACCGCGCGCGGAACACCTCGCCCATCTGCGGCTGAATCCCGACGCGAGCCATCTCCAGATCCCCGAGTGGGGCGATGTGAAGCCCGACTGGCTGCCGGAGAGCGTCGGCTGGTTCGACGGCGAGACGATGATCGCGACGGCACTGGTCCTCTACCGCCCGCTGCCCGGGACCCGGCGCTATCTCGCCTACCTCCCCGACGGGCCCGGGATCGACTGGCGTGCGCCGCGGCTGGAGCAGTGGCTGGACCCGCTCATCGCCCACCTGAAGCGGATCGGGGCGTTCTCGGTCCGGATCGGCCCGCCGCTGGTCGTACGGCACTGGGACGCGGCCACGGTGACGGCGGGCATCGACGACCCCGACGTACGTCATCTGCACGATCTGCCGCCGGCCGGTATCGACGGGTACGCGCTCGATGTCGCGGAGCGCCTCCGACGGCTCGGCTGGCGGCAGTGCGACGAGGACGACGGCAGCGGATTCGGCCTCGGCCAGCCGCGCTACGGCTGTGAGATCCCGCTGGCGGGGCGCTCGATGGACGATCTGCGCGGCGCGCTCGCCCCGCACTGGGAACAGTCGTTGCGTACGGCCGAGGCGGCGGGCGTGCGTGTCGCCTGGGGCTCGGCCGCCGACCTCCCCGAGTTCCACCGCCTGTACACCGCGACCGCCGCCCACGACGGCTTCAAGGCCCGCCCGCTCGACTACTTCCGGCGCATGTGGCAGGCCCTGAACGCCGAGGACGACGACCGGCTGCGGCTCTATGTCGCCGAGTACGACGGCGAGGTCCTCTCGGCCGCCCTCATGATCAACGTCGGCTCCCGGGTCTGGCACTCATACGCCGCGTCCGGCCGCCGGGGACGACAACTGCGGCCCAGCAGCGCCCTGTTGTGGCGAATGCTGTGCGACGCCCGGGCGTCCGGCGCCGACACATACGACCTACGCTCCATCACCCCCTCCCTCACGGAGGACCGCCTCCTCGGCCGACTCCGCTTCAAGACGGGGACGGGCGCTCGTGCGGTGGAGTACCTCGGGGAGTGGGAACTGCCGGTGGGGAGCCAGGGGAAGGTGCTGCAGCGGGCGTTGGGGGTTTATCTGGGGCGGAGGTGAGGGGTGGGACGGTGCATGGGGGCCTGCGCTGCAGCCGCGCCGCGATACGTCTGCCGGATCTCGGGGGAGCCGGGCGGTGGGGCGCGGTGGGGACAGCGGGGGCGGTGACGGGGGATGGAGGGCTTATGAGGCCCGGCCCTGCAGGCGTGCCGCGAGCTGGCGGATCTCGGGGAGGCGGGCGGTGAGGGCGGCGCCGGGGCAGCTGGTCATGTAGCCGGTGTTGTGGCCGGCCAGGGCGGGGAGCGTGGCGGTGGTGCCGGAGGCGTAGCGGCTGAGGCTGTTGCTGGAGGTCAGGCGCACCCTGGCGCGCGGGTCGGTGTCGGAAAGCCCCAGTTTCCAGGCGGCCAGCGCGGCGATCGCCTCGGTCATCGCCTTCGGCACATCGGCACCGGCCGTGAAGGTGCCGAGCGCGGCGATGCCGGTGGTGCGGTGGTTGAAGCCCTGGGTGTGGGCGCCGGTGACGGGACGGTCGATGCCGCCCGCACGGCCCTCGTAGATGGTGCCGCAGCGGTCCACGAGGAAGTTGTAGCCGATGTCGTCCCAGTCGCGTGAGCCGGTCTGACCGGCGTACAGATACCGGATGATGCGGGGCACGTCGGCGCAGTCGTACCCGTTGGGCGAGTCGGTGTGGTGGATGAAGACGGCGACGACCCTGTCGTCGTAGCGCGGGGGCGGCTGGGCACGCCGGGTGCCGTCATCCAGCCAGGCCTCGCGCGGCACGATCTCCGGCCGGGGCGCCTGGTGAGAGGCAACAGGCCGCGCCGCGACCTCCCGCCCGGCCGCCGCGACCGTGCGGTCGACCCCACTCGCGCACAACAACAACGCGAGGACGGCGGCGAGCCCGGGGAGACAGGCGAACAGCAGGAGGAGGGGGGCGGGGATGGCGCGGGCGGTATGAGGTTGAGGGCGGGGGCCGGGCCGGAGAGCGCGGGGACGGAGGCGGAGCTGGCGTCTGGTGGTGCGAGGGAGGGGGGCGGCAGGGCGAGTGTGGCGGGTGGTGCGGGGGTTCGGGCCAGTCCGAAGGCGCCAGCCGGTGCGGAGG
>JABFVM010000401.1 GCA_013362785.1 Streptomyces sp. | reverse complement strand
CCCGGCTACGTCCTGACCTGCCGCACGGGCCCCCTCGACGACACCGCCGTCATCGACTTCGACCAGACGTGACCGTCTGCCTCACGGGTTCTGACAGCACTGGGCCTTGTCGGCAAGCCGAGCGCGGCGGTGGTCTCAGCGCCAGTCGTCGATCACATACGCGTCGGGGTGGCTGTACCCGGGTTCATTGGGCCTGTGCATGGTCACGCCCTGCAACCAGGTGCGGAAACCACGGACGATCATGCGCCGGTAGGCATCCGGGCGGCCCAGGTTCATGCCGGCGTCCAGTTGCCCCAGCCCGCGCTCGGCGGCCAGCCGCTCACACGCGTCGAGCAGTCGCTCGAACCGGTCGGCGGCCTCCGGACCAGGACGTACGGCGCCGAATTTGACGAAGCACACGTCCGCGCCGGCCTCCGACCCGGCTCCGCAGTGGCAGACAGCCAGGCCGTCGAGCTCGGAGCCGGCGCCCTGGAGCAGGATGGTGTCACCGAGTCCCTGCGCGTGCGCGGCCACGATCTCGCGTTCCAGGCTCAGGCCCTCGTACACGGCTCCTGTCAGTGCGCGACAGAGACTCAGCGCGTCAGGCCGCTCGGCAGCGGACAGTTCGCCGTAGAGCACTCTGCCGGGGACCGCGGCACCGTCTGTGACCTGCTTCTTCATGATGGCTGTGAGGAATCGGGGCCAGAAACCGTACCGGCGGTAGAGCTCAAGATGCTTGGGACTGTGCGAAAAGGTGAACAGGCCGATGTGGCGGTTCCCCCAAGCGTCGAAGCAGTCCATGACCGGCTCCATCAGACGCCTGCCGATGCCCTGGTCCCACAGATCCGGACGTACGGTCAGCGGTCCGAAAAACCCGACGCTGCCCCAGCTGGTGGCGAAGTTCGATCCAACGACTTCGTCCCCCTCGGCCGTCGCCGCGAACGCCGCCCGCGGATCGGCCGCCCAGCGCGTACGGACGTAGTCGACGGTCCCGAAAGGATCAGGCGCCCCCAGGAAGGTCCCGAAGGCAAGCCTGCAGATCTCATCGGCCCGATCCAGGTCCGCCTCACCCAGCGGCCGGACTGATACTGGGGCCGCGCCACTCTCGCGCTCCGCTGCTGGGGGGATCATCACTCTGTACCTCCGTCGCCCCTTTCCATCGCACCACGGAGGCGTGCCGCAGGCGAGGCGAGCGGTCCGGCGATAGATCTGAGCGGGCCAGGTTCGGCTACCCGCCTTGCAGCTGCAGGCTCCCCCCCCGCGCGAACCGACTTCGCCCGGCTCGCGCGGGGGCACCCCCATCGACCGCGCTCGGCTCGGCCGGTCCGCACTGTCTCTTGTGGCCGGCCTGATCCGCCGGACAGGCCCTAGGTGCGATCACGCTTGAGCTGCGAGAACTCTTGACAAGGCGGATTGGTCTGGACCAAGTTGTGGAGCGGCTCCACGGCCCCACCCTCCAATTCCCCCATGCCTGGAGGCACTTGTGGATCGCTTCAGACCTCTCGCCCTCCTCACGGCCGCGGCCCTGACCCTGCCCGGTCTCGCCGCACTCTCGTCGGCCGCCCGTGCGGCCGACGCGGAACTCGCCCGCAACGGCGGCTTCGAGTCCGGCCTCGACGGCTGGACCTGCACAGCCGGCACGACCGTCAACTCACCCGTGCACAGCGGCGGTTCCGCGCTCCAGGCGACCCCGGCCGGCAGTGACAACGCCCGGTGCGCGCAGACGGTGACCGTGAAACCGGACTCCCAGTACACGCTGTCCGGCTATGTCCGCGGCTCCTACGTCTACCTCGGCGCCGACGGCACCGGCACCACCGACGTCTCCACCTGGACCCAGTCGGCCCCCACCTGGCAGCAGCTCACGACGACCTTCCGCACCGGCCCCGCCACCACCCGCGTCACCCTCTACACCCACGGCTGGTACGGCACGGGCGCCTACAACGCCGACGACATATCGCTCGTCGGCCCGGGCGTGGACACGGGCCAACCGCCCGCCGCGCCGACCGGCCTGAAGGCGGGCACGGTCACCTCGTCCAGCGTCGCCCTGTCCTGGTCACCGGTCCCCGGCGCGACGAGCTACGCCGTCTACCGCGACGGCACCAAAGTCCAGACGGCGACCGGAACTTCGGCGACCATCGGCGGCCTCTCGCCCTCCACCGCGTACAGCTTCCAGGTCGCCGCGGTGAACGACGCGGGCGAGTCCGCGAAGTCGGCCACGGTGACGGCCACGACCACCGCCCGACCGGGCGGCGGGGGCACGGACCTCCCGGCCCACGCCCTGGTCGGCTACCTCCACGCGAGCTTCGCCAACGGCTCCGGCTACACCCGCATGGCCGACGTCCCCGACAGCTGGGACGTCATCGACCTGGCCTTCGGCGAACCCACCTCGGTCACCTCCGGCGACATCCGCTTCAACCGCTGCCCGGCCACCGAGTGCCCGAACGTCGAGAGCGACGCCGACTTCAAGGCGGCCATCAAGGCCAAGCAGGCGGCCGGCAAGAAGGTGCTGATCTCCATCGGCGGCCAGAACGGCCAGGTCCAGCTGACGACCACGGCGGCGCGGGACGCCTTCGTGACGTCGGTGTCGAAAATCATCGACGAGTACGGCCTCGACGGCCTCGACATCGACTTCGAGGGCCACTCGCTCTCCCTGAACGCCGACGACACCGACTTCAAGAACCCGAAGACACCGGTGATCGTCAACCTGATCTCGGCCGTGAAGACCCTGAAGGCCAAGTACGGCGACGACTTCGTGCTGACGATGGCCCCGGAGACCTTCTTCGTCCAGCTCGGCTACCAGTACTACGGCACCGGCCAGTGGGGCGGCCAGGACCCGAGGGCGGGGGCGTACCTCCCGGTCATCCACGCCCTGCGCGACGACCTGACACTGCTGCACGTCCAGGACTACAACTCGGGCCCGATCATGGGCCTCGACAACCAGTACCACTCCATGGGCGGCGCCGACTTCCACATCGCCATGACGGACATGCTGCTGACCGGCTTCCCGGTCGCGGGCAACGCGAACAACGTCTTCCCGCCGCTGCGCCCCGACCAGGTCGCGATCGGCATGCCCGCCTCCACCAACGCGGGCAACGGCCACGTCCCTCCGTCCGAGGTCACCAAGACCCTCGACTGCCTGACGAAGAAGACGAACTGCGGCTCGTACGCCACCCACGCCACCTGGCCCGCGCTGCGCGGCCTGATGACGTGGTCGATCAACTGGGACCGGTACGGCGGCTGGGAGTTCCAGCGGACGTTCGACGGCTACTTCGGCTGAGGAACAGCCACAGCAGGCCGAGCAGCACCGCGCAAAGGCACCAACTGGCCACGACGTCCAGTGGCCAGTGGTAGCCGCGCCGGACCAGACCGAACCCGACGCCGAGGTTGAGGGCGGCGCACAGGACGAGCACCGCTCGACGGACGTACGCCGAGCTCAGCCGGGGGAGGAGCAGCAGGGTCGCGGCGCCGTAGGCGATGGCGGCCGTGGCGGTGTGGCCGGACGGATAGTAGCCGGTGGCGGGCGGTACGGCCGGGGTGCCGGGGCGGTCGGTGAGTTCCTTGAGGGGGACGATCAGGGCCGGGACCAGCGCCATGAGGACGGCGGCCGCGGTGGCCGGCAGCCACCAGTGGTCTGTACCGGCGCCGCGACGGGCCCGCCATGCGGCGTACACCAGGGCGACGGCCAGGACCGGCACCGCGACCTGCACATTGCCCAGGTCGGCGAGGAGTTCGGAGAAGCGGTCCGGGTGGATCAGGGCCCGGCTGGCCGCCTCGTCGAGGTCGACCAGCGGGCCGTCGACCATCACCTGCCAGGTGATCAGCGCGAAGAGAAGGGCGGGAAGCCCGAGGAGTCCGAGAAGGAGAAAGAGGGAGGTCGGCCGCCCCGGAACAGGGGGGGTGGTTCCGAGGCGGCCGTCCGGACCGGATGGTCGCGCGCCCCGGGGGGTTTGGGGCGGGCGACTGTCCGATCGGTGAGGAGATCCGGAGCCGGAAGCTCCGGTTGTGTGCGCGAGGGCACGACCAGGTCGAAGCTGGGGAGGCCTCGGCCTGATGTCACCCAGAGTCCCCTCTGGGCGGGGTGTATCTCTCATCTGGTTAGAACCTACGACAGGGCGAGGGCGTTAGACAGACGGAATCGCGTCCTGACATCCACCTCGCACACCTTCTTCACACGCTCTGACGGTAGCCGCCCCAGCCCCGGAATCACGGTGTGTGTCAGGGCCGGGGCGGATGGGGTTCCCGGGACCGGGACCCTGGCGCTCACCAGTGGTTTTGCTGTGGCCTCAGATGCGGGCGAAGGCCTGCTCGATGATGTCGAGACCCTCGTTCAGAAGGTCGTCGCCGATCACCAGCGGGGGCAGGAAGCGCAGCACGTTGCCGTAGGTGCCACAGGTCAGGACCAGCAGGCCCTCCTGGTGGCAGGCCTTGGCGAGCGCGGCGGTCGCCTCCGGGTTCGGCTCCTTGGTGGCGCGGTCCTTGACCAGCTCGATGGCGATCATGGCGCCGCGGCCGCGCACATCACCGACGATGTCGAACTTCTCGGCGATGGCGTTGAGGCGGGCCTTCATGACCGCCTCGATGTTCTTCGCCCTGGCGTTGAGGTCGAGCTCCTTCATCGTCTCGATCGAGCCGAGCGCACCGGCGCAGGCGACCGGGTTGCCGCCGTAGGTGCCGCCCAGGCCGCCCGCGTGCGCGGCGTCCATGATCTCGGCGCGGCCGGTCACGGCGGCGAGCGGGAGGCCGCCGGCGATGCCCTTCGCGGTGGTGATCAGGTCGGGGACGATGCCCTCGTCCTCGCACGCGAACCACTGGCCCGTACGGCAGAACCCGGACTGGATCTCGTCCGCGACGAAGACGATGCCGTTGTCGGCGGCGAACTTGCTGATGGCCGGCAGGAAGCCCTTGGCCGGCTCGATGAAGCCGCCCTCGCCGAGCACCGGCTCGATGATGATCGCGGCGACGTTCTCCGCACCGACCTGCTTGCTGATCTGGTCGATGGCCTGCGCGGCGGCCTCCGGGCCCGCGTTCTCCGGACCGGTCGGCCAGCGGTAGCCGTAGGCCACCGGCACCCGGTAGACCTCGGGCGCGAACGGACCGAAGCCGTGCTTGTACGGCATGTTCTTCGCGGTCAGCGCCATCGTGAGGTTGGTGCGGCCGTGGTAGCCGTGGTCGAAGACGACGACGGCCTGGCGCTTGGTGTACGACCGGGCGATCTTGACGGCGTTCTCGACGGCCTCGGCGCCGGAGTTGAACAGCGCCGACTTCTTGGCGTGGTCACCCGGGGTCAGCTCGGCCAGCGCCTCGGCGACGGCGACGTAGCCCTCGTAGGGCGTGACCATGAAACAGGTGTGGGTGAAGTCGGCGAGCTGCGCGGTCGCCCTGCGGACGACGGCCTCGGCGGACGCGCCGACAGAGGTCACGGCGATGCCGGAGCCGAAGTCGATGAGCCGGTTGCCGTCGACGTCCTCGATGATGCCGCCGCCCGCACGCGCGGTGAACACGGGCAGCACGGAGCCCACGCCTTGGGCGACCGCGGCGGTACGGCGGGCCTGCAGCTCCTGCGACTTCGGACCGGGGATGGCGGTGACGACGCGGCGCTCCTGGGGAAGTGCG
>JABFVM010000035.1 GCA_013362785.1 Streptomyces sp. | reverse complement strand
CCGCGATGGAGGTGTTCGACCAGGACGACGACGGCATCGCGATCCTGCTGGAGGAGCAGGTCGGCGCGGAGCAACTCGATGACGTCAGGGAGGCCATCGCGGTCTGTCCCGCCGCTGCGATCCGGCTGGTGGACCAGTGAGGCGCATCGTCGTCGTGGGTGCCTCGGCCGCCGGCCTCGCGGCCGTCGAGACGCTGCGCCGCGAGGGCTACGACGGCACCCTGACCCTCGTCGGTGACGAACCCCTCGCGCCGTACGACCGTCCGCCGTTGTCCAAGCAGCTGCTGGCCGCCGAGTGGGAGCCCGAGCGGCTGGCCCTGCGCACCCCTGGCGACCTGGCCGGGCTCGACCTCGACCTGCGCCTCGGGGTGGCCGCGACCGGCCTACGGCTCGTCGACGCCGAGATAGCGCTGGCCGACGGCTCGACGGTGCCGTACGACGCACTGGTCATCGCCACCGGAGTACGGCCCCGGAGGCTGCCCGGGGAGGGGGCGCACGTGCTGCGCACCCTGGACGACGCGGTGAGGCTGCGGGACCGGTTGACGCCGGGGCGGCGGCTGGTCGTGGTCGGTGCCGGGTTCCTCGGGGCGGAGGCGGCTGCCGTCGCCTGGAAGCTCGGCTGTGAGGTGACCCTCCTCGAACCCGCCCCGGTGCCGCTGGCCCACGCCGTCGGCAGGCAGGTCGGCGAGGTGCTGACCGGCGCGCATCTGGAGCGGGGCGTGAACCTACGCTGCGGGGTGAGCGTGGCCGAGGTGACCGAGGGTGGGGTACGGCTGGCCGGCGGTGAACTGGTCGAGGCCGACGAGGTGTTGGTCGCGGTCGGGTCGCTGCCCAACACCGACTGGCTGGCCGGCAGCGGGCTCACCGTCGGCGACGGCGTCGTATGCGACGAGTACTGCCAGGCCGCACGCAACGTGTACGCGGCCGGTGACGTCGCCCGCTGGTACAACCCGCTGTTCGGGCAGTCGATGCGGATCGAGCATCGCACCAACGCCGCCGAGCAAGGGATGGCCGCCGCCCGCAACCTGCTCAACCCGGAGGCGCGCAAGCCGTTCGCGCCGGTGCCGTACTTCTGGTCCGACCAGTACGACATGAAGGTCCAGGCGTACGGCTATCTGCGCGGCCATGACGAGGCCGTTGTGGTCGAAGGCGGCCTGGCGGAGCGGAAGTTCGTGGCCGCCTACCGCACCGGCGACCGGCTGACCGGTGCCCTCGCGGTGGGCATGCCGCCCAAGGCGATCCGGCAGTGGCGCCAGGCCATCGCCACCGGAGCGAGCTGGGGCGAGGCCGTGCGCCCGACCGTGCCTGCGGCCAAGTCCTGAACTCCGGCTCCCTCCACCCAACCGAGGAGACAATGATGTCCACCACTCCGATGTCCGCCACTCCGTCCGTCCCACCGTCCCCGGCATCGCGCCACGAGGAACGCCTGCTGATCGACGGAAAGCTGCGCGCGGCCACGGACAGCCGCACGTTCGAGGTACTGAACCCGGCGGACGGCACCGTCCTGGGCAAGGTTGCCGACGCCGGCCGGGACGACATGCTCGACGCGATCGGCGCGGCACGGCGTGCGTTCGAGGAGACGGACTGGGCCGTCGACCGGCAGTTGCGCAAGCGTGCCCTGACCCAGTTCCTCGACGCGCTGGTCGAGGAGAAGGAGGAACTGCGGGAGGAACTCATCGCGGAGGTCGGTGCCCCGCGCATGCTCACCCACGGTGCTCAACTGGAAGAGCCTCTGCAGAAGTTCCGGTGGCACATCGACCACATCGACGAGTTCGAGTGGGTGCGCCGGCTCGACGACACCGTCAACCGGTTCAGCAACGAGCCCAGCCAGCGGTGGGTGGTCAAGGAGCCCGTCGGCGTCGTCGCCGCCATCACCCCGTGGAACTTCCCCTTCGGGTTGCTGCTCGTCAAGCTCGCCGGCGCTCTCGCCACCGGCAACACGGTCGTCGCGAAGCCCGCGCCCGAGACGCCGTGGAACGCCACCCGCGTCGGTCGGCTCATCGCCGAGCGCACCGACATCCCGGCCGGCGTGGTCAACGTGGTGACGACCAGTGGCCGTGACACGGCCGAACTCCTCCTGACCGACCCGCGCGTCGACATGGTGACCTTCACCGGTTCCACGGTCACGGGGCAGCGCATCCTCGAACTCGCCGCGCCGACGTTCAAGCGCACGATGCTGGAACTCGGTGGCAAGAGCGCGTCGATCATCCTCGACGACGCGGACCTCGGCCAGGCCGTCCCGCAGGCGCTCGGCGCGCTCGCCCACTCAGGGCAGGGCTGCGCGCTGCCGACCCGGCTGCTGGTGCACCGCGATGTCTACGAGCAGGTCGTCGGCGGCCTGACGCAGGCATTCCAGCAGGTGCCCTGGGGTGACCCGCAGGATCAGAAGATGCTGGCCGGCCCGATCGTCTCGGCCCGGCAGCGCGACCGCATCGTCGACTACATCCGCATCGGACAGGAAGAGGGCGCGAAGCTCGCCATCGGTGGCGGCGTCCCCGACCGCCCGGGTTTCTGGGTCGAGCCGACACTCTTCGTGGACGTCGACAACGGCTCCACCATCGCGCAGGAGGAGATCTTCGGCCCGGTGCTCACCATCACGCCGTTCGACACCGACGACGAGGCGATCCAACTGGCCAACGCCAGCCGGTACGGCCTCTCCGGGTACGTCTCGTCGGCCTCGACGGAGCGTGCTCTGCGCATCGCACGCGCCATCCGCACCGGCACCTTCATGATCAACGGTGGCTCGTTCTCCGGCGGGGACGCCCCGTTCGGCGGCTACAAGGCCAGCGGCTTCGGCCGCGAGGGCGGCCGTGAGGGCTTCGAGGTCTTCACCGAGACCAAGACCATCGGGTCCGCGCTCCCACTCCCGCTCTCCTGACGCGCCCCCGCACGCAGACCCCCATGCAGATACCCCCCGCAGAGCAGCCCTCACGCACAACAGCGCTCACGCATAACAGCCCTCATGCACAACAGCCCCACACAGCGGCCCCGCGTCCGGCATCGGCGCGGGTGAGAGGAACTGGGCACATGAACGACTACCTGCAGTACGCCGGCAAGACCGCGGTCGTGACCGGCGCGGCCTCCGGCATCGGCAAGGCGACGGCACAGCGGCTCGTCGAGCTGGGCGCCGAGGTCCACGTCATCGACTACGCGCCGACGGAGTTGTCCGGTCTCGCCTCCGCGATCCAGGCGAACCTGGGCGTACGGGAGGACATCGACCGGGCGTTCGCGTCGCTTCCCGAGCACATCGACGCGTTCTTCGGGGTGGCCGGGGTCTCCGGTCTCCAGCACGACTACAACACGACCCTGCTCATCAACTACGGCTCCTACAAGTACATCTCGAAGACGTACCTGGAGGCCCGGATGGGCGAGGGCGGCGCGATCGCCTACGTGTCCTCCCTGGGCGGTATCAACTGGGAGCGCTACCAGGAGGAACTCGAAGGGCTGATCCGTGCCGAGGGGTGGGACGCCATCGTCGAGGCGATCGAAGGACTCGGCCTGCAGAGCCAGCCCGGACCGGCCGCCTACGCGCTCTCGAAGCGGGTGCTCAACCTGTTCATGGCGCACAGCGCCACCGAACTCGCGAGCCGCGGTATCCGGGTGAACGCCCTGCTCCCCACGAACACCGAGACCGGTCTGACGCCGGACTTCGCCGTGATGCGCGGCGGACGCGACCAGCTGGAGGCGAACGCCGGCCTCCACAAAGGCCTGGCCACACCGGAGGAGATGGCGGACCCGCTGGTGTTCCTCAACTCGCACGCGGCGCGGTACATCTCCGGGCAGCCGCTCCTGGTCGACTTCGGCGCCCGCAACCTCCAGCTCCTCGGCCGCAAGGAGGACAGGCTGGACTGCCCGCTGATCGGGGCCGCCCAGGCCACGCACTCCTGATTCCCGGCCGCTGCCGCGGGGGTGCGCGAAGACCGCCGTCCGTACCGGCCTTCGCGCGCCCTCTCGCCGTATCGGCCCCGCGGTGGTCCCGGCGATGCCGACCAGTGGCTTGCAACCCATCCGATCCGACGAGGAGCGCAGTGAGCGCAGTGAACGAGTCAGAACCCATGGAGCCTTCTCCCGCGTCTCGCCGACAGGTGCTGAAGGTGCTCAGCGGTCTGCTCCTCGCCCTGTTCGTGTCGACCCTCAGCAGTACGGTGGTCTCCAGCGCGCTGCCGAAGATCATCGGATCGGTGCACGGATCGCAGACCCAGTACACATGGGTCGTCACCGCGACCCTCCTCACCACCACGGCGACGACACCGATCTGGGGCAAGCTCGCCGACCTTTTCAGCAAGAAGGCGCTCCTCCAGATCGCCATCGCCGTTTTCGTGCTCGGCACCCTGGCGTCCGGGATCAGCCGGACGGGCGGTGAGCTCATTGCCGCGCGGGCCGTCCAGGGCGTCGGTGTGGGGGGTGTGCAGGCGCTCGTCCAGATCGCCATCGCCGCCCTCATCCCGCCTCGTGAGCGCGGCCGTTACAGCGCCTACCTGAGCGGCACCACGTCGACGTCGACTATCGGCGGTCCGCTACTCGGCGGCGTCATCGTCGACACCTCGTGGCTGGGCTGGCGGTGGTGCTTCTTCATCGCCATTCCGCTCGCCGCCGTCGCGTTCCTCCTGCTCCAGCGGACGCTGAACCTTCCTGTCCTGCGCCGCGAGAACGTGAAGATCGACTATCTGGGGGCGACTCTGATCGCCACCGGTGTCAGCGTTCTGCTCATCTGGGTGTCGTTCGTCGACGGCTCCTTCGCCTGGGCCTCGTGGCAGACCGCCGCCATGGTGTCCGGCGGGCTGGTCCTGCTCGCCGCGGCCCTGTGGGTGGAGACGCGCGCCGCCGAACCGATCGTTCCGCTCGCCATCGTCAGGAGGCGCACCACGGCCCTGGCCATCCTCGGCAGCCTGGCGGTCGGTACGGCCATGTTCGGCACCGCGGTGTTCCTCAGCCAGTACTTCCAGCTGAGCCGCGGCCGCACCCCCACCGAAGCCGGCCTGCTGACGATTCCGATGATGGCCGGCATCCTGATCGCCTCCATCGTCTGCGGCCGGATGATCAGCCGAACCGGGAAGATCAAGCCGTTCCTCATCTCCGGCGCCGTGCTCCTCACCGTCGGATCCGCCGGACTCGGCGTCATCGATCACGAGACGCCCATGGTCTTCCTGGGTGTGTCGATGCTGTTGGTCGGGATGGGCGTCGGCATGACGCTGCAGAACTTCGTGCTCGCCGTGCAGAACACCGTGCAGTTGAAGGACGTCGGGGCGGCGAGCTCCACGGTGTCGTTCTTCCGATCCCTCGGCGGCACGGTGGGCGTCGCCGTCCTCGGCGCCGTCCTGGCCCGCCAGGTCGACGACAAGGTGGCGAGCGGGTTGGCCGCCGCCGGGATGTCCAGTGGCCACGGGATGTCCGGCGGCCACGGGATGTCCGCCGGCCAGTCCTCATCGGCCGTCGCTCAGTCCCCCGCGGCACAGGAGATCATCCGCGTCGCGTACGGCGATGCGACGGCGCACATCTTCCTCATCTCGGCCGGCGCGGCCGTGCTCGCTGTGATCGCCGCCGTCTTCCTCAAACCGATCAACCTGCGCAGCACTCTCGACCTCCCGAAAAAGAAGGCCGACGCGACATGCGCCGAACGGACACGGCCATAGCCCCGGCCCCAACAAGTACTGGCGGCACACCTATGACTGGCGCGAACAACAATGTCATTGAGCCTCTGAGCGAGGACTTCCATGTCGTCGTCCCCTCGATCCCCGGCTACGGCGTCTCCGGCCCCACACGCGAGACGGGATGGAACGTGGGGCGCGTGGCCCGCGCCTGGACGGAGCTGATGAACGCCTCGGATACACCCGCTACGGCGCACACGGCGGCGACTGGGGCTCGTCCATCACCCGGGAACTCGGCCGGATCGACGCCGCCCCCGGACGCCGCGGCCTTCACCGAGGAGGAGCAGCGGCGTCAAGCACGGGTAGCGCTACCAGCGGGAGCTGTTCGGATACGCGGCCGTGCAGTCCACCCGCCCGCAGACCCTCGCCTTCGCGCTGCACGACTCCGCGGTCGGCCAACTCGCCTGGATCGTCGAGAAGTTCAAGGACTGGACCGACTCCGTGGACGCGCCCGAGGACGCGGTGGACCGCGACCAGATGCTCACCGACGTCATGCTGTACTGGCTCACCGGCACGGCGGCCTCCTCGGCCCGTCTGTACCGCGAGTCCGCCGACTCCTGGGGCCGACAACCGGAACCCCCGGCCACACCGACCGGCGTGGCGGTCTTCCCCAAGGACCCCAGCCTGACGATCCGCCGATTCGCCGAGGTCCGGTACGCCCCCCGCCGCGTGCTCATGGGGCCGGTGCTCCGTGTCCGCTCGGCAAGGTGGGCTGGGCGGGGATGCGGGGTACGGAGCCGTAGCGGCGGGTGCGGCGGGCGTACTGTTCGATCGCCTTCCACAGGGTTCGGCGGTCCACCTCGGGCCACGGTGTGTCCAGGAAGAGCAGTTCCGCGTAAGTGGCCTGCCAGGGAAGGAAGTTGGAGGTGCGCTGGTCGCCGCCGGTGCGCAGCAGCAGGTCCACGTCGGGCAGTTCGGGGACGTGGAGGTAGCGGGCGAAGGAATGCTCGGAGACCGAGGCGGGGTCGATCCTTCCGGCGGCTGCTTCCCGGGCGAGTTTCGCCGCGGCTGCCGTGATTTCGGCGCGGCCCCCGTAGTTCACGCACATGGTCAGCGTCAGTCCGGTGCGGTCGCGGGTGGCCCGCTCGGCTTCGACGAGGGTTTCGGTGACGTCGGCCGGCAGACGGGAGCGGACTCCGGCCCAGCGCAGGCGGACGTCCAGTGCCTGGTCCACCATGCTGTGCATGGCCTGGGGGATTTCGTACATCAGGGTCTGCAGTTCGTCGGCGGGGCGTTTCCAGTTCTCGGTGGAGAACGCGTACACCGTCAGGTGTTTCAGCCCGATCTCCCGGGCGCCATGGACGACGTCGATCAGTGCGTCGGTGCCCGCCCGGTGGCCATCGGTGCGGGGCAGGCCGCGGGCGGTTGCCCAGCGGCCGTTGCCGTCCATGACGATCGCGACGTGACGCGGCATGGCCTCGGGCGGGAGTTGGGGCGGACAGGCGCCGGACGGGTGGGGAGGCGGAGGGGCGGGCGCGTACCTCTGAACGGCGCCTGCGCATACCTGCTCGGCTCGCCCGGGTGCGTCGGGTGCCTCAGCCGCGTCGGTCGGTGACAGGTGCGGCGGCGGGCCGGGCTGGATGGGGAAGGGGAACAGGGCCCAGGACAGCGCCGCCTTCGTCCGGGCGGGCAGCAGCAGGCGCAGCCGGGCGTTTCGCGGCAGGGCGGGGCGGCGGTGCAGCAGTGCGGCGGGGGCGTCGGCGGCGGCCTTGAGGCGGAGCCGGTACAGGTCGGTGTAGGCGCCGAGGGCGACAGCGACCGCGGGGTGCAGCACGGGTGGGAGCGGGGCGTGGTCCAGCCAGGTGCGGGCGCGGTCGGTCAGTCGGCGCACCAGTTCCTCGAACGCCGGGGTGGTGCGCCGGGTCAGCAGGTCCGCCCGGGGTACACCGGCCTCGTCCAGGGCTTCCTGCGGCAGGGGGACGTGGCCGCGGTCCAGGTCGTCGGAGAGGTCGACGAGGGCGTCGGTGAGGTAGATCGCGTCGACGGCGGTCTGCCACGCGATGGCCATGTCCGGCACGCCCGCGGCGATCGCCTCCGGTTCGGCCGACAGGCCCGCGGCCCGCATGAGCAGTGAGCCCGCGCGCAGTACGAGCGGGGTGTTGATCAGGCTGTTGTAGCGCCGCCACTCCTGCCAGGTGGCGAACTGCCGTCCGTGGACGTCCTGGCGCAGCTCCTCGAACAGCGTGTGCAGGAACCCCGGCGGCAGGTTCCAGGTCAGCATGGTGTGAATCAGCGCCTGCCGTACCGGGTCGCTGCCGCGGCCCTCACGCAGGTCCGCGTCGAAGGCCGAGATCCAGGCCTCCAGCCGTCCGGCTCGCCCGGGATCCGCTCCTTCGGCGGTATCGGGCGCGTCGGCCAGGTCGTCCACGGCGCGTACGGCGCCGTACAGCGCCCAGGTTGCGGTCCGCAGCGGTGGCGGCAGCAGCAGCGAGACGGCGTACTCGATCTCGCCCGTCGCGCGGGTGGCGCGGCGGCACTCCTCATAGCCGCGGCGCAGGGCCGGGTCGTGAATTCCGCTCCGCCGGTAGACACCGGCGAGTGGCACTGCGGGGGTACCCACCTCACACGTCCTCTCGGTTCGAAGGCGTCTGCCGGGGGATCCGGGGGTGTTCCACCCGGTGATCTGCCGCGTCCGTACCGTGCCGGCCCACGACCTGCGTGCCAATGTCCACGCCCGCGCAAACGTCGCCCGCCAGACCCCTGTTACGGCCGGGATGTGAATACAACCGTGAAGGATGATCTATTGCCCTCAGGTTGTCTGCGAGGTCGTAGAGGTCGTAGGGGTCGCCGAGGTCGTCCGCCGGGTGATCGGTGCGGCGGATTCCGGCTCCCTCACCCCTGGCGCCGGTGGCAGGTCATGGGCATCGGGCCGGGGGAGATGACGATGCGGCCGTGCGGCCGGTAGCGGTGTCCTGGTGCGGTGCGCAGCTGCCATTGGGCCGCGATGGTGGCTACGGCGGTCAGGAGCTGGTTCATCGTCAGGGCGTCGCCGATGCACTTGCGTACCCCCGCGCCGAAGGGGACGTCCGCGCAGCGTGCCAGGGTTTTGGCGCGGCCGGGCAGCCAGCGGTCGGGGTCGAAACGCAGCGGGTCGGGGTGGATGGCGGGATTGCGGTGCAACGCGTAGGTGCAGTAGGCGAGTTCGGTGCCGGCGGGGAGCTCGGCTGTGCCCAGGCGTACGGGGACGAGGGTGCGCCGGCCCAGCATCCAGGGGGCGGGGTGCAGCCGCAGCGTCTCCTTGACGACGCGTCGGGTGTATTCGAGGGAGGTGAGGTCCTCGGCCTGCACGGGGCGGCCGTCCAGGACGGCGTCGATCTCCTGGTGCACTCGCTGTTCGATGTCCGGGTGGCGTGCCAGCTCGTAGAAGAGGTGGGGGAGTACCTCCTTGAGGCCGTGTGTCGCGGCCCAGATGAGGAAGAGCATGTCGGCGGTGATCTGCCGGTCGCCGAGCCGTTCGTCCGTGTCGGCGTAACGGGCTCGCAGAAGCTGGGAGAGGACACTGCCGTCGGCCGCGCCCTGACCGCGCTGGTGGGTGAGCGCCGCCAGGATGCCGGTGCGCAGATCGGACAGCGCCCGCAGGAACCTGCCTGTGCCCGGCACGTGTTTGAGGTGGGCGAGCTGCGGGACGGCAAGGCGCCAGTACAGGCCTCGGGTGGTCTGGGAGCTCAGGGCGGCCAGAGCGGCCGTCACCTGGTCGAGGGCCGGAGTGTTCCCGCACACGGCGCGCGCGTTGACCCGGTAGGCGAGGCCGGCCATCTCCTTGTCCACCCGGATCGTCGTGCCCGGGCACCACCGGGCCACGGCCTCCTGGACGGCCTGCCGGAGTGCCGGTGTTCCGGCGGCGATGCGGTGGGGGTGGAAGGCGGGTTGCACGGCGCGCCGGTGCCTCAGGTGTGATCCGAACAGTGTCAACCCGTCGAAGTCCATGTCCATCACCAGGCTGACGCCGAACTGGGAGCCGATCCCGGCCGTGATCCTCGCCTGGGCGTAGTCGCGGGCGTCGGTCACCAGTAACTGGTGGAGTAGTTCAGGTGAGTTGACGAGGTAGACGTCGGGTGTGAAGGCCGGGCCTCGCATCCGCACCAGGGGGCCCAGCCCGTTGAGCGACGCCATGAAGTCGAGTGGGTCGAGCAGGAGTCGCAGGCTGTGCCCGAGCAGGGGCAGTGAACCCGGAGCGGTCGGGACGGCGGGTGGAGGCACGGTCACGGGCTCTCTCTGACTGATCGGATGATGAGCGCACTGCGACCGATAACGTACCGACCGTGATGAAGGGTGCGGTTGGATCACGCTCGCATGAGGTGCTGGTCGTGGGCTCGGGGTTCGGCGGGAGCGTCGCGGCACTGCGGCTGGCGGAGAAGGGCTACCGCGTCACGGTCGTCGAGGCCGGGCGCAGCTGGCGTCCGGAGGACTTCGCCACGTCCGCGTGGCAGGCGCGGCATCTGCTGTGGGCGCCCTGGCTCGGCTGGCGCGGCATCGCACGCCTGCGGGTACGACGCCGGCTGGTCGCGCTGACGGGTGTCGGGGTGGGCGGCGGATCCCTCGTCTACGCGGGCGTCCACCACCGGCCCGACGGGGCCGTCTTCCGCGAGGCCTGCTGGGATCCGACCCTCGACTGGGAGAGCGAACTCGCCCCGGCCTACGCACTGGCGGAACGGATACTGGGCACCACGCGCGTGCCCCGGCAGGCGGCAGGGGACGACGTCCTGCGCCGAACGGCCGCCGCACTCGGGGTGCCCGGCGCCGTCCATGCCGCCCGGGTCGGCATCCACTTCGGCCCAGCCGGGCGGACGGTGCCGGACCCCTTCTTCGACGGCCGGGGCCCGGCACGGGCCGGCTGCACGGAGTGCGGCCGGTGCACACTGGGCTGCCGCGTCGGCGCGAAGAACTCCCTGGACCACAACTACCTGCACCTCGCCCAGCGAGCCGGGGCCGAGATCCGGCCCCTGACCGAAGCCCGGAAACTGGTCCCGCAACCGGACGGCACCTGGCACGTGCACACACGCCACGGCACCGGTATCACCCGGACCCGCACCGTACTGTCGGCGCACCAAGTCGTTCTCGCCGCCGGGGCCTGGGGCACCGCAGAACTCCTGCACCGCTCCCAGCCGTATCTGCCGCACCTTTCCGCCGCGCTGGGCACCCGCACCCGTACCAACCGGGAGGTGTTCGCCGCCGTGTCCGCCGACGGCTTCGACGTGGGACCCGGTGTCGCGATCAGCTCCGTGCTGCGACCGCGATCCGACCTCCTGGTCCAGCTGTGCCGACTCGGGCCCGGAACCCATCCGGCCGCACTGCTCGCCCGGCCGGGCGGGTCTTCGTGGCGGGACTTCGGTCGGCGTACCGCCGTGCTCCTCGCCATGGAACAGGGCGACTCCCACCTGACCAGCCACTACCGCCGCGGGAGCCTGACCTTCCGTCCGGGAGGCCCCCACCCCGAACCCGTGCGGCTGGCTTCCGCCGAGGCCGTCGCCCACGACTACGCCCTGCGCATCGACGGCCGGGCCGCACTGCTGTGGAACACCGTCCTACGGCTGCCGGTCACCGCGCACCTGCTGGGCGGCTGCCCGATCGGCAGCCGGCCGGCGACGAGTGTCGCCGACCTCTATCACCGGGTCCACGGCTACCCGAGCCTGCATGTCATCGACGCCTCCGCCGTCCCCGGCAACCTCGGCGTGAACCCCGCCCTCACCGTGACCGCCCTGGCCGAACGCGCCTGCGCCACCTGGCCCGCCGCAGACCGGCCAGACCAACGCCCGGCCCAGGGCGAGCCGTACCGTCGCGTACGGGGCGACCTCAGTGGTACAGCTCAAGGTGCCTGAGCTGTACGGGGGTTCGTCGGGTACGCCCTCTGTACGGGGGCGCGCTCGGCGCATGGGAAAGCCCCGCGCCCCGCACCGACAGCGTCCCGGTGCGGGGGCAGGGGATGAAAGCGCGGAGCAGTCGTCAGCCGGCGCTGGTCGGGTCGAAGACGGAGCCGACGTCGCCGAAGCTGGGCGTGCCCTGCTCGGAACCGGGGGTGCTCTGGTTGGAGCCGGACGCCATCGGGTCGGAACCGGACGCGCCCTGGCCGAAGTTGGGGGTGGCCGGAGCGTTGTTCCCGAAATCGGTCGCCCCGTTACCCATGTCGTCGTCGGCGAAGGCCTGGCCCGGGCCCCCGAGCAGAGCCGTCCCGGCGAGAGCGAGGGCGGCCAGGGCGAAAGGTGCACGCATGAGCGTCTCCTTCGGTAGGTGTGTGGTCGCCAGAGGTATGCCGCCCACCCACGGGCGAGAAGCGGTGACGTGCAGACAAGCACTCGAATAGACGGCGCACATGGAGCCACCCGCACCGGGTCCTCAGCGGTTGGGGGAAAAGTCGTACAACCTCAGGTTGGTGGACGGCCACGACGGGGGTGGGGCGGGATCAGCGCCCGTGGTTGTGCATCACGTGCTTGGAGCGCGAGTAGTCGTCCAGCGCGTAGATCGACAGGTCCCGGCCGTAGCCGGAGCCCTTGAAACCGCCCCAGGGGACCTCGCTCGCCAGCACGAGATGGGAGTTGACCCAGACGGTCCCGAAGTCGAGGCGCGCGGCGATGTCGTGGCTGCGGCGTGCGTTCTCGGTCCACACCGAGGCCGACAGACCGAGGGGTACGTCATTGGCGCGCCGTACGGCCTCGTCCTCGTCGGCGAAGGTCTCGACCGTGACGACCGGGCCGAAGATCTCCTCGCGGGCGACCTCGGCCCCTTCGGGCACGTCGACCAGCACCGTCGGGGCCACGAAATAGCCGGGCCCGTCGAGCGCCCCGCCTCCCACCGCCACCCGGACGCCTTCGCTCTTCGCCCGCTCCAGGTACCCCGTGACCCGCTCGAAGTGGGCCTTGGAGACCATGGGCCCGACGTCGACGTCCTCCCCGGCGCGAGGCTCACCGACGGTCAACTGACGTACCTCGTCAACGAGTTGCTCAACGAACTCCTCCGCGACCGACTCGTGGACGAGCACACGACAGGCCGCCCCGCACTCCTGCCCCGAGTTCCAGAAGCCGGCCACGCGCAACCCCGACGCGGCCGCCGCGAGGTCGGCGTCCGGGAGGACCACGACCGGGGCCTTGCCGCCGAGTTCGAGGTGCACCCGCTTGAGGGTGTCGGCGGCGGCCCGGGCGACGGCACGGCCGCTGGCGACCGAACCGGTCAGGGCGATCATGTTCACGTCCGGGTGCTCGGCGAGCCGGGCGCCGGCGACCGCGCCGTACCCGTTCACCACGTTCAGCACGCCGGGCGGCAGCAGGTCGGCGACGAGTTCGGCGAACTTCAGGGTGGTCAGTGGGGTCTGCTCGGACGGCTTGAGGACCAGGGTGTTGCCGGCGGCGAGGATCGGGGCGATCTTCCAGGCCGCCATGAGCAGGGGGTAGTTCCAGGGTGTGATCACGCCGATCACGCCGAGCGGTTCGCGCAGCATGACCGACAGATGGTTCTCGGCGTAGTCGCCGGCAGCCATGGAGGTGGTCGCGCGCACCGCGCCGGCCATGAAGCGGAAGGTGTCGACGGTCATGCCGATGTCGTCCCGCGACACGGCGAGCGGCTTGCCCGTGTTCGCCGACTCCAGCCTGGCGAGGAGCTCGGCGTTCTCGGCCACGCGGTCCGCGATGGCGTGCAGCACCTCCGAGCGCTCCTTGGGGACCCGCCGTGCCCACGGGTCCTTGGCCGCCACCGCGGCCGCGACCGCTCGGTCGATGTCCTCGACAGTGCCCTCGGGGATCCGGGCGATGACGCCCTCCGTGCTCGGGTCGACCACGTCGATGACGCGCTCGGGCGCCCCGTCCGGGAATTTCCCGTCGATGAAGTGCCGGGCCGCGGGAAGGTCGGCCTCGGTGATCAGGGGCGGTGCATCGGCTGCGCGGCGAACGGTGGCCGTCGTGAGGCCGGCGGCAGTGGTCATGATCAGTGGCTCCTTGAGTGGTCGGGGGAGGGGAGTAGGAGGCCGGTGGTCGGGAGGCGGCCGACAGGTCGATACGGCGGCCGGTGCCGTGCGCCGTCGACACGGCGACTGGCGTGGCGTGGCGTGGGGGGCTTCGGCGCCGCCGGTCTCGCGGCGGTGCCGGGCGAGGGATCCGACGGCGATGACGGTCGTACCGGGTCACCCAATTCGGTCGTCACCCAACTCGCCTATGCAAGCGAGCAGTTGGGCGAACCCGGCGGCGCACACGGCGATGTCCGTCTTGTCGCCCTACGGACGCAGGGCGCGGACCAGGTCGGAGATCCTGGCCGTCGTGGCGGCGTCGAGGCCGAGCAGTGGCTCACGGGGGCCGCCGACGGGGAATCCGGCCGCGTCCAGAGCGGCCTTGACCGCCGGAATGAACGGCGCGGACATGATCGCGTCCATGAGGGGGTAGATCCGCGCCCACTCGGCCTGTGCACGGGCGAGGTCGCCGGCGCGCAACGCACGGTGGATGGAGACCAGTTCGGCCGGCATCACGTTCGCGGTCCCGGCCATGACACCGGCGGCGCCCTCGGAGATCGCCTGGAGGAGCAGGCTGTCCCAGCCGATGAAGGTGGAGATGACGTCGCCGTGACGGTGGATCAGCTGCCCGGCCTGCGCCATGTCGGCGCTGGTGTCCTTGATGTACTGGATGTTCTCCACCTCGCGGGCGAGTTGCCCGACGGTGTCCGCGGAGAGGTTGACGCCGGTTGCGCCAGGCAGGTTGTAGAGCATGACCGGGAGGTCCACGGCATCGGCGACCGTACGCAGATAGCGCAGCGTCTCGTCGAGTGTGAGCGGCTCGTAGTACGGGGCGACCACCATCAGTACGGAGGCTCCGGCGGCCTGCGCGTGCCGGGACAGCTCGACCGCTTCCCTGGTGCTGAGCGCACCGGTCTGTGCGACGACCGGGACTCGTCCGGCCGTCTGGTCGATGACGGTCTCGATCAGATGGCGCCGTTCCGCCGCGCTCATCGCCGCGAACTCACCCGTGGATCCACAGGCGACGACGCCGTCCACGCCGCCGTCGATGCTGCGGTCGACCAGGCGGCGCAGTGTCTTCTCGTCGATCTCCCCGTCCGGGGCGAACGGGGTGGCGAGGGCGGTCAGGACGCCGCTCAGCTGTGCCGACATTGTTGAATCTCCTCAGGTGAAACTGCGAAATCAGATGAGACTGCGAAATCAGGTGAGACTGCGAAGTACGAACAGGGGCGTGGATTTACGGGGCGACGGGCGCCGGTGTCAGGCCGTGCCGCGCGGTCTGCCGGTCGGTGGCCAGCAGACTCCGCGCCTCGTGCGCGGCGGACAGACCGGTCTGGATCGCGGTCTCGGTGTAGAGGGTGCCGAGGTAGTCACCGGCCAGGAGGACCCGGCCGCTGCGCCGGGTCAGGGTCTGCTGGAGCCTGCCGCGGCCGGGGAAGCAGTACGGCGCACCCGTGGGCCAGCGCTGCACCTCGGCCTCCACGACATGGTCGGGGAAGCCGGGCAGGACCTGGTCCAGGTCGTCCAGGTAGATCCGGCGGATCTTGTCGTCGTCGTGCTCCAGCAGGTCGCGCGCCAGACTGCCCGGTGAGAAGGTCATGATGCTGCTGCCGGGTCGCCGTTCCCGCTCGTAGCCGTGCACGACGTTCGACATGTTCAGCGCGACGTTGAAGGACCGCTTCGGCGTGGCGATGCCGTAGGCGTCGTCCCAGACCCGGCGCCCGGTCTCGTCGCTGAGGAACGCCGCGCTCACATAGGGGCCGTAGACGATCTTCGACAGGGCCTCGCGGACGTCACGGTCCAGGTCGACCGCGACGCGGTGGCTGACGGTGGCCGGCGTGGCCAGGACGACGTAGCGCGCCTCGACCTCCTGCTCGACTCCGTCCTGCCGGTAACGGACGACGACCGAGCTCTTCTTCTGGACGATCTCGTCCACGGTCGCGTTGAGCCGCACCCGGTCGGACAGGGCCGCGGCGATGGACTCGGTGAGGGTGGAGGGGCCGCCGAGGATGCTCTGCGAGAGTCCGGCTCCGATGTTCCACACCAGGCTGAAGTAGCCGACGCCGGCCCCCGCGGAGAGTTGGTCGATGTCGGCGGCGGAACGGGTCACCGTGGGCTTGAACAGCGCCTCGGCGTCCTCGGGCAGATCGCCGATGAAGTCCTTGAAGGAACGGTCGTTCATGAACTCGTAGATCCGCAGCTGGCGTTGGGCCTCGGACTCGCCCTTGCGCCGCTGCACGATCCGGGCGTACCGGGCCACCTGCACCGCGACCTTCGCCCCGGCCCTGACCATGCCGACGCGCGCCGACATCGGCATCGGGATGCGGAACGGGTACGTCTCCACGCGGCCCTTGAGCAGCAGCTTGCCGTTCATCGACAGCCCGGCCAGCGAGCCGGGCACCGGCACCGAGTCGACACCGGTGCTGTTCAGCAGCCACGACGTCGCCGAGTTCCCGCCCGCGTAGACGTGCCCGCCCCAGTTGAGCCAGTACGGGCCCCGGCGCTCCGACCGGATGCGGCCGCCGACCCGTTCCTCGGACTCCAGCAGGAGCGTGTCCCAGTGCCGCAGTCGCCAGCCCGCGGAAAGTCCCGCGATGCCGCCTCCCACGATCACTACGTCTTTCATCGGTGCCCTCCTGCGGATTCACGGGTGAAACGCTCGGTTGCGCGTGGGGCCGCGCCGAGCGGTGTGCTGTGTGTTTCTGCCGATACGGCAGCCATGGCCGCCGATACGGGCGGCGGTCGGTGCCGCGGCCAGGGCCCCCGCCGGGATGGTGGGGGCCCCGGCGGAGGTCAGACGCTCGCGGTGCGGCCGGTCGGCGCGCCCCGTGCGGCCCGGGGATTGAGCGCCGCGGCCTCGTGCAGGGCCATGCCGCGGGTCTCGGGCGCCCAGAAGACGGAGACGACGGCGCCGAGGAGGCTGATGGCGGCGGCCGCGAGCATGGTGCCGCCGACGCCCCAGCCGGTCAGCGCCATCGGGACGAGGTAGGTGCCGACGGCGGCGCCGATCCGGCTGGCCGAGGAGGCCAGGCCCACGGCGGAGCCGCGTACCTCGGTCGGGAACAGCTCGTTCGGGTAGATCCACTGGAGGATCTGGGTGCCGCCGATGATGACCGCGTACAGGGCGAACAGGGTCATGATCACGCCCGAGGGGGCGTCCGGGAAGATGCCGAGCAGCAGCAGGGCGAGGCCCGACCAGAGGAAGCTGTGGATGACCAGCGGGCGTCGGCCCATCTTGTTCACGCCGAGCAGGGCGACCACACAGCCGATGAGGAACATCACCGTGATCATGGCCTCGCCTATGTTGGCCAGGCCGCCCTCCAGCTTCAGCGCGTCCAGGATCTTCGGGCCGAAGGCGTAGATGGCGAAGAGCGGCACGATCGAACAGGTCCAGAAGACGGTGATGTAGAGCATCCGGCCGCCGTAGCCGGACCGCAGGATCGCCTTGATGTCGACGTTCTCGCGCTCCTCCGCCTCGTCCGGCATGTCGGCGACCGTCACGTCGGGGCCGTAGACCTTCTGCAGGACGGCGTCGGCCTCTTCGGTGCGGCCCTTGTTGGCCAGCCAGCGCGGGGACTCGGGCGTGCCGTGGCGCAGCAGCACGATGATCGTGGCGGGCAGCGTGGCACTCGCGAGCATCCATCGCCAGGCGTCGTCACCGAGCGACGACAGCATGATCTCGCCGACGATGTACGCCACGGCGGCGCCCACGAACCACATCACGACCAGGCCGCCCAGCAGCGGCCCCCGGTACCGGCGCGGCGTGAACTCGGCCAGCAGCGAGGTGGCGATGGGATAGTCCGCGCCGACCGCCGCGCCGATCAGCAGCCGCAGGACGAACAGCCAGACCGGATCGGTGGCCCAGAACTGGGCGACCGAGCAGACGATGATGGCGATCAGGTCGATGGTGTAGAGCAACTGCCGGCCGAACTTGTCGGTCAGCCAGCCGCCCACGAACGCGCCGAGGAAGATACCGATGAGCGCGGACGCGCCGATCAGGCCCTCGGCGGAGTCGGACAGCTCCAGCTGCGGCGAGATCTGCACCATGGCGACGCCGATGATGCTCAGCACGTAGCCGTCGAGGAACGGGCCCCCGGAGGAGTACAGCGCCAGTTTCTTGTGGAAGCGCGACAGGGGCGCGTCATCCAGTCTGTTTCCTGCGTTTACGGTCATCACAGCCTCCGGGAGCGGATCCCGGACTTGCCCCTGTGAGGGTAGGTCCAGGCCAGTCGGGGTCGAGGTGCGGATTCGATGTCGCGAGAGCTCCCCGGTGGGGGGCGGCCCGGGCTCGCTGATCGAGGCGAACTCGCGGTTTCTCGGGGACGCCGGCAGCGTGGCCGCCGGATGGCAACGAAGTATGTGAAGGCAGGGAGCGGCCAACAATGCCCCGGCCGTCCCACCGGCCGCCCGGGTGCAGCTGAGTCAGAAGTTCGGCTACGGTTGCCGCCATGGCCGGCCGACCCCGCGACACCGTCGTCCTCACCGAGGACGAGCGGGCCACACTGCGTTCGTGGACCCGCAGCCGCACCTGCTCACAGGGCCGGGCCCTGCGCGCCCAGATCGTCCTGGCCTGCGAGAAGGAGCCCACCAACACCGCCGTGGCCGAGGGGCTCGGCATCTCCCGGGACATGGTCGCCAAATGGCGCGCCCGCTTCCTCGCCGAACGGCTGGACGGCCTGGACGAGCAGACCCGCCCGGGCCGGCCTCCCACCGCCGACGACGACACCGTCGCGCACGTCCTGGTCCGCACGCTCACCCCACCGCCGCGCGGCGCGAGGCAGGCCTGGTCGACCCGTTCGATGGCCGCCGAAACCGGCCTGAGCCAGAGCACGGTGAGCCGGATCTGGCGCATCTACCGCGTCCAGCCGGGCGCGCGCGGCGTGGACGGGCAGCGCAGGGCCTGGTCCCTGCCGGACCAGGTCGAGGAGGTCGTCGGCCTGTTCATCGCCCCTCCGGTGTGCGTGCTCGCCGTGACGGCCCGGACGGGACGGCGCCCGGCCGTACGCCCCGCCGCCGCGACCGTCGTAGACCGGCTCTTCGGCCAGGACCGGGAGGTGCCGCACGTACTGGCCGTGGCCTGCGCCTTCGCGGCACTCCGGGGCGAGCGGCCCCCGACGGAGGCGCCCTGGACCGACCAGCCCGCCCTGCGCGCCTTCCTCGACCAGTCCAGGTCGGCGGCGGGCCCGGGGGAGACCGTGCACCTGCTCGCGCACGGCCTGCCGCCGGAGACGTACGACGCCCTCGACCAGCACGACCCGGCCGCACCCCCACGCCTGCGCTGGCACCGGGCACCCGGCCCCGAGGCATGGACCGACGAGACCCGGCGTCTCCTCACACCGCAGGAGCAGCCGGGCCAGGAGTCCGCGCCCGACCCGCACCGGCTCCGCGACGGGCTGCTCACCTGGTCCACCACCTGGACGCCCTCCACGCCCCCCTTCACCCGGGTCGCCCCGCCCCGCCCGTCGTACGACGCCCCCGCCATCTGCGGCCCCGTCAACGACTCGAACGCCCCGGAACTGCACACACTCGGTCAGCCCGCCGTCGCCGCGGCGCCCCAGGTCACATCCGACGACGAGGCGCCCGGCGCCCCCGTCACCACCGACCCCGTGGTCGGCCTGCTGCGGGAAACCGTCCTCGCCGACGGGCACCGGCCGGGTGACCGGGTCCGGGAGGCGCCGCTCGCGGCGCGGCTGGGTCTCTCCCGCAGGGTCGTGCGGGCAGGGCTGCGGGCGTTGGCCGAGGAGGGCATGCTCGAACCGCTTCCGGGCGGCGCCACCGCCGTCCCCACCCTCACGGCGAAGGACGTCCTCGACCTCTACGCCCTGCGCGCCAGCCTCGGCGCACTGCTCATCCGCCGCATCGCCATGCTCGGCCCGGAGCAACTCGCCCCGGCCGCCGCGGCGTTGGCGGAGGTCCGCACCGCGGCCCGGGACAAGGACCACGCCCGTATCCGTGAGGTCGACCTCAGGTTCCAGGACGCGCTCGCCCGCACCGCGGACCTTCCGCAGGCCGCCGGCACCTTCGAACGCCTCACGGCCCGGCTGCGGATGTTCGTCGCCCTGCTGGACATGGACTACAGCCAGGCGTTCGACACGATCCTCAACGAGGACACCGTCGTCTTCGACGCCCTGCGTGACGCCGACGGAAACGAGGCCGCCCGCCTGTGGCGGGTCAAGATCGAGCGCTGCGTCCGCTACATGATCGCCCAGCTCCCCGAGGACGACGTCGCCCCGCACCTGTGGACCAGCCTGGCGGGCCGCCCCCGACTGCGCCCGGAGGAGCCACGGAGCGTCGTGCACTGACGCCCGCCCCTGGAACCAGTCCTGGAACCAGTCCTGGAACCAGTCCCCGGAGGCCGGCGTCTTGCCCGGTACTTGTGATCCGTTCTGGGGGTGCTGTGGAATCCGAGGGGCCCTGGTGGGTGATCATCGTGGTTTCGGCCGGGGTGACGGTGGTCCTGGGAGCGATCCTCGTGTCCGTGGCCGCCGTGGTCGTCCTCGGAACCGGTTGGGTGCGGAGCAGGCGCAGGAGCAGGCGCGGGCGCTAGTCCCGCACGGACTCACTGCCGGCCGGACCGCACCTCAGATGGCCCCGCGAATGGCCCGCTCGAAACCCTCGACATGCCCGCGGGCGAGCTGTGCCGCCTTGTCCGGTTCACCGGCGACGATCGCCTCGATCAACGGTCCGTGCTGCTCGACATGGCCGGCCATGTCGGACAGCCGGTCGATGAACAGGCACCAGATGCGGGTGGCCAGGTTGTCGTGGCGGACGAGGGTGTCCTCCAGGTACGGGTTGTGCGCCGCGGCGTAGACGGCGCGGTGCACCTGTAGGTCCAGGTGCATGAGCTCGGCGGCGGCCTGCCGGCCGGAATGCGCGCTCTCCAGCTCCCGCCGCAGGGCGGTCAGGTTCGCCCGGTCAGCGACCGTGGCGCGCCGCGCGGCCTGGGCGGCGGCCAGCGGCTCCAGTTCCTGGCGCACCTCGGAGATATGGGCCAGGTCCGTGATGTTGACCTCGGTGGCGAACGTGCCGCGCCGGGGATAGGTCGTGATCAGCCGCTCGTACTGGAGCCGCTTGAGCGCCTCGCGCACCGGTGTGCGCCCGACGCCGAGGGACTGGGCCAGCTGCTCCTCGTTGATCGGGGAGCCCGGGCGGATTTCGAGCATGACGAGCCGGTCGCGGATGGCGCGGTAGGCACGCTCGGCGAGGGACAGATCCTCGCCCCCGGGCTCGGTCACCGTTTGCTGCATGGACGCCCCCTTGACCTGTGCGGCGAGCTCCCATACCGTACCGCAGCAGTCTGATATATCAGTTGCTCATTAGTTGGCTCTCAGGATGGTGCACAGATGGCAACCAACCCGTCGACCAGCACACTCGCCTCCCCTCTCACCCTCCCGCTCAGCAGGATCGACCCGGACGTCGCCGCCGCCGTGGACGCCGAGCTGCACCGTCAGCAGTCCACGCTGGAGATGATCGCCTCGGAGAACTTCGCCCCGGCCGCCGTGATGGAGGCCCAGGGCTCGGTCCTGACGAACAAGTACGCCGAGGGCTACCCGGGCCGCCGCTACTACGGCGGCTGCGAACACGTCGACGTCGTCGAGCAGTTGGCCATCTCCCGGGTGAAGGAGCTGTTCGGCGCCGAGGCCGCGAACGTACAGCCGCACTCGGGCGCCCAGGCCAACGCGGCGGCGATGTTCGCGCTGCTCCAGCCCGGCGACACGATCCTCGGCCTGGACCTGGCGCACGGCGGTCATCTGACGCACGGCATGCGCATCAACTACTCCGGCAAGCTGTACAACGTCGTGCCGTACCACGTGCGCGAGTCCGACATGCGCATCGACATGGACGAGGTCGAGCAGCTCGCCCTCGCCCACCGGCCGAAGATGATCGTCGCGGGCTGGTCCGCCTACCCCCGGCAGCTGGACTTCGCGGAGTTCCGGCGGATCGCCGACGCGGTCGGCGCCTACCTGATGGTGGACATGGCGCACTTCGCCGGCCTGGTGGCCGCGGGCCTGCACCCGAGCCCGGTGCCGTACGCCGACGTCGTCACGACGACCACCCACAAGACCCTCGGCGGCCCGCGCGGCGGCGTCATCCTCAGCCGCGCCGACCTCGCCAAGAAGATCAACTCCGCGGTGTTCCCGGGGCAGCAGGGCGGCCCGCTGGAGCATGTCATCGCGGCGAAGGCGGTGGCGTTCAAGGTGGCGGCGGGGGAGGAGTTCAGGGAGCGTCAGCAGCGCACGTTGCAGGGCGCGAAGATCCTCGCCGGGCGGCTGCTGGCCGACGACGTGGCCGAGGCCGGGATCACCGTCCTGACCGGCGGTACCCAGGTCCACCTCGTCCTGGTCGACCTGCGCGGGTCCGCGCTCGACGGACAGCAGGCCGAGGACCGGCTGCACCGCATCGGCATCACCGTCAACCGCAACGCGGTGCCCTTCGACCCGCGCCCGCCGATGGTGTCGTCGGGGCTGCGGATCGGCACCCCCGCCCTGGCCACCCGCGGCTTCGGCGAGGCGGAGTTCCGGGAGGTCGCCGACATCATCGCCGAGGCCCTCAAGGGCGAACGGCCCGACGACGAACTGCGCGCCCGCGTCGAGAAGCTGGCCTCCGCCTTCCCGCTCTACCCCCACCTGAACGGAGACGCGGCATGACCACCGAGCCGCTGCCGGAGCACCCGGACTTCCTCTGGCGCAACCCCGAGCCGCGCTCCTCGTACGACGTCGTCATCGTCGGCGCGGGCGGCCACGGCCTGGCCACCGCCTACTACCTCGCCAAGAACCACGGCATCACCAACGTCGCCGTCCTGGAGAAGGGCTGGCTGGCCGGCGGCAACATGGCCCGCAACACCACGATCATCCGCTCCAACTACCTCTGGGACGAGAGCGCGGCGATCTACGAACACGCCCTCAAGCTGTGGGAGCAGCTCCCCGAGGAACTGGACTACGACTTCCTGTTCAGCCAGCGCGGCGTCCTCAACCTCGCGCACACCCTCCAGGACGTCCGCGAGGGCGTACGCCGCGTCAACGCCAACAAGCTCAACGGCGTCGACGCCGAGTGGCTGGAGCCGGACGAGATCGCCAACATCTGCCCCATCCTCAACGTCTCCTCCCGCACCCGATACCCGGTCCTCGGCGGCACCTTCCAGCCCCGGGCCGGCATCGCCAAGCACGACCACGTCGCCTGGGCGCTGGCCCGCCGCGCCGACGAACTGGGCGTCGACCTGATCCAGGGCTGCGAGGTCACCGGCTTCCTCAAGGACGGCGACCGCGTCGTGGGCGTCGAGACCAACCGGGGCCGCATCCACGCCGGCCGGGTCGGTCTGGCCGCCGCCGGGCACAGCAGCGTGCTGGCCGAGCGGGCGGGCGTACGGCTGCCGGTGCAGTCGCACCCCCTGCAGGCCCTGGTCTCCGAACTGCACGAGCCGGTGCACCCCACCGTCGTCATGTCGAACCACGTACACGTCTACGTCTCCCAGGCCCACAAGGGCGAGCTGGTGATGGGCGCGGGCGTCGACTCCTACAACGGCTACGGGCAGCGCGGCTCCTTCCATGTCATCGAGCAGCAGATGGCCGCCGCCGTCGAGCTGTTCCCCGTCTTCGCGCGGGCGCACGTGCTGCGCACCTGGGGCGGCATCGTGGACGTCAGTCCGGACGCCTCCCCGATCATCGGCGCCACCCCGGTGGAGAACCTGTACGTCAACTGCGGCTGGGGAACGGGCGGTTTCAAGGCCACCCCGGCCGCCGGCTGGACCTTCGCGCACACCATCGCCACCGGCGAACCGCATCCGCTGAACGCCCCCTTCGCCCTCGACCGCTTCAGGACGGGCGCGCTGATCGACGAACACGGCGCGGCAGCCGTAGCCCACTGAAAGCCCGCCGAGAGACAGCCTGAGAGAAGGACACCGTGCTGCTGATCACCTGCCCATGGTGCGGTCCTCGCGACGAGACCGAGTACCACTACGGCGGACAGGCCCACGTCCCCTACCCCGAGACCCCCGCCGACCTCACCGACGAGCAGTGGGCCGAGTACGTCTTCTACCGCGACAACCCCAAGGGCCCCTTCGCCGAGCGGTGGATGCACGGCACCGGCTGCCGCCGCTGGTTCAACGTCCTGCGCGACACCGCCACCCATGAGGTGCTCGCCTCCTACCGGCTCGACGAGCAACGCCCCGGAGGGCACCGATGACCGACCAGCACTTCCGGCTCCCCCAGGGTGGCCGTATCGACCGCGGCACCGTGCTGCGGTTCACCGTCGACGGACGGGAGCTGACCGGGCACCCCGGCGACACCGTCGCCTCGGCGATGCTCGCGAACGGTCTCGTCGAGGTCGCCCCGTCGCTCTACCGCGGCCGCCCGCGCGGCATCGTCGCCGCCGGGGCCGAGGAGCCCAACGCCCTGGTGCAGCTGGGCGGTTCATGCTCGGAGGGCATGCTCCCGGCGACCACCGTGGAGCTCCACGACGGCCTGTCCGCCACCACGCTGTCCGGGATGGGCCGGCTCGACCCGACCCCCGACCCCGCCGTCTACGACAAGAAGTACGCGCACACCGACGTCCTGGTCGTCGGCGCCGGACCCGCCGGCCTCGCGGCCGCCGCCGCTGCCGCCGGTTCCGGCGCCCGGGTGATCCTCGTCGACGACCGGCCGGAGCCCGGCGGTTCGCTGCTCTCCGACACGGAGTGGGTCGAGGAGATCCGCACCGCGCTCGACGCCGCCCCCGAGGTCGTCGTACTGCACCGCACCACGGCCTTCGGGTCGTACGACGACAACTACGTGCTGGCCCTCCAACGGCGCACCGATCACCTCGGAGCCGCCGCCCCCGAGGGCGTCTCGCGCCAGCGGCTGTGGCACATCCGCGCCCGCCAGGTGGTCCTCGCGACCGGCGCGCACGAGCGTCCGCTGGTCTTCGCCGGCAACGACCGGCCTGGCGTGATGCTCGCCGGTGCTGTGCGGACGTACCTCAACCGGTATGCCGTGGCGCCGGGTTCACGGGCCGTGGTGAGCACGACCAACGACAGCGCCTACGACACCGTCACCGATCTGCACGCCGCCGGAATCGACATCGCCGCCGTCGTGGACGCGCGCCCCGAACTGTCCCAGCGGGCGGCCGAGGTCGCCGAGGCGACCGGGGTGCGGGTGCTGACGGGCAGCACGGTGGTCGACACCACGGGCGAGGCCCGGCTGACCGGCGTCACCGTCCAGGCCCTCGACGCGGAGGGCCGACTCACCGGCTCCCCGCAGTCCTTCGACTGCGACCTGCTCGCCGTCTCGGGCGGCTGGAGCCCGGTGGTGCACCTGCACAGCCAGCGCCAGGGGCCGCTGCGCTGGGACGAGGACCTGGTCGCCTTCGTCCCCGCCGGGACCGTACGGAACCAGCAGGTCGTCGGTGCGGCGCGCGGGACGTACGACCTGGATGGCTGCCTGTCCGAGGGGGCGCGGGCGGGTGCGCTGGCCGCGACGGAGGCCGGGTTCCCGGTCGCCGTACCGTCCGAGGCCGCGCGGCTCGCGGCCGGCCCCACGCGAGCCCTGTGGCTGGTCCCCGGCCCGGACGGCGAACCCGCCACCTGGGACACCCACTTCGTCGACCACCAGCGCGACGTCACCGTCGCCGACGTCTGGCGCTCCACCGGCGCCGGCATGCGCGGCGTCGAGCACGTCAAGCGCTACACCTCGCTCGGCACCGCCAACGACCAGGGCAAGACGTCCGGCGTCAACGCCATCGGTGTCATCGCCGAGGCCCTCGGCGGCTCTCTGGGCGAGATCGGCACCACGGCCTACCGGGCGCCCTACACACCGATCGCCTTCGCCGCCCTGGCCGGACGGGAGCGCGGCGAACTGTTCGACCCGGAACGCACCACCTCCATTCACAGCTGGCATGTGGCGCACGGCGCCGAGTTCGAGGACGCCGGGCAGTGGAAGCGCCCCTGGTATTACCCCCGGCCCGGTGAGGACATGGACACCGCCGTGGCCCGTGAGTGCCGTGCGGCCCGTGAGGGCGTGGCCTTCATGGACGCCTCCACCCTGGGCAAGATCGAGATCTGGGGCGCGGACGCCGGCGAGTTCCTCAACCGCGTCTACACCAACGCGTTCAAGAAGCTCAAGCCCGGCATGGCCCGCTACGGCGTCATGTGCAAGCCCGACGGCATGATCTTCGACGACGGTGTCACCCTCCGCCTCGACGACAACCGCTACTTCATGACCACCACTACCGGCGGTGCCGCCGGAGTCCTGGACTGGCTGGAGGAGTGGCTGCAGACCGAGTGGCCCGAACTCGACGTCCACTGCACCTCGGTGACCGAGCAGTGGACGACGATCGCCGTCGTCGGTCCGAAGTCGCGCGAGGTCGTCGCCCAGCTCGCGCCCGATGTCGACCTGTCCGCCGAGGCGTTCCCCTTCATGGCCTTCCGCGAGACGACCCTGGCCTCCGGCATCCCGGCCCGCATCTGCCGGATCTCCTTCTCCGGCGAACTCGCCTACGAGATCAACGTCTCCGCCTGGTACGGCCTGTCCGTCTGGGAGCAGGTGTACGCGGCCGGGCAGCCGTACGGCATCACCCCGTACGGCACCGAGACCATGCACGTCCTGCGGGCCGAGAAGGGGTACATCATCGTCGGCCAGGACACCGACGGCACCGTCACCCCGCAGGACGCGGGCATGTCCTGGGTGGTCTCCAAGCAGAAGGACTTCATCGGCAAGCGGTCCTACTCCCGCGCCGACACCGCCCGCACCGACCGCAAGCAACTGGTCGGCCTGCTGCCGAGCGACGGCACGACCCGGCTGCCCGAGGGCGCCCAACTCGTCGCGCCGGACGTCGACTTGGAAACCGCGCCCGTGCCGATGCTCGGGCACGTCACCTCCAGCTACCACAGCCCCGCCCTCGGCCGCCCGTTCGCCCTCGCGCTCATCGCCGACGGGCAGGCACGCAAGGGCCAGACCCTGCTCGCCCCGGTGGGCGAAGACCTGGTGCCCGTCGAGGTGACCGACTTCGTCCTGTACGACCCCGAAGGGACCAAGCGCGATGGCTGAGCCTGAGCTGACGATCGACGCACGGGTGAGCCCGTTGGCGCACCTGGCGGAGCGGATGCGCGCCGCCACGGTCACCGGCGCCCGCGGCGTCACGCTGACCGAGTGGCCGTTCCTCACCATGGTCGACCTGCGGGTCGCCCCCGGGTCCGAGGCGGCCGGCCGCATCGAGAAGACCCTGGGCGCACCGCTTCCGCTCCAGTGCGGCGACACCACGACGGCCGGCCCGCACACGGTCCTCTGGCTCGGACCCGACGAATGGCTCGTGGTGTCCCAGGCCGAAGGGACCGCCGTGGCCGCCGAGTTGCGGGAGGCGCTCGGCGCGGACCCCGGCTCCGTCGTGGACGTCTCGGCCAACCGCACCACGCTGGAGCTGACCGGCCCGGCCGCCCGGCAGGTGCTGGAGAAGGGGTGCCCGCTGGACCTGCATCCCCGGGTCTTCGGCCCCGGCCGGGCGGTGTCGACCACGGTGGGCCCCATCGCCGTACTGCTCTGGCAGGCCGACGACGCACCGACGTACCGGCTGTTCCCGCGCTCCTCGTTCGCGGACTACCTGGCCCGCTGGCTCATCGACGCGATGAGCGAGTACCGCGGCCCGGAGGTGGCGTGATGGGAGCGCCGGTCGAGCACGTACTGACCCTCGACTGCCCCGAGGCGCCCGGCATCGTCCACGCCGTCTCACGGTTCCTGGTCGAGCACGGCAGCGACATCATCGACAACCAGCAGTTCGGCGACCGCCACTTCTACATGCGGGTGCGGTTCGCGACCCCGGGCGGCGAGAACACCACCGAGGTGCTGCGCCGTGACTTCGCCGCCGTGGCCGCGCCGTTCGCCATGCGCTGGCACCTGGAACCGGCCGGCAGCCGGCCCCGCGTTCTGATCATGGTGTCCCGCTACGGTCACTGCCTCAACGACCTGCTCTTCCGTGCCCGCAGCGGCGACCTTCCCATCGACGTGGTCGCGGTCGTCTCGAACCACCGTGACCACGAGGCGCTGGTCGCCTGGCACGAGATCCCGTTCTTCCATGTGCCGGTCACCGCCGCCACCAAACCCGAGGCCGAGGCCCGGCTCCTGGAGCTGGTCGACTCGTTCGACGTCGACCTGGTCGTGCTGGCCCGCTATATGCAGGTGCTCTCCGACGACCTGTGCACCCGGCTGGCCGGCCGGGTGATCAACATCCACCACTCGTTCCTGCCGAGCTTCAAGGGGGCCAAGCCCTACCACCAGGCTTACGACCGCGGCGTCAAGCTCGTCGGCGCGACCGCCCACTACGTCACCGCCGACCTCGACGAGGGTCCGATCATCGCCCAGGAGGTCATCGACGTCGACCACAGCCACACCGCCGATGACCTGGCCGCCATCGGCCGCGACGCGGAGTCGGCGGCCCTCGCCCGAGCGGTCCGCTGGCACTGCGAGGGCCGGGTGTTCGTCCAGGGGAGGCGCACGGTGGTGCTGCGCTGACGACAGACTCGGCCAGACGCGCACCTGAGTGAAGGGCGCACGACCATCCGGACGCCGCCCGCGTGGCGTGCGGATGATCGTGCCGCCGGTGGTGTGCCCTGAGCTGTCGGCACGGCTCACCCCTGAGGTGATTGTTCCACCGGCCGCCGCGCTGACCCTGCACCGGCAAGCGCGGCTCCAAACGGACCCACTCGGCATTGGTGATGCGCGAGCTATCCCCGCGGGCGCGGGGACGACCTCCGGATCGACGAGTCGAGCTGCATCACGATGGAGCTACCCCCGCCCGCGCAGGGACGACATCCACCCGATTCCGTCGACGGTAGAAGGCGGTGCCCCCAACCATTGTGTGATCCTTGCCGAGTTCCGCAGCGTGCCTCGAAACGGGTGCCGGGGCGGTTCCGGTCGGGCGAGGCGGCCGGTCACGCCGGGCGGGTGGGGTCAGTTGCTGATGGCGGGCATGGCCCGCCGGTATCGGGTGTCGGTGAGCTGGGAGACGAGGAAGGCGGCGATGTCCTCGCGGGACATTACGGAGCCGACACGGTCGTGCCCGAGGAAGCCGGAGCGGACGTGGCCGGTGGCGGGCTTGTTGGTGGGATTGGTGATCCGGGCGATGGTGTAGTCGAGGTCGGAGTCGGTGACGGCCTCGGTCATGCCCCTCAGTTCGATCAGCGCGTTCGGGAACATGAGGCGGGCCATGACAGGCAGCACCTTGTGCTTCCAGTGCGGCTTGTCCTGCGGGTCGGCCAGGGACGGAGTGGCCAGCCCGATGAAGCGGTCCACCTTCTGCTCGCGCGTCGCAGCCACGATGATGTGGGCCCCGTCGGTCAGTGGGGTGCCGGTGACGGACCGTTTCATGGAGGGGCCGAGGGCGCTGATGACCGCGTCCGCGCCGGTGACGGCCTGCTCGACGGCTGCCCGGTCGGACAGTGAGCCGGTGAGGATGGTGAGGGCGGGGTGAGTGATCGCGAGTTTGGCCGGACTCCGGACCAGGACGGTGACCTGGTGACCTTCGTCAAGCAGCTGGCGTACGACATGGCGGCCGATGCCGCCGGTGGCGCCGAAGACGGTGACATGCATGAGGGTGACTCCTGCCGATGGGGCGCGGTGGCCGGTGGTGAACCGGGCCCCGATCCGGGGAAGTTGGGGGATGGTGGGTTCAGATGCTGTACGGGCCGAAGCGGCCCCAGGCGACCAGCGCGGCGAGGATCAGCAGGACGGCGGTGAAGCCGATCGCGGGGAATTCCTTCTTGCGGGCGTGGTAGGACGCGGCCAGCAGCATCGTTATGCCGAGGCCGACCGCGGCCAGGGGCGTCAGAACGGTGGCGATGCCGGTAGCCCCGGGCAGGAGCAGCCCCAAGGCGCCGGCGAACTCGACGACGCCGATGAAGCGGACGGTGCCGGGTGAGAAGTCGGCCACCCAGGGCAGCTTCTCGACGAGCTTGTCCTTGGGCTGGGTGAATTTCGTGACACCGGCCACGGCGAACATGACGGCCAGTACGGCCTGCACGATCCACAGGAAGATGTTCATTAGAGGTGGAGTCCTTCGGGAAGAGAGCGATAGAGGGGACGCGGCGGAGCGGGCTGCTAGCCGAGGAGGCTGCCGCCGGTGACGTCGAGGAAGACCACCACTTGGGCGCCTCCTCCGGCTCGCCGAAGCGCTTGAACGCCGACAGCTGCGCCATCTGTTCGCGCGCCTCGGGGATGATCCGGGGTGCGGTGTCAGGAGAGGGTGACGGCGAGCTTGCCGAGCTTCCCGGCCCCGAAGGCGGCGAAGGCCTCGGGGGCCTGGGCCAGCGGGTAGACGGCGGCGACCGGTACGCGCAGTGCGCGGGAGGCGACCTGGCTGGCCAGCGCCTCCAGGGTCCGGGCGCTCGGGTCGGCCATGATCGAGTGAACGGTGACGTCCGAGACCTCGCTGTGGGCGACGGCGTCCTCGGTCAGGCCGAGAGGGGAGGCGATCCGCCCGCCCGGCCGCAGCAGACCCGCCAGCGCGGCGCCGTCCCCGGCCAGGTGCACCACCGCATCCACGCCCGCAGGGGCGAGCGCGCGGACCTGCGTGGCGAGGTCACCGGTGAAGTCCACGACCTGGACCTCGCCGTCGGCAAGGCCGGTCACGAAGTCGGCCGGCGTACCGGGGCGGGCGGTGGCGATCACGCGGGCGCCACGAGCCACGGCCAGCTGCACGGCCAGTGCGCCGACCCCGCCGGTCGCGCCGGAGACCAGCACCGTCTCACCGCCGGCCACATCCAGGGCGGCAAGGCTGTCGAAGGCCGTGGTCCCGGCAACACCCAGCGCGCCGGCGTCCGTCACACTCAACCCCTGGGGAATGCGGGCGAGACCGTAGGCGGCTGGCACGGTCACGTACTCCGCCAGCGACCCGGTGCCCAGGAACGGCTTCATCACCACGCCGAAGACCGCGTCGCCGACGGCGTATCCCTCCGCCCCCTCGCCGAGCGCCTCCACGGTGCCCGCGAAGTCCTTGCCGAGCACCAGCGGGAACCGATGCTCCATCATCCCCTGCAGAAAGCCGGCCGCCGTGGCGGCGTCGATGCCGTTCACGGACGAGGCGGCCACCTTCACCAGCACCTCGCCCGCCTCGGGACGAGGAGTGGCGACCTCGGCGACGACGGGGGCCGAGGGGACCTCATTCAGCACGACAGCACGCATGGCGCAACACCCTTCGAAGAAAGTGGAACGACCTTCCCGTTTCACGTATCCAGCGTAACAACACAACTGGGCAGCCTGTTCCACTTCGGTAGGATGGGTGACATGACGTCCTCAGCGGCCCCCGACCAGACCCCGCAAGAGCAGCCCGGAACGGGCCTGCGTGCCGATGCCGAACGCAACCGCGACCGCATTCTGGCCGCCGCTCGCCGCCTGTTCGCTGCCGAAGGGCTCGGCGTCTCGATGGCCGCCGTCGCTCGCGAGGCAGGCGTCGGCAAGGCCACCCTCTCCCGTCGCTTCGCCATCCGCGACGACTTGATCAACGCCGTCTTCGCCGACCGCATGGACGGCTACGTCACCGCCGTCACCCACGCCCTCGCCGACCCCGACCCCTGGCACGGCTTCACCGGCTACATCCACGCCGTGTGCGGCATGCAGGCCACCGACCGCGGCTTCGCCGACGTGCTGACCATGACCTTTCCCGCCGCCAAGGCCCTGGAGGCCCGACGTACCGAGGCATACAACGGCTTCCTCGAACTCATCGACCGCGCCAAGGGCAGCGGCCACCTGCGCGCCGACTTCACCAGCCAGGACCTCGTCATCCTGCTCATGGCCAACGCCGGAGTCGTGGGCGCCACCGGGGATGCCGCCCCCGACGCCTGGCAGCGACTCGTCGCGCACATGCTCCGCTCCTACGCCGCCCCCGGCGCCCCGCTCCCCCCGCTGCCCGACGCGCCCCGGCCCACCGCCCTGTACCGCGCGATGGTCCGCCTCGACCGGTCCCGCACCCCCTGACCCCCGCCCGCCCGCACGCGCCGCGAACGCGGCGCCGTGGGACATCAGTCAGTCCCGCATGACCGTGCCGCGGCGCATTTGCGTCGCGGCACGGTCGGGGTTCGAGGACCACGCGGACCAGCGACGGCCCGGTGGCCGGGGGATGTCAGCGGCTGAAGACGAGCTCGGCCTGGTCGCGGCGGGTGGTGTGCAGCTCCCAGTAGACCGGGGAGATCTCCTCGGGCTGGGCGGTGGGGAATCCGGGGATCGCCGGTACGCCGATGGACACGTCGATGGCGACGTGCGCTGCCTGGACGCCGGTGCCGTCCAGCTCCTTGTGCAGGTTGATGACCCAGTTGCGCAGCGCCGCGGCGGCGGCATTGACGTTGGCGACCTGCGGCACGGGGTCGACGGAGCCCGCGCCAGTGGTGAACAGCAGGGTCCCCGCGCCGGCCTCCCGCATGGCGGGCAGTACCGCGCGGGTGGCGGCGATCGCGCCATAGAGCTGGAAGTCCATCTCGTACTGCACGTCGGCCGGTTCGGTCGCGGCCGGGGTGGTCATGACGGTCTGGAGGCCGCCGACCGGGGAGTACTCCAGGACGTCGATGTTGCCGAAGTGTGCGGCCGCATCCTTGAGCGCCTGGGTGAGCGCGGTGCGATCGAGGACGTCGGCAGGGAACGTGGCGGCGCTGACGCCCTCGGCAGCCAGCTCGCCGGCCAGATCTTCGAGCTTGGCCCTGTTGCGGGCGATCAGCGCGACGTCGTAGCCGTGAGTGCCGTAGGTGCGTGCGATGGCGAGGCCGAGCTGGGGGCCGGCGCCGACGATGGCGATGGTGGGCATGAGAGAGCCTTTCGCGGAAGCAGGTCCGGACAGGGCTATCCGTTTTCTTTCCGGAAAGCCCTATCCGTTTCGCTTTCCACCGTAACACGAGAACTGGATAGGGCATTCCGGTTTGCTAGTCTGATCGGTATGAGCCCCCGAGATCCCCACACCGACGCCGCCGCCGGCACGGTCGATTCCGCAGGTCAGTCCAAGCGCAGCGACGCAGAGCGCAACCGGGGGCGGATCATCGCCGCCGCGCGCACGGTCTTCGGGCGCGACGGGCTGAACGCGTCGATGGCCTCGGTCGCACGGGAGGCCGGGGTGGGGATCGCCACCCTCTTCCGTCACTTCCCCCGCAAGGAGGACCTGCTCGCCGCGGTCTTCGCCGACCGCATGCATGCGTACGCGCAGACCACCGCCGAGGCCCTGGCCGACCCGGACCCGTGGAACGGCTTCACCGGCTACATCCACACCGTCTGCGCGATGCAGGCCGCCGACCGCGGCTTCGCCGACGTCCTGATCATGAGCTTCCCCGGCGCCCCGAGCATCGAGGAACACCGCGCCCAGGCATACGAGGGCTTCCTCGAACTCATCAGCCGAGCCAAGGACAGCGGGCGGCTGCGCGAGGACTTCACCAGCCGGGACCTCGTGCTCCTGCTGATGGCCAACGCCGGAGTCCTCAGCGCCACCGCCGACGCCGCCCCCGACGCCTGGCGCCGCCTCGTCGCCTGGATGATCCAGTCCTTCCAGGCGCCGGCCCGTGGCGCGCTGCCGGACCCGCCCGAGGACACCGCACTGTACGAAGCCATGCGCCGCGCCAGCCAGGACGTCACCACCCCCGAGACCGGAAAGCGTCGCTGAACCCGCGACCGGGGAATGCCCTCGACGTCAGCGCGGAGTCGCCCGAGTTCGGCGTGGTCCTGCTAGCGAGCCTTTTTGAGCTTCACGACCTGCTTCCGCAACCGGCCTCGGCATCGGTGGGCTGGCCGCGCTCCGTGGCACGTACGTGGAACGCGTTCTTCAGGTCCGGGTGACGTTGAGTGAGAGCGTTGCGGGGTACTCCCGCCTTGGTGGCCGGCGCCGCCACGGTCAGAGCCCCGTTCGAGTGCTGCGGGTGGCCGGTGAGGATGCGGTCCATCACGGCCGGGATGCGGTCACGCTCGTCGACCGGTCCGCTCATGGTGCGACGTCCTGAAGGGTGGTCCGGGGTGTGGTCGTGGGTGTCGGCGAAGGCACGCAGCCGGTCCGCGTGGCCGTGCAGGCGTTCACCGGCCGGCCCGGGTACGTGGGCGGCCTGCTCGTCGAGGACGGTCGGGCGGTCGCGGAGTGCTGCGGCGTGCTGGTCGGAACGGACGATGTTGCCGCAGCCGGGCACGCAGTGGTCCAGGCGGGGCGTCCCGGGGGGAAAGTCACAGTGGCATAGCGCCTGCTCGCGCTTGTAGTGGCACAGCAGGAAGGCCCGGGGGTTGTCGTGGAGAGGGCATCGTCGGTTGCGAGCGGGCGGCGGGCCGTAGTGGCGTTGACGATGGTGCCCTCGAAACGAGGAGTGTGGGCGGCGGCTTTGATGGGACGCCGGGCAGCGGGCCCGGAAATGCCGCTGCCGTCAGCCAGGTGGTCGTGGAGCTGGGCGAGGGTGTCGGCGACGGCGCGGACGGTCTCCATGTCGATGAGGTCGTGGATGCCGCCGCGGCTGCGGGAGGCGTAACCCTCGCTGGCAGGAGCGGTTTCAAGGTGTCTGTACTGGATGGCCAGGGCGACCATGCCGCCGGGGCGGCGTGCGATGTGCCAGGCCAGGGTGCGGCGGACCTCGTTCTTGGCCGCGTCGACCTGGGCCAGGATGTCCGAGTCGCTGACGGCTTCTTCACATCCGACGCGACACAGGGACGTCACAGGTGTTGCCGTCGCGTCTCCGAACGGGACACTCCGCTCCGACAGCCAACCATCCAGCGGCTCCGTGTGGGGATCCATCGCACACTGTGCCGCCGTCACGCGTTCGGCGTGCAGATGCTGAAGCCGGGTAACCGCCCCGCCTGTGTGTGCCGGCGTCTGGACCGTCGCCCGTCCCCGGCCGTACATGTCCGCTGACGCCGGACCACCTTGCCGGGAAGGGATCCTCGGCAGCGCCACGATCGCCGCGCAGGCGCAGGCGGAGCTTCGGACCTACGGTGGTCTGAGGGAGCGGCCGTGGTCGGAACCCGTGTTGCTGAGGAGGCTGCGATGGACGAGCACTTTGTCTGGGTGACGACGCGTCGTCTTCAGCCGGGCACCCTGGAGGAGTTCGAGCGGGCATGGCGCCCCGCCGCCAACCCACAGGGAATGCGACGAGCCTTCGCGTACTGGTCAGAGGACGGGCAGGAGGTCACCGGGGTGTCGTTCTGGGATTCCGAGGCGGCATGCGATTCCTGGCGGGACTCCGAGCCGGAGGCACGGCGGCGTGTGGCCATGGCCCCGTACGTCATCGAGGAGAGGGAAGGCTTCTACCGCGGCCGCGAACTGGCCATCCCCCAGTCGTAGCCACCCACGGCTGTCCGCGTATACCGCTGCCTCATGGGCCACCGGGCACCACCAGCCCGCATGACCGGGCACGGGGCAAAAGGCAGCACAGGACTGGCGACACGCCGACCAGGCAGCCTCGCAGGCCATGCCGCACACGTCCCCTACTCTCGGCGCCGTGGCACTGACAGACGGAACGTACCGGCTCGGGCCCTCGACGGCGCGCCTCCTGATCAAGACGGGCCGTACCGGGTTGGGGCGCCGAGCGGGGCACGACCTCACGATCGAGGCCGCCCGATGGTCCGGGGAGGCGGTCGTGGTCGTCGGCGACCCGGGAAAGTCGTCGGTGAGTGCGACGATCGAGACGGGCTCGCTGCAGGTCCGCGAGGGAACGGGCGGGCTGAAGGCGCTCACCGGTGCCGATCGGGCCGAGATCGAACGGACCCTGGCGGACAAGGCTCTGCTGCACACAGCGGAGCACCCCACGATCACCTTCCGTTCCACCCGCGTGACGGGAACGCCGCAGTCCTTCGAGATCACCGGGGACCTCACCATCAAGAGCCGTACCCACCCGGTGACGGTGCACGGGAAGGGGAACGAGGACGGGGTGCTGCGCGGCTCGGCGGTCATCACGCAGTCCGTCTGGGGGATCAAGCCGTACACCGCCTTCCTGGGAGCGCTGCGGCTCGCCGACGAGGTCCGAGTGGAATTCGAGGTGGTCCGGCTCGATCCGGCGGACGGGCCTCGCTAGCCGCCCGGCCGACGGCTGCTGCCGGATCGCGCGCGGCCGCCTATCGTGAGAGGCATGGGCGAGATCGTCGTCGTGTACGAGCTCGACATGCCGGCGGCCACGCATGCACCGCGTGGTGAGGAGCGGTCCGTCCGTCGTGTGCACGCGGTGCCCACCGCCCCGGGCAGGCCCGCCGCCACAGGACCGCGCACCCTCTGCGGCAAGGACACCTTCGCCATGGAGACCACTGGCCGCAAGCCCTCCGAGGACCCTGAGAGCCCGTGGTATCCCGGGGAGTACGCATCCGTGGTCTGCCCCGACTGCGATGCCGTGATGGAGACCTGACCGGCGGGCGGACTGCCCCTGACGCCGACAACGAGGAGGCTGAAGTCCTTCCCGCCGTGGTGGCCCCGAGTGCCGGTGCACGCGGTCACCGTGCGCTCCGGGTCAGCCGGTGGGCGGCATGTCTGCGGGGGTGGAGTCGAGGCCAGGCCGTTTGCCGGCCCAGGCGCCGCGGGTGAAGTCCGGGATGGCGACCGGGCGGCCCTGGTTCGCCAGGGAAGCGGCGCTCAGCGGGACGGCCGCGCACCAGGCCGCCGAGTCGTACACGTCGATGTCGGGCACCAGCCCGGCGCGCATCAGCTGGACGGTGCGCCATTGCAGGACGTAGTCCATGCCGCCGTGACCGCCGTTGTTCGCGGCGTCGTCGCCGACCTTCCGCCACAGCCAGTGCTCGTGCTCCTTGCGGTAGTCGGCGAAGTCGCGCCAGGTGTGGCCGGCGTGGTCCGGTTCGAGATAGACGCGCGCGCCGGTCGGGGCGGGCCCGACGTAGTCCTCGACGATGCCGCGACTGCCGGCGAGGGTGTTGATCCTGCTGTAGGGCCGGGGCGAACTCACGTCGTGCTCGGCCCGGATGATCCTGCCCTTCTCGGTCTCGATGAGGCAGGTGACGAGGTCACCGTTGATGTATGCCTCCTTCCAGGACGGGTGGTCGCGGGGGACGAAGCGCTCGCGGTAGTCGGCCAGTCCCTTCGCGGCGGTCGCGGTGGCGCGCAGGGTGGTCATCCGGTCGCCTCGGTTGATGTCCATGGCTGCCGCGATCGGGGCAAGTCCGTGCATGGGGTAGAGGGACGCGGTGCTGCGGGTGTGCCAGAGCCGCCGCCAGGAGTCGGTGTAGTAGGTGTCGGAGAAGAGGAGTTCACGCAGGTCGTGGAGATAGCCGCCATGGCCGTTGGTGATCTCGCCGAACAGTCCGGCGTGCGCCATCCTCAGCATGGCCAGTTCGTTGCGGCCGTAGCTGCAGTTCTCGGCGAGGAGCAGGTGCCGACGAGAGCGCTCGGAAGTGTCGACCAGATCCCACAGCTGGCGTAATTCGGTCGCGACCGGCAGTTCCACCACGGCGTGCCTGCCACTTTGCAGCGCGGCTCTGCCGTGCTCGTAGTGGAACTCCCACGGTGTGGCGACGTAGACCAGGTCGATGTCGTCGCGCCGCAGCATGCGGGCGTAGGAGTCGGCTGATCCGCCGTATTCGGCGGGGCGGGGCTCGCCCTTGCTCTCCAGCCGGTCGGCGGCACGTCGCGCGCGGTCGGCGCGGATGTCACAGACGGCGGTCACGGTGCAGCCGGGCACCGCCGCCCAGCCGGTGATCATGTCTCCGCCGCGGTTTCCCAGTCCGATGACACCGACGCGGACGGTTCTGTAGACCTCGAACGGCACGCCGATCATCGACTTCTGTCCGGGACGGCGTCGGGGCGCCTGTTCGGTCGCGGCGGACGCGGCCGGGGCCGCGGCGACCGAACAGGCCGCGAGCGCGCTGGTGGCGACGGCTCCGCCGAGCAGCAGTCGGCGTGAGACAGCGGGCTTTTCGGACATGACGGCAACACTCCTCGGTGGGGTGGCTTGCATCACTGCCGGGGCACTGTCGGGGCATGACTCTGCGGGCTTCGACGACGCATGTCAATACGTGCTTGATGATGGGTAGTTCCGAGCAGTATCGAGCACCGGAGCACCGTCTGGGCAGTCGGACGGTTCGGCCCCGGACGTGCTCTGCCACAACTCGGCTGATTCCATCGACGTGTTGATCAGTAGCGGTCGGCGAGAAGGCGCGCGGGGATCATGCAGTGCTGCCGTGGGGGACCGGGTCGGGGGTGGCGTCGCTCTGGCGCACTCGCTGATCGACGGCGACGCCGGCCCTCGGGCGGTCACCCGCGCTCTGCGCTCCCCGCACTGTCCCGCCGTGCCGTGACCAGGGCCAGCACTCCAAGCACGATCAGTCCGGGTGCGCCGGAGACGGGATAGAGAATCTGCAGCGGCAGACCGATGGCGAGCAGATACCAGCCCAGCTGTGCCGGGAGCCTGCCGGTCTCACGGACGATGCGTTGGCTCATTGTGCCCAGGGCGAGGAGGCCGAAGCCCGCAAGGAAGAACCACATCTCGTACTCGCGCTGCGGCCTTCCGGGGACAGCGTTCCAGAACCCGTCGCGGGCCACATCGCCGTAGGTGCTGGAGGCGATCAGGGCGACAGCGAAGTGCACCGCGGTCAGTCCGATCACCAAGCGGGGAATGATCCGGGTCATTGTCAGCTTCCTTGAGTCGTACGGTCCTTGAGGTCCTTGCGGCGCCGTACGCGGCGTGCGTATTCCGTCAGCGTCATATCGCTCCCCCCGTCAATCCATACACCCCTGTATGGAGCGACCATACAGTACTGTACGGACATGGCTAGGAGGCACCTCACCCCCCAGGACTGGTCGGAGGCGGCGCTGCGCGCGATGGCACACGGCGGAGTCGCCGCGGTGTCGGTCAACGCGCTCGCGGGCGAACTGGAAACAACCCGTGGCAGCTTCTACTGGCATTTCAAGGATCGCGATGCACTGCTGACGGCAGCGCTGGAAAAGTGGGAGCAGCGCAACACCGCGGCCCTGATCTCCGAGCTGGGCGACATCACCGATCCCCGGAAGCGGCTGACGGCCCTGTTCACCACCGCGCTGGGGAAGGAAAGCATCACCGGCCTGGAACCCGCGATCGTCGCCCATGCCGATCACCCCGCCGTCGCCCCGGTCCTGCGCCGGGTCACCGAGCGACGGATCGCCTACCTCACGGACCTCTACACGGATCTGGGCCTGGCCCCCGTGCCGGCTCGGCATCAGGCAGTCACCGCCTACGCCACCTACCTCGGATGGCTCGAACTGCGCCGCTCCGCCTGCGACTTCGTGCCAGAGGTCGCCACGACCGGCACCACGGCCACCGACGCCCTTGAGCACCTGATCACCGAACTGGCCCGATCCGCCATGCCCCAGGCAGAGCCGGAGTAGCAACCGCCTGAGCACAAGCCCGGAAACCAGTCTGCGGGACGGCCTCCTCGACGACCCGAGGCGCTGCGCCTTCGACCCCGAGATGCTGGTGTGCGCCGCTGGCCAGGACCCCTCCACCTGTCTGACGAAGGCTCAGGCCGGTGTGGTCCAGCGCCTGGAAGACGGCGCCACCGACGCGCAGCCCCGCAGGCTGGAGCTGCCGATCGCCCACGAGTGGGGCTCGGAGCTGGAATGGACGCTGTTCGTGCCGAAGGCACAGGGGGAGACGGTGGCGAGCGAGGACTACCTGACGTCCTTCACCCGCTACTGGCCCACACCAACGCCCCCGATCCGGACTTCCAGCTCTCCGCCCCCGAGTTCACCGTCGACTCGTTCCGGAGGACGGTCCGGTCCTCCAGCTACCTCGCCGCCATGGACCCGGACCTCCGCGCGTTCGCGAGGAGCGGCGGCAAGCTGCTGCTCTGGCACGGCTGGAACGACCAGCGCGTCTCACCGCAGGGGTCCCTCGTCTACTACGACGCCGTACGCGGCGAGGGACCGAATACCTCCGACGTGCTCACCCCGGTGATGGCGTGGGCCGAGATCGCCACCGAGCCCGGTCGGATCGTCGCGACCCACGGCTACCAGACCTGGTGCCAGGTGGTGGACGGCAAGCTGGTGTGCCGGCGGGTGCGCACCTGAGTGAAGGGGGCACGACCATCCGGATGCCGCCCGCGTGGCGTGCGGATGATCGTGCCGCCGGTGGTGTGCCCTGAGCTGTCGGAACGGCTCACCCCCTGAAGGAGACAGGCGGCATGCTCGGACAATCACAGGCGTTCAGCGGCTTCTCGGTCGACGACCTCGGCGAGGCCCGCCGGTTCTACGGCGAGGTCCTCGGCCTGGACGTGGAGGAGACCGGGCAGGGGGACATGCGGATGCTGACCCTCAGGCTCGGCAGCGGCGCGCAGGTCTTCGTCTACCCCAAGGAGACGCACACCCCGGCCTCGTTCACGATTCTCAACTTCCCCGTGAACGACATCGAGGCCGCCGTCGTCGAACTGGAACGGCGCGGCGTGACCTTTGAGCGCTACCCCGGGTTCGAGCACGACGCGAAGGGCGTCGTCCGCGTCGGCGACGGCGGCCCGGCGGCGATCGCATGGTTCACCGACCCCGCCGGGAACGTCCTCTCCGTGCTCCAGGAGAACTGACCGCCGCTTTCCGACCGGTCCTAGCCGTTGGGGACGGTGTCCTCGAAGGCCGTGCCGGCCGTGCGGTAGGCGTTCACCTTGCTCGTCACCTGGGCCGGCGTCAGGACCTGGTCCTTGACGTGGAGGACGTAGTCGACCTGCTCGTCGTAGGCGCGCGGAGTCGTGCTGGTCTGGCCCGCGAGGTCGATCAGCCACTGGTTGAAGTTGATGGACATGGGGCGCTCGGGCAGGTACGCGGCGTCATGGGTGCCGAACAGCCGGCCGTCGATGTAGTACTTGATGGTGCTGCCGTCGATGGTGAGCACCAGGTCGTGCCAGCCGGCGTAGCTCTGGCGGGACTCGGTGTGCTGGTTGACGGCCTGCCAGGGGTCGGGGTTGTAGGTCTCCCAGGACGTCGTGTACAGGATGTTGGTGGTCTCGCCCCAGCCGCCGTTGGGCAGGTACTCGAAGTCGTACTCCGAGTAGTCGTCGGCCATGGGCGCCTTGAGGTCATTGATGGTGAAGAAGGTCTGGACGAGGTGGTCGCCGTCGGGGCCGGACAGCGGCGCGTCGGAGAATCTGACGCGGGCGGCGTAGGTGCCGTTCTTGAACTTCATGGCCTTGGTGAGGACTTCGGTCTGTTTCGTTGACGCGGCGGTGCCCGCGGTCGAGGTCCGCAGGTTCATCACGGAGTTGCCGTCGGCGCTCGCGAAGGTCACGTTCTCCGGGGCCCAGGTGGCGCCGGGCACCCCGGGGCCACCGGAGTTGGAGCGGACGCTCCAGCCGTTCGCCCCGATCCTCGGGTCGCTGGAGCTGCTGTAGTCGAAGTCGTCGAAGAGGCTCTGTCCCTCGGCCGGGGGGTCGGTGGGCGGGTCGGTGGGGGGATCGGTCGGGTCGTTGCCCTCGGGGGCCGTGCCCCAGACCGTGTTGCCGGACACCTGGGCGGTGATCTTCGACCAGTCGGCGTACGACGTCTGGGACGGGCCGAATGAGTAGTCGTCGCTCTGGTTCAGCGGCTGCCAGTCCGAGCGGTGGAAGCGCAGCTGCATGTCCCCGGTGTCGGCGCCCGGAGCGAGGGCGCCCGCCCCGCCGGTGAAGCCGATGTCCAGGTAGCGGTCGGCCGTGGCCGTCGGGTTGGCCAGTGTGCCGAAGGTGCCGGTGATGTTGGCGCAGCCCTTGACCGCCCAGGAACAGGCGAAGCGGTACGTGGCACCGGCCGAGTCGGCCTTGAAGTAGTAGCGGACCTTGACGTTGCTGAGCTGGACGGTGCCGTCGCCGGTGTTCCTGACCTTGAGCCAGGGCTCGGACTGGTCCGCGGTGGCGCCCGCGGCGCTGGTCCGGTACTGGACCGTCACCTCGTCGGTGGCGGCGCTCGCGCTGCCGGGCAGGACGGCGAGTCCGGCGGTGCCCATGGCCATGGCCACGGTGACGGCGGCGGCGATGCGCGGCCGGCGCGGAGCGGTTCGGGACGACGTACCGATTTCCTGTCTCATGCTGATTCCTTCCGGGACGGGGAGTGCCGTTCGGCGTGCTCGGGGGATCAGTGCTGTGCTGCGGTGGTGCGGCTTCAGGGGTGGCGGCTGACCTCCAGGGCGTCGAGGCGTGCCGTGTGCCGGTCCAGGCGGGAGCGGAAGTCCGTCCACGAGGTGGGGCCGCTCCAGGTGCGGTCCGCCAGGGCGCACAGGCGGGGATAGGTCAGGTACTCCAGGCGGGCCGGTGTCGCTGCGTACTCGGTCCACAGCTGGCCCTGGGCACCCAGCACCCGGGCGGCCGTGTCCGGATCCGCTCCCGAGGGGACGGGATCGTGGGCGTGTACGTCGCGAAGGGCGACGACGGCTCCCGGCTGGCCCGGTGGCTCCTGGGCGCCACCGCTCTGCGGGTAGTCGAAGTACGTGGCGCGGTGGTGGGCGTTGATCACGTCGTGGCCGCGTGCGGCGGCGGCGAGGGCGTGCGCGGGGTCGCGCCAGGCCAGCACGGTGAAGCCGTCGGGCAGTTCGGTGCCGGTCTCGGCCCAGCCGACCGGGCGTCGCCCGTTGCGCACCAGGAACTCCCCGACGCGGCCGAGGAACCACCCGTGCAGCGAGGCGGGACCGCTCAGCCCCGCCTCCCGGGCACACGCCCTGGCCTGCGGGCTCTCCTCCCATTCGGTGACGGGGCACTCGTCGCCGCCGATGTGGACGTAGGGGGAGGGGAAGACGTCCATGACCTCTTCCAGCACCGTGCGGCAGAAGTCGAAGACCTCCTCATGGACCCCGAGGACGGTGTCGCACACGCCCCACCTGGTCCAGACGTCCAGGGCACGTTCGGGATGGTTCCCCAGGTGCGGATAGGCGGCCAGCGCGGCTCGGACATGACCGGGCATCTCGATCTCGGGCAGCACCGTGATGCCGCGCGCGGCCGCGTACTCCACCAGCCCGGCCAGCTCGGCGCGGGTGTAGGCCCCACCGTGTGGCGAACTGTCGGTCATGGACTCGGCCCGGTGGCCGCCGATCTCGGTGAGCTTGGGGTACGCCGCGACCGGCATCCGCCAGCCCTGATCGTCGGTCAGATGCAGATGAAAGACATTGATCTTGTGCAGGGCGAGCAGGTCGACGTAGCGGCGCAGATACGACACCGGCTGGAAGTGCCGGGCCACGTCGAGCATCGCCCCGCGCCAGCGGTGCCGCGGCACGTCCGTGATCTCCACGCAGGGCAGTGACCAGGGCACACCGGGCTGGGGCGAGGTGGAAAGGGCGGGCAGGGGGAGGAGCTGGCGGATCGTCTGCACCCCGTGCAGCAGACCGGTGGGCTGGGCGGCGCGCAGCAGGATGGAGTTCGGGCCGACCGTCAGGCCGTAGCCTTCGTCGCCCAGGCCGGTGAGGGCCGGGTCGAGAGTGAGCGCGACGGTTCCGTCGGCGGCGGAGCGCAGGGGCAGTCCGGTCGCGGGGGCCAGCAGGGTGCGCAGCAGATGCGCGGCGGATTCGGCGCCCGGGCCGATGCGCAGACAGGTGCGGGGCTCGAACGTGAAGTTCCCTGCTTTGGTGTGGGCCTTGGTGGGGCGTGGCAGCAGCGAGGACACCAGGGGCACGGCTCTCTCCGGAGGGTCGTGGGCGGGGAAGGTCAGCCCTTGACGGCGCCGGCCGCGAAACCGGACGTCACATGGCGCTGGAGCAGCAGGAACACGGCCAGCGCGGGAAGGGCGAAGAGCGTCGAGGCGGCCATGGTGGCGCCCCAGTCCGTGCCGAAGACGTTCTGGAACGAGGACAGCCACACGGGCAGGGTGCGGCTGTCCTGATGCTTGATGATCAGGAAGTTGGCGTAGGCGAACTCGTTCCAGGCGGTGATGAAACCGAACAGCGAGGTGGCCATCAGACCGGGGGCGAGCAGCGGGAAGGCGATGTGCCGGAAGGCACTCAGGCGCGTGCAGCCGTCGACCTGCGCCGCCTCCTCCAACTCCGGCGGAATCGCGGCGATGAACCCGCGCAGCACCACGATGGTGAACGGCAGCGTCATCATGAAGTAGACCAGCGTCAGGGTGGGCAGCCGGTCGAGCATGCCGGTGTCGCGGGAGATGATGTACACCGGGATGATCAGCGCCTCCCACGGCGCCATCTGCGCGATGAACACCATCAGCATGAACTGCCGCCTGCCGCGCCAGCGCATCCGGGCCACGGCGAACGACGACCCCAGCGCCACCACCAGGGAGAGCACGACGGCGCCGAGCGTCACGAGAATGCTGTTGCGCCAGAACAGCCCGAACCCGTCGGCGTCGACAGCGGCCCGGAAGTGGTCCAACGTCCAGGTGCGGGGCAGGAGTTGGGGACTGCCTGACTGGATGTCCCGGTTGGGCTTGAACGCGGTGGCGACCATCCAGTACACGGGGAAGAGACAGATCGCGACCGTCACGGCGGCGGCGATGTGCAGCGGGACACGCCGAAGACGCAGGCGTGGGCGCAGGCGCAGGTGCACGGAACTCATGAGGCCTCGCCCTCCTGGCGGAACATCTGGCGGAAGTAGAGGACGAGCACCGCGCCCATCATCAGCACGCTGACCATCGAGGCCGCCGAACCGAGGTCGTAGCGCTGGCTCGACAGAGCGGTCTGCACGGCGTACACGGGCAGCGTGGTCGTGGCGTCGCCCGGGCCGCCGTTGGTCATCACCCAGATCTGCACGAACGCCTTGAAGGTCCAGATGACCTCCAGCGAGAGCACCAGCATGAAGATCGGCCGGATCACCGGGAACGTGATCGAGCGGAAGACCCGCCCCGCCGAGGCACCGTCGATGCGCGCCGACTCGTACAGCTCCGCCGGCACGGTGACCAGCGCCGAGTACAGGGTGATGGCCGCGAACGGCACCGACTGCCAGACCACCAGCAGGATCAGGATCGTGAAGGCGGCCGGACCGTGGGCGAACCAGGGGTAACGCTCGAACGAGGTGAATCCCAGCTGCCGCAGGCCCCAGTTGACGATGCCGAACTCCGAGTGGAACAGCCACTGGAACACCGTCGTGGCGGCGATGACCGGCATCGCCCAGGCCAGCACCAGCGCGCTGAGTACGGTGGTGCGCCCGACCCGGCCCAGCCGCTCGGTCATCAGGGCGACCAGGGTGGCGAGCACCATGATCAGGACGACACTGACGGCCATGAACAGGAAGGTGCGCCGTACGACCTGCCAGAACCGGTCGTCCGTCAGCAGGGTCCGGTAGTTCCGCAGCCCCACGAACGGGGCGTTGCCCTGGATGAGTTGACGCAGCTGGAAGTCCTGGAGCGATATCAGCACCGTGCGGGCCAGGGGATACACGAGCAGATACAGCGTGCCCAGGACCGTGGGGGCGATCAGGAGATAGGGCCAGACGCCGCCGAGGCGTCGGCGCCCACTGCCGTTGCCCGGCCGGGTGGGGCCCCGGGCCGGCCGGCCGAGCGGGGCGGGCGGCGCGCCGGTTTCACGGATGACCGTCACGACGTCGACTCCTTTCCGTGCGAGGCGGATGGGGAAGGGCTCAGGAGCCGGTCTTCATCGCGGCCGTGATCGACGCGGACGCCTTCGCCGCCTCCGCCCGGGCGTCCGCGCCGGTGAGCACGGCCGTCATGTAGTCCTTGATCGGGTTCTTCGCCTCCACGGCGGCCCAGCCAGGGGTGTTGGGTGTCGCCCGGCCGACGGCGGCACCCGCGGCCATGGCGGAGGCGCCCGGATCGGCGGCGACCGCGTCGGCCAGGGTCGTCTTGTTCGGTACGTAACTCATGGCGGCGGCGAGCTTGCGCTGCCAGGCGTCACCGGTGAGCTCCTTGACGAAGGTGAACGCGGCGTCCTGCTTGCCGGACGCCGCCGGGATGACGAGGTCGGAGCCGCCGATGAACACCGAACCGGGCTGGGCGTCGGTCTTGCCCGGGATGGGGAAGAAGCCGAGCTTTCCCTTGAGTTCGGGATTGTTCTCCGTGACGACGTTGGCCCCGCCGGGCGTGGAGATGATCTGCGCGACCTGCCCCTTGGCCATGACCTCGGCCTGCGGCGGCCCTGCCTCGTCGGCGTCCTTGGGTCCCTTGCCGAGGGCCTGGAGCCGCTTGTAGAAGTCCATGCCGCGCAGCGCCTGCGGGGTGTCGAGCGCCCCCTTCCAGTCGCTGCCGGAACCGGTGGCGAGGTCGCCGCCCTCGTCCCAGATGAACCCGGCGAGCGCGTACCACATCTGGCCCGGCAGATAGATGCCCTGTGTGCCGGAGGAGTTGAGCTTCCTGGTCGCCGCGATCCACTGATCCCGGGTCTTGAGGGCGGCGGCGTCGATGCCGGCCTTCTTGAACAGGTCGGTCCGGTAGATCACGACACGGTTGGCCGCGTAGTACGGGATGCCGTACTGCTTGCCCTCGTACGTCCCGGGCTCGGCCAGCCCCTTGAGCCAGTCGCCGCCCCCGAGCTCACCCACCTTGTCGCTGAGGTCCAGCAGCCCGCCGCTCTGCGCGAACTGGGCGACCTGGGTGTTTCCCGTCTCGATGACGTCCGGGGCGTCATTGCTGGCGAGCGCGGCGGTGACCTTCTCGCCGATGCCGTCCCACTCCTGGATCTGGACCTTCACCGCGATGTCGGGGTGGGCGGCCTCGAAGCCCGCGACGAACTCCTTCTGGAACCGCGCCGAGACACTGTCGCGCATCAGCCAGACATCGATCGTCGTCCTGCCGTCGGCGGAGTCACCGGACGACTCCGAACCGCTGCCGCAGGCACTGAGACCTGCGGCGATCACCAGCGCGGAAACGCCCGCGAGCACACGGAGCTGCACAGTTCACCCCTTGAAGGAAAGAGCCAAGGAACCTGACCAGTTGGAAAACTGGTCAGGTGACCTCTTGTTGGTCGATGAAGGTGGCATAGACCAATTGAGGCGTCAACCCCCCGCGTTTGCTTGGGTCTTGAGCACATGGTGCCTGCTCGACCGTGTCGTGCTGAGGCCGGAGATGGTTACACTGCGGTTGACCAGTGCTCGGGCAGTGGTAAGAAGTGGCGAGTCTGGTCAGGTGAGTTCGCGGGCTACGGGGCGGGAGCGGTGACATGAACGCTGGCGGGTCGGGGGCGGTCCTCAAACGGGAACGCGTCCGGGATCACATCCTTGAACTCATCGAATCGCTCAGCCCCGGTGACGCCATCCCTTCCGAGCGGTCCCTGTGTGCCGCCCTGCACGTCTCCCGGCCGACCCTGCGCGCCGCCGTCGACGAGCTCGTCGCTGCGGGGCTCCTCGTCCGTGAACACGGTCGCGGCATGTTCGTGGCACCGGAGAAGATCACGCAGGAACTCGTGTCGGACCAGCAGGCCATGGCCGTTCCCCAGGCATCCGGCGCCTGGACCAGCCGACTGCTGGAGTTCACCACGATCGCCGCCGGCGCCAGGGTCGGCCGCAAACTGCACCTCTCACCCGCCGCCGACATCGTCTACGTGGCCCGGCTGCGGCTGGTCGACGGCGCCCCCATGGCCATCGAGCACCTGCACATTCCCGCGGACCTGGTGCCCGCGCTCACCGCGCGGGAACTGGAAGCGGGCGACCTGTACGACCACCTACGCCACCGCCATGGAATCCAGGTGAGCGAGGCCGTCCAGACGATCGAACCCACGGTGGTCAGCCAGGCCGAGGCCAAGATCCTCGGCGTGCCCCACCTGTCTCCCGCACTCCTCTTCGAGCGCCTCACCAGCGACACCGACGGTCGGGCCGTCGAATACGTCCACTCCATCTACCGCGGCGACCGCTACCGCATCGTCACCCGCCTCACCCTGGGCCTCTCGGCCGGTCAAGGACAACCGGCCCCGACGGGATCCCTCCCCGGAATCCCGCCCGGAGTCCTGCCGCAGCGCGAGCCCGTCGTGCTCACGGCTCAGGGGGACGTGCACGCCGACCGGTGACTGCCGGAAACCTCATACGGATCAAGCGAGTTGATGCGCCGGGCTGAGCGAACGACCCGCCGATACCGTCAGCGACACGGAAGGGGTCCGCCCGGCCGTATCCGGCCGAACGGACCCCGCTCAGGCATCGCTCCCGTCGTCAGCCGCTCTGCTGCTGCAGCCTGCGCAGCGACGCGACGAGCTGGTCCACCTCCTCGGACGTGTTGTAGAGGGCGAGGGAGGCCCGGGCCGCGGACTCCAACCCGTAGTGCGCGAGGGCCGGTTGGGCGCAGTGGTGGCCGGCGCGGATGGCGATTCCGTCGCGGTCGAGCCAGTCGGCGACGGTGGCCGGATCCTGCCCCGCGAGCGTGAACGTGAGTACCGCGATCCGGTCGGGTGCCGAACCGATCAGCTCAAGTCCGGGCACGGAGGCAAGGGCCTGCTGCGCATACGACATCAGCCCTTCCTCGTATGCCGTGACGGCCTCGCGGTCCAGGGACGTCAGCCAGTTCAGGGCGGCCAGCAGTCCGATGACCCCGGAGATGTGTCCGGTGCCGGCCTCCATCTTGTGCGGGGCGGCCGCGAACGTGGTCTGCCCGAAGTCCACGGACTCGATCATGTTGCCGCCGCCCTGCCACGGTGCCATCCCGGACAGGAGCTCCGGCTTGGCGTACAGGGCACCGATACCGGTCGGCGCGAACAGCTTGTGGCCCGAGAACGCGTAGAAGTCGGCGTCCAAGTCCATTACGTCGACGGGGAAATGAGCGACCGCCTGAGCACCGTCGACCAGGACCTTGGCGCCGTAGCGATGGGCGAGAGCCGTCATCTCCCGCACGGGTGGGACGGTGCCGAGGACGTTCGACGCGTGGCTGATCGCGACGAGCTGGGTGCGCGAGGACAGCAGATCGGCGTACGCGGCCTGGTCGATCTCGCCGTCCGGTGTGAGCGGGATCGGCACGAGCCGGGCCCGGGTCAGCTTGGCGAGCATCTGCCACGGCACGATGTCCGAGTGGTGTTCGAGGACCGGCACCAGGATGTCGTCCCCGGGCCCGAGGTTGGCCCGGCCCCACGTCTGTGCGACGAGGTTGATCGCTTCCGTGGTGCCGCGTACGAAGACGATGCCGTCCGGGCTCGGTGCGCCGAGGAAGTCGGCGACGGCCGCCCGGCCGGCCTCGTACGCCTCGGTGGCCTCCCGCGCCATGGTGTGGGCCCCGCGGTGGATGTTGGAGTTGGCGGCGCCGTAGTAGGCGGTGAGCGCCTCGATGACCTGACGCGGTTTCTGTGTGGTGGCCGCGTTGTCGAGCCAGACGAGCGGGTGGCCGTTGACGGTCCGGTGCAGGATCGGGAAGTCGTGCCGCACCATCTCGGCGGTGAAACCACCCGGTTGGCTCGGCAGGGGCGAGGGATCGGTGGACGGCACCGCAGCCGACGAGGTGGGCGGTGCGGGCGGTATGAGACCAGGCACGGCCGGGGGCGCCCCGGGAAGTGCCGCCGTACCCGGAGGAGGCGCCGCGCCCGCGAGAGACGTACCGGACTCGGCAACCGCCCCCTGTTCCGCCGCTGTCGGCGTCAGCGGCGCCGTGACGTCAGGCGTAGTCATGGTACTTGGACACCTCGACGTTCTGGAGTACGGCGATGGCGTCGTCCACCAGCACGGCGGTGTTGAAGTAGGCCGTCATCAGGTACGACGTGATGCCCTTCCGGTCCATGCCCATGTTCCGCATGGACAGACCGGGTTCGACCTCGTCCGGTACGGCCGCGGGGCGCAGGCCCACCACGCCCTGCTCGGCCTCGCCGATCCGCACCAGCAGGATCTCGGTGGTACCGGCCGCGCTGCCGGAGCCGCCCGGGCAGGGCACCTTGTCGGAGGGCAGCAGCGGCACGCCGCGCCAGGTCAGCAGCGGGCTGCCGAACCGGCTGTCCGTCACCGGGGGCACTCCCCGCCGCGTACATTCCCGCCCGAACGCGGCGATCGCCCTCGGGTGCGCGATGAAGTAGGCCGGCTGCTTCCACACCCTCGCGAGGAGTTCGTCCAGGTCGTCGGGGGTGGGAGCACCGGTACGCGCCTGCACGCGCTGCCCGGTCGGGACACTGTGGAACAGCCCGGACTCGGGGTGGTTGAGCATCAGGTTCTCCTGCCGCTCACGCAGGGCCTGAATGGTCAGGTTGGCCTGGGTGCGCGTCTGGTCCATCGGCCCGTTGTAGAGGTCGGCGACACGGGAGTGGACCATCATCCGCGTCTGGGCCAGCGTCATGTGGTACTCGCGCGGAGCGTCCTCGTAGTCGACGTAGGTGCTCGGCAGATCGACCTCCCCCACATGACCGCCGCTCAGGTCGATGGGCGCCTCGGTGCCGGGCGCCGGCATACCGCCCGCCGTGTACGAGTCCACCGCACCGCGCAGCGCCTCGTCGCGCTCCATGAGCCCGGCGAGCGCGGAACGCTCGACGCGCAGGGCGACGCCGGGAGTGACGGCCTTGACGGCGTACGGCATGGACTCGCCCTTGGTCCACGCCTCCAGGTCGAAGTACTGCCCGTCGCCGACGACCTGGATCAGCGCCTCGTCGCCGTACCGCCCGGCGGCGCGCTTCTCGGCCCGGCCCTGGACGATCACCCACAGGTGCTCGGCGGTGTCGCCCTCCTGGACGAGTACCTGCCCGGGCTCGAAGCTCACCTCGGTGAACCCGTCGGCCAGCTGGCCGAGGAGCGCGTCGTCGCTCTCGCGCAGGTACGGGATCTCGCGTAAGTCCCCCGGGATGACGCGCGGGCTCCCTTCGTCGGTGTGGGTGCCGATGCGGTCGTCGCCGAGGATGTAGGTGCGGCGCCGGTTGACGCGGTAGACGCCTGATTCGACGTCGACCCATGGCAGGGCACGCAGCAGATAGCGCGGGGTGATGCCGCGCATCTGGGGTGTCGTCTTGGTGGTCGTCGCGAGTTGTCGGGCGGCCTCGGGGCTGAGGGTGATGCGGTCGGTCGTCACAGGGGCCTCCTCTGGTGGATTCGATCCGGGAGCGGACTTCCGTATGAGCGAGGCCGATCGTGCTGCGGGCAACCCGGCCTCACAAGGTGCGCAGGACACCGCTCGGTTGAGCACGGGCCGAAAACACTCGACTCGGGGCGGGAGGCGTGCGCCGCATCCCGCCCATCGGGAGGCGGTGCCACCAAGGGCGAGGGCGCGGAGGAGAATGGTCCGGGCACGGCGACGACGAGCGGTCCGACGCACCGTCAATTGCCCAGGGACGGCTGGATTTGGTCCCGTATCTCTACTTTTAGAACCTTAAAGGCGGGCTTATGCGACCCGTCTCCGGGCCGCATTTACCTGAACCGGCAACCATCCGAATCGACCGGCCCCGTACCGAAGGACGGCCAACCGACGGAATTCGCCGACCTGCTGAAACGTGGCCTCCGGGGCGTCGGGCGTCCCGTGAATGAGAAGGCTGCCGCGAGACCCCGACAGAAGCGGCCACCGATCCGTCTGGGAGAGATCAAGGCCGGTCGGATCGTGAACCGGCTGCGGGAGTTGCACGAGTTGGGCGGGGATCCGGCGTTCGAGCGGTTCCCAGCTTCGGAGGAGCGGGGGCAGCACCGGGGCCTGGGGAAACGTCATGGTCGTAAATTCTTTCGTCGGTCGCGGTGGGCGCCGATAGGCTCGGCAGGTGATCAATATGTCGGTGCGCGGTGACCGCGGGAACGTTGTGGCCCGGGCCGAGGGCGGAGTGGAGTGGACCGCCGCCTTCGCGGATCTGGACCCGGCGGGGTTCCCGATGCTCCGGGCCCTGGACCCGTATGGCGACGCGGTCTTCAATCGTCGGCAGGTGCCGCTGCTGCTGGAGGAACTCGACCGGCTCCCGGCCGCGTGCGGCGGTGACTGGGTCGGTCAGGCCCGCGAGTTGTGCCAGATCGTCGAGCGGGGAACGCACCGGTATCTGTGGTTCATCGGCGACTGACCGCTGTCGGTCGCCCGTCGGCTCCCTTGCCGCCGTTGCCTGCTGGCCCAGGGCCTGCCAGACGATGGTGCCGCTCCGGACGGAGTGGGCTTCGTCCGCGCGCACGACATCCCCGCCCGGCTTGCTGGCCGCGATGTGCTCGGGGACGGAGACCAGGTCATCGTCGGCGAAGCGTCCGGCCGTGGCCGCCAGCCCCAGGGCTTGGTCGACCCGGTCGCTGCCCAGGACGGTAGCGAGCTCGACGGCGCGGGCCATCTTGGCGCGACGCGGGAGGCGCCGGCGGGTCCGGCCTCCTTCAGCCGGCGCCCGGCTCCGGGGCCGATGCCCACGAACGCGATCTCCGCCTCCGAGCGCGGCTGCGGGCGGGGCTGGTGGACAGACCGGCCGTCGGGATCGTCGGGGTAGTGCTCGTCGACGATCTGCGGGACGCCGGGAGTGGACAGCTGGTGACGCCAGATCTCCGGCAGGTAACCGGAGTTGGTGCGGCCGGTGATGGACAGTTCCTCGCCGACCACCGGCACCAGACCCGGGCGCCGGTATAGCCAGGCGGGGTCGAGTAGCGCACCGCGTTGAAGCTGATGATTCGGCTCAAGCCCACCACCCTCTCTTCGCCCAGGGCGAGCGCCGGCGGCTCAACCGGCAGGACATGCAGCGTGGTGCGTTCGATGTCGAGGCGATCGGCGGGTATCTGTCCGGTCGTCCGGTGCCGGCGCGTGTTGACCGTGTCGCACCAGATGCGGCAGGCGTCGGCAAGGTCGGCGAAGGAGTCGTAAGCGGACAGCAGGTTCGCCTCCGTGGGGACCAGGTCCGCCTCCGCGATGCGGACCGTGGCCTCCGCTCCGCCCTTCGATTCCGGGTCGTAGGGGACACAACTGACGACTCGGCAGCCGTAGTGCCGGCCGGCGGCGACCATCTGCGGGTGCCGGACCGGGATCCCGGCGATGTGTTCGACGGTGTCCGTTTGCGCGTTGTCGGTCAGCACGTAGGTCGGCGCCCCGCCGATCCGGAGCAACGTGGTACCCAGGCAGGCGACCAGCGTGCCCAGGGTGCAGTCCCAGACCGGGATGACCACCCGGAGGCGGGAGTACGCGGGTCAGGGCATTGCGGCAGCGGACCGCATGAGCGCGGCCGATACCGCACCGGTACGGGTTGGACGGCGGCCGGGAGCAGCAGATCCAAAGGGCAACCTCCGGCGCGACGGTTCAGCGAAGCAGCGCTGCACGCAGGGTGATGCCGTGCCGCGTACGCAGCCGCCGCAGCTCCCACATCGCCACGGCGGTGACGGTCAGCGGGGCTCCCAGAGTGAAGGCCACCCGCACCCCGAACGGCACACCGTCGTAGGCGCCCCGGAATACGTCGAAGAGGGCGAGTTCCCAAACGAGCAGCGTCGCGAGCAGCGGTGGAACCGTCTCGTGGACGTCTGCTGTCCGGAAGACGTGCACGAGGGACTGTGCGATGCCGTAGAAACCAAAGGGGGCGAGCCACAGACAGAAGGCGCCCAAGGCGAACAGCAGCACCACCCGCCATGCCGACGCCGTCCAGTTGGTGTCCTCGGTCACGTAACCCAGCCCCGTGATCAGTCGTGGCACAGCGAGCGTGACGACCAGCGCGAGCAGCGCCCCGGCGGGCTTGACCGCGCGGCGCAAGAACAGGCGCCGGTTGGGTGGGCGGGCCGCCGCGATGAAGGCGGCGACGGCGACCGGGAACGTCATCGCCAGCACGATGAGCGTGGTGCGGATCTGGCCGAAGCGGTCGTTCATCACGGCGTCGGCGTCTGCCGCCAGCCCGTAGGACAACAGCATCCACGTGACAGCGACCAAGCCGACGACCGTCCGAAAGACCTGCACCTTCTTCACCACCGGGTCGTCCACACGGTCCGGACGGGACGGCGTGAACACCGCACGCCCCACAGCGATCGGATTGAAGAGACGTCCGAAGGTCAGCGGGCGCGCCGGAGCCGGCGGCCAGGGGCCCGCCGGCGGCACGGGTGGCGAACCCGGTCCCGGCGGTTGTCCTCCGCCGTACGGATTCCACGGCGCCCCGCCCCCGCTGCCACTCATCCCCGCGTCCTTCCTGCCGTCGTTTCCAGAGGTCACGAGGAGGATCGCAGATCTCAGCGCGTGAACACGCCTAGAGCTTGTCTCTTTGATGGGTTGGTCAGTTGATCGGATGTGTCTGTCCGATTAGTGATCACTACGGTCCAGCCGATGTCGTCGACGGCATCCGCTGCGGCGAGGACGGCGGCGAAGATCTTCTCCCAAGTGCCGTCGACGGCCCACCTGATCAGCCGCTTGTGGGCCGTCTGGAACGAGCCGAGCTCCTCGGGGAGTTCCCGCCAGGGCGAGTTCAGCTCGATCCGGGGGTTCTCTCCATTTTTCAGGCGTAGGCGGTGGTGTTCGGGGATCCTGTCGAGGTACCTCTGAAAACCACTGCAAGGAGACGCCCAGTGCGCCGCCCGACCCGGAAAGCCTTCGCCGCCCTCATCGCCGCAGCCGGCCTCGCCCTCCCCCTCCTCACCCCCACACCCGCCTCGGCTGCCACCGCCACCAGCCGCTTCGCGAACTACCGCTACGGTGACTGCCTGCGCGAGACCGACGAAACCGGCCTCAAGGGCGACCGCTGCACCACCGGACGCGGCAGCCTCCTGTGGCAGTGGAACGGCCGCCTCAACACCAACACCACTCTTAAGAACAACTTCTGGGGCCGCTGCCTCGACAGCAATGACCGGGGCGACGTCTACCCCCTGCGCTGTAACGGCGGCTCATACCAGAAGTGGCGCACCGTCCAGCCCGCCGCCCGCAGCGCCATCATGCTCCAAAGCGTCGGCACGGGCCGCTGCCTCTACCAGCAGGACGACGGCTACTACCGCACTGCCCGCTGCGACCGAGGCGCCCAGAACCAGCGCTTCACCATCGGCTGAACGGATCTCTCGACCGCTTCAAGATGCCGCCGGGCGAGCAGCTCTTCTTTTACGCGAGGCCGGAAGGCGGTCCGTTGGCGGCGGTGGTGATGACCTTGAACGGGGTGTTCTTCCCGTCGCAGATCAGATGGTGTTCACTGCCCGCCTTTGCGCGGTCGACCGGTGACGGGCCGGTCGCCTCGCCCCCTTTTTTCGCGAGGATGTGGGAGGCATCCACGCAGGCCCGGGTCCGGTCCAGGGCGTCGGCCGCGTGCAACTCGGCGAGCAGGATGCCGTGCAGCGTCTCGAAGACGCTGGCCTCATGCCACCGACCTCAGGTTCTGTCTCTTTGGTTAGCGTCGTGCCCGGATGAGGATGGCGGCAAGGTGGAGTGCGGCCTGGTAGGCGATGGCGAGTTTGTCGCATCGTGTGGCCAGGCCGCGCCACTGTTTGAGGCGGTTGATGCACCGTTCGACGGTGTTGCGCTGCTTGTAGGCATCGGCATCGAAGCCGGGCGGACGGCCACCTCGGCGGCCCCCCGCAGACGGTGCCCTACTTGGTCCGATGGCTGCGGGATGACCACGCGGATCTGCCGGCGGCGCAGGTGGCCGCGGATCGCGCGGGATGAGTACGCGCGGTCCGCCAGGACCATTGTGGGGGCGAGTCCGGGGCCGGCCGACGGCATCGACTGTCGCTGACGTGGGATGCCCAGCCGGCACGCGCCAGCGCGGTAAGGATGCGGGCCGGAGGCCCACTGGGTGAGGTGGCCGCACGTGAGACGGGAGGCTACGACCAGAACGCGTCGAACGCCCTTTGGTCGGCCCACAGCTCCCAGCCCTCGGTGATCCTTCCGTCGCTGATGTGGAACACGATGGCGTAGTCCATGTCGAGCTCCATTCCGTCACGGGACGCCGTGGCGTGCAGCAGGGCGACGGTGTGCGCGTCATTGGCGAGCACGTCGTGGAGTTCCGGGCGGTAGGTGCCGCCGGACAGTCGGAAGTCGAGTTCGAATGTGGCGAAGGTGGCGTCGCGCCCCTGGAAGTCGCCGGCCAGCGGGGATTGGCCGGGGAGGTGCCACCGCACGTCGGGGTGGAACACCTCGGCCAGGGCGTCCATGTCGCCTGCCGAGAAAGCGTTCATGGCGCGCCTGAACACGGCGATGTTGGGATGGTCGGTCATGGCGGCCTCCTTGAGCCCAGAGAATGCACGGGGAAGCGGGGCGGAGTGCAACGACCACGCCAGGTCCCCCTTCCCTGCCACCTGCTTGGGCGCGGTCATCTGGAGTAGGCGGCGCTAGGGATGGCCAGACTCGCAGCATGGTGGCCGGCTGACCGATGGCCGGGTGACCAGGGGCTATGACGAGGAACACCCCGATGCCGTCCCGGCAAGTACCCAGTGCCGTCAAAACTCATGAACATCGCCCGACCGTGGATCTGGGTGCCTCCCAAACCCGTGAAGAACTGACTTCACTACTCGGGCTCTGGCCCAAATCGTGATTAGAGCCACCGCCCATTCCGTCACCTCGGTAGCCGCATTTCGACGGTTCCCCAGGACGGGACAGGGGCGCCGTTGGTCAGCGGGTGGTGGGAGAGGTGTGGAAGTAGTGGCCCTTGTCGAGGTCTTCGAGGAGACCGGGGTGGGTCGGCTGCCAGTCGAGCAATTCGCGGGTCAGGGTGCTCGACACCGGGGTGTCGAGTCCGAGGAAGCCGGCGAGCCAGGTGAAGTGTTCCGCCGCGGCGTCGGGGGCCACGGAGGTGACCGGCACATCGAGGTGACGGCCTATCACCTCGGCGACGTCGCGGATGGGGACGCCTTCCTCCGCGGCGCCGTGCAGCACCGTCCCCGCCGGGGCCTTCTCCACCGCCAGGCGGAACAGCCGTGCGGCGTCGAGGCGATGGGCGGCCGGCCAGCGGTTGGTGCCGTCGCCGATGTAGCCGGAGACGCCCTTGGCGCGGGCGATGGCGACCAGGGTCGCCATGAACCCGTTGTCTCCCTCGCCGTGGCAGGTCGGCGCGAGTCGCACCACCGACGAGCGCACGCCACGCGAGGCGAGCGCGAGGGCCGCCATGGCGGTGGCCGAGCGGATGGACGTAGGTGAACCGTCGACCCTGGGCATGTCCCGCTCGGTCGCCACGTGCCCCGGCTTCAGACCGGCCACGCCCGAGGCGATGACGAGCGGGCGGTCGGTGTCGGCCAGCGCGTCGCCGAGGGTGTCGACCACGCGACGGTCGGCCGCGGCGGCGCCCTGGTAGTCGCCGGTGAAGGCGAGGTCGTGCTTGAAGGCGAGGTGGACCACCCCGTCCGAGGCGGCGGCGGTACGGCCCAGGACGTCGAGGTCGTCGACCGTGCCGCGGACCACTTCCGCCCCGGCGGCGGTGAGGGCGACGGCGGAGGCGTCGGAGCGCGCGAGCCCCACGACCTGGTGCCCCGCGTCGAGGAGTTCGGGCACGAGTGCGGAGCCGATCCAGCCGGACGCGCCGGTCACGAAGATGCGCATGGGAGAGCCCCAAACTGTTGATGTCAGTGACTGTCATCGACGCTAGCATGTGATGTCAGGGACTGTCATCGCGTAGGATCCGGGCATGGGCAGATGGGAGCCGAACGCACGTGAACGCCTGGCCGAAGCGGCATTGGAGCTCTACAGCGAGCGCGGCTACGAGCAGACCACCGTGGCGGAGATCGCCAAGCGGGCCGGTCTGACCGAGCGGACCTTCTTCCGGCACTACGCCGACAAGCGCGAGGTGCTGTTCGGCGGATCGAGCGCGTTGCAGGACCTGTTCGTGAACGCCGTCGCCGAGGCTCCGGAATCGGTGGCGCCGATGGACGCGGTCGCGGCGGGGCTGGAATCGGTCTCCGAGGTGTTCGACGGCCGCCGCGAACACTCCCGGCAGCGGCACGCCGTCATCGTGGCGAACGCGGAACTCCAGGAGCGCGAGCTGATCAAGCTCGCCTCGCTGTCGGCCGCGCTCGCCGACGCCCTGCGCCGACGCGCCGTCACGGAACCGGCCGCGAGTCTCACCGCGGAGGCCGGGGTCGCCGTCTTCAAGGTCGGCTTCGAGAGGTGGATCGCGGAGGCGGAGCAGCGCACGCTGTCGCAGGTGACGCGGGAGGTGTTGACGCAGCTCAAGGCCGTGACCGCGGGGGGTTGACCGGCATCCGTCGGTTCACTGCGGGGGGTTGACCGGCCTCCGTCGGTTGACTGCGGGGGTTAGCCGGCCTCCGTCGGCTGACTGCGCGGGGTTGACCAGCCTCCGTCGGCTGGCCGTGCGGGGTTGGTCGACACTCGCCGTCTGGCCGCCGAGGTCATCCGGCCGTCGCCGGTGCCGTCGGCTCGTGCGGCTGCGGGATCGTCGATTCAGGTGGTCGGTGCTTGCGTGTGGCGGACCTCGCCCGTGCCCAGGGTGATCATGGCGCGGGGGCGCATGGGGTCCTCCTTGCCGCGCCGGGAGAGCAGTACGACCTCCTCGACCGCCGCCGACAGTGTGCCCAGCCGGGCGGCGCACTCGGTGGCCAGGTCCATCGGGTCCTGGGTGCGGCCGAGGGACAGATGCGGGGTGAAGCGGCCGCCGCGCCCGCGACAGAGGGGGAACCGCAGCCGCAACTCGCGCTGGAGGCGGGCCCAGGGTGCCGGGTCCGCCGCTGCCGGATCGAGCCAGACCGTCGCGTAGTGCCGGTGCCGGAAGTACCGCACCCCGGCCAGACGTGCCGTGAACGCCGGGTTCCGCGCCGCGACCGCCGAGAGCAGCGGCACGGCCCGCGCGAAGTCCTCTTCCGGCACGAAGCCGAACAGCAGGTTCACATGCGGTGGCCATCGCCGTACCTGAGGATCGTGCTCCCAGCGGATGTCCTGGATGACCGGCCAGAGCTCGCGTGGAGGCAGCCATGCCACCGCCGTCCGGGCCGTCGGCGCCACGTCGAGCGCATCCATCGCGGCCATCGCATGCATGGCATGCATCGCGTCCGTCGCGTCCATCGGCTCGGCATCGCCGAGAGCCGGATCACCGTCCACCGGGCCATGGTCTCAAATCGGGCAGCGAGGGCTGTATCGGCTCCCCGGGACGCATGACCGGCCAGCGCCTCGGGACGCGTGACCGGCCGGCGCCTCGGGACGCGTGACCGGCCGGCGCCTCGGGACGCGTGACCGGCCGGCGCCTCGGGACGCATGACCGGCCAGCGCCTCAGGGCGCATGCCCGGACGGCCCTTCGGATCGCACCCGTTCACCCGTCAACTTCCACTTTCTTTCCCGTGAGATGAGTGCCACGGCATGGATAAAGTGAAGCAATCTGCTCGGGGCGGTCCCAAAGGGGTGAGGTGAGCCTCTGGTGGTTCATGGTGCACGGGGCGGTCCGGCGGCCGTCGGTGCGGTCGACATCAGGCGGCTAGGTGGTCTGTGGCGGGTCACACGGCCCTGGCATCCGGGGCTACGACCGTTTCTGCGCAGCTACGTCGGCTACTGGGAAGCGGTGACCTCGCCGTACGAGGCGCGGCTGGTGCCGACCGGGTACGCGACCCTGGTGATCAGCCTCGCGGAGCCGTTTTCCCAGGTCCGGCGGCTGGGCTTACCGGACGGGGACAGCGGGAGGATCGGGTCGCTGGTGGTGGGGCTGGAGGACCGGCCCGCGATCTGTGTGCATCCCGGCGGCCAGGAGGCGATCCGGGTCGAGTTCACGCCACTGGGCGCCTACCGGTTGTTCGGCATGCCGATGAGCGAGCTGACGAACCTGGCCGTCGAGGTCCGGTACGTGCTGGGGCCCGACGCCGGGACGCTGGTGGAACGGCTGGCGGACACCCGGGACTGGGCGGCCCGCTTCGACCTGCTGGACGCGGCGCTGCTCGCCCGGCTCGGGCACGGCCCGGAACCCTCGCCCGAGGTCGGCCACGCCTGGCGGCTGCTGTCCGGCAGCGCGGGAGGGATCCCGATCGCCCGCATCGCCGCCGAAGTGGGATGGAGCCAGGGCTACTTGATCCGGCGGTTCACCCAGCAGATCGGGCTGACCCCCAAGGCGTCGGCTCGCGTGCTGCGTTTCCGGCACGCCGTCGCGCTGCTCGGCCGAGGGGCCACGAGTCTGACCGAGATCTCCACAGCCTGCGGCTTCTACGACCAGGCGCACCTCAACCGCGAGTTCCGGGCGATAGCCGGCACCACACCCGGCCAGATGATGGCCGCTCGCCGGGTGGAAGGGGCGCTCGCTCTCTCGGCGAGTGCAAATTCGTCCAAGACCACGTCGGCCACCGGCCGATAGCGTCTCCCCTCGTACGACCGTCGGCCGGCCGGACGGCGCGGGGGACCGGCCGGGCGGCCGACGGTCGTACGACGGGGTATCTGCATCGACTCAGGGACCGAGTTGGCCGACAACGGCACACGCCCGTACGGGAGTTTGCGCCCGACGAACGACAGCGTCTCGCCGGAGCAACGGGCGGCCCGGCAGACGCGAGGCAAGCGCTCCGTCGAGTTCGGCGCGGCCTGGCTCATCGGGGGACTGCTCGTCATTGTCGTCACCTTCGGGCAAGTCCACGGCATGGGGGCGCACTTCGTGACCTGGGCACCGGGGCTCTACGGCATCCACCGGATCGTCGCCGGGCTCCAACTGCTCGCCAAATGCCGGGATCCCGGACTCGCGGACAGACTTGCGGACAGAACCTGACCGCAAGGCCTCCTACGGTCGTTCCATGACTCAGTCGCAGAAGATTCTTGTCACCGGCGCGACCGGCACCGTCGGCCGCCAGGTCGTCGCCGAACTGCTCGACCGCGGGCACGCCGTCCGTGCCCTCACCCGGGATCCGAGGAGGGCCGCCTTCCCGGCCGGAGTCGAGGTCGTCCAGGGCGACCTGACCGAACCCGACAGCCTGGGCCCGGCCCTGGAGGGCATCACCGGACTCCACCTGATCACCTTCGGCGGGCCCTACTTCGCCCCGCTGGAGACCGGCCCTCGCATCCTGGAGCTGGCCCGGGCGGCCGGCGTACGCCGGGTCACCGTGCTGCACGGCGGCGGGCCGAGCCTGCTGGAGGATGCCGTGCGCGCCGACGACGGTGTGGAGTGGACCGTACTCATGCCGGTGGAGTTCATGGCCAACGCCCTGGAGTGGGGGGACGGGGTCATGGGCGCGGACCAGGTCCGCGAGCCGTTCGTCTCCCGGCTGAGCGCCATGGTTCACGAGGCCGACATCGGGGCCGTCGCCGCCGTGGCGCTCACCGAGGAGGGCCACGGGCGGCAGGAGTACGTGATCACCGGCCCCGAGCTGCTGACCGTCGGCGACAAGGTCGCGACGATCGCCGCCGCCCGCGGCCGGAACATCGCCCTCGTCGAGCTGACCGAGGAGCAGGCCGTCGCGCAATGGCGGGCGGCGGGCCGGCCGGAGGACGTGATCGGCTTCCTGCTGGAGGCCTACGGGAACACTCCCGAGGTGGGCCGCACGGTTGTCGACACCGTCGAAAAGGTGACCGGCCGCCCTGCGCGCACCTTCGCCCAGTGGGCCGCGGAGCATGTGGACGCCTTCAGGGCCGAGCCCTCCGGGAGTACGGAGGAGCGGCCGTAGCCCCTGGGGAGTACGCCGGACATGCCCTGGCCCTCGCGTCGGACGCGGGACGGACTCGCCGCTCCGCGTTCACGCGTGTGGCGTAACCCCTGTGGCGTAGCCCCCGTCCCGACAGGAGTGTCGGAAGAGGACGGTCGAAGGGATGGAAGAGGACGGTCGAGGGGAGTCGAGGGGATGGGAGGCCGGGAGGCCGGGAGGCCGGGAGGCCGGGAGGATCACCATGCGGCGCTATCCACCCATCGGGGATCACGGCCTGGTCGGAGACCTCCAGACAGCGGCGCTCATCTCGTCCGAGGGCGTGGTCGACTGGTTCTGCGCTCCGCGGTTCGACTCGCCCAGCCTCTTCGCCGCGCTGCTGGACCACGACCGGGGCGGTCACTTCGTCATCTCGGTCGAGGGGGAGGACGTCACCACACGTCAGCTGTACCTGGCCGACACGGCCGTCCTCATCACCCGCTTCCTCACCCCGGAAGGGGTCGGCGAGGTGGTCGACTTCATGCCGGTGGAGCGGCCGGAGACCGCGACCGACCGGCATCGGCTGGTGCGGATCATGCGGGTGACCCGGGGGCGGGTCCGGTTCAGCCTCGCCTGCCGTCCCCGTTTCGACTACGGCCGCGCCGGCCACCGCCTCGAACTGCGCCCGGACACCGCGCACTTCGCCGGTCCCGGCACCGACGCGTTCCTGCGGACCGTGGGGCTGGTCGCGCTGGAACGGGACGGTTCGGACGTGGCGGCGGTCGTGGAGCTCGGGCACGGCCAGCGGGCGGCCGCCGTTCTGACCGTGTGTGCGGCGGGAGCCGAGGCGCCCGCGCCGCCGACGCCCGAGAGCCTGCGGTCGGACTTCGACGAGACCCGTGGGTTCTGGTACCGGTGGCTCCGCCGCAGCCGCTACGGGGGCCGCTGGCAGGACATCGTCAACCGTGCCGCGATCACCCTCAAACTCCTCACCTACGCCCCCACGGGCGCCCCCGTCGCCGCCGTGACGACCGCCCTGCCCGAACAGGTCGGCGGCGAGCGCAACTGGGACTACCGCTACACCTGGGTGCGCGACGCCTCCCTGTCGATGCAGGCCCTGCTCGGCCTCGGCTTCGTCGACGAGGCGTACGCCTTCCGCCGGTGGCTCGGCGAACGTCTGAGGACCGGCGGCACGGTCACCGGCGAACCCCTGCAGATCATGTACCGGATCGACGGCGACCCCCACCTCGCCGAGGAGACCCTCGACCACCTGGAGGGCTACCGGGGCTCGGCCCCCGTCCGCATCGGCAACGGCGCCGCCGACCAACTCCAGCTCGACATCTACGGCGAGGCGGTGCACGCCCTCACCAGCACCGACGACCTGGTCCAGATGGCCGGTTACGACGGCTGGCTGGACATCGCCGGCGTCCTCGACTGGCTGACCCGGCACTGGGACCGCCCCGACGAGGGCATCTGGGAGACCCGCGGCGGCAGGCAGGACTTCACCTTCAGTCGCCTGATGTGCTGGGCGGCGTTCGAACGCGGCATCCGCCTCGCCCAGGACTACGCCCGCCCCGCCGACCTGGCCGGCTGGACCACCGCCCGCGACACCGTGCTGCACCAGGTGATGAGCCGCGGCTGGAGCGACCGGCGCAAGGCGTTCGTCCAGCACTACGGCAGCGAGGTCCTGGACGCCTCGCTGCTGCTGATGCCCGCGGTCGGTTTCGTCGCCCCGCGGGATCCGCGCTGGCTCTCCACCCTCGACGCCATGGAGGAGGAACTGGTCGCCGACAGCCTCGTGTACCGCTACGACCCCGCCGCCTCGCCCGACGGCCTGCGCGGCAGCGAGGGCACGTTCTCGCTGTGCAGCTTCCTGTACGTGGACGCCCTCGCCCGCTCCGGGCGCGTCGACCTGGCCCGCTACGCCTTCGACAAGATGCTGACGTACGCCAATCACGTGGGCCTCTTCGCCGAAGAGGTCGGCCCCACCGGCGACCAGCTCGGCAACTTCCCGCAGGCGTTCACCCACCTGGCGCTGATCGGGGCCGCCCTCGCCCTCGACGAGGAACTGAACCGGGCGGAGCGCTGAGCCGGTCGGACGGAGTACTGACCCGAGTGCCGACCCCGGCTGTGTCCGGCCCGGTAGGCTGTATACAGCGGTGTGTGCCGCGGCTGTTCGTATGCGGTGGGTGGACAGGAGATTCATGGCCCGGGTGATTGGTAAGAGCGAAGCCGTCTACGAGCGGTTGAGGGGCGACATCGAGTCGCTGCGGCTGCGCCCCGGGGCCAAGCTGAGCGAGGTCCAGCTGGGTGAGGAGCTGGGCGCCTCGCGGACGCCGGTGCGCGAGGCCATCCGACGGCTGGCCCGGGACGGTCTCGTCGACGTCGTGCCCGGCGAGATCGCCCGGGTGGCCGCGATCTCGCTCGGCGGTGTGCGGGCGCTGTTCGAGTTCCGGATGCTGCTGGAGCCGGAAGCCGTCGCGTCGGTCGCGCGGGCGGGGGCGGTCGACGAGCGGGTTGCGGTGCCGTTCCGTGAACTGCTGGAGCGGCTGGGGGAGTTCGACGACTCCTTCCGTGCACTGGACGCCGCCGACCGGACGCGGTCGTACCAGGACTTCTACGAGATCGCCGAGGGCTTCGACCAGGCCGTCATCGCCGCCTGCCGCAATCCCTATCTCGCCCGCACGATCCGCGACCTGCGCAGCCAGACCGTACGGCTGCGGCACCTCTCGCACAGCGGCTCGCGCCGCATGCTCACCTCGCTGGAGGAGCACCGCGCGATGCTGACGGCGGTCGCCCGGGGGGACGCCCAGGCGGCCGAGGCGGCCTGCCGGCACCATCTGGCACAGACCCATCAGGCACTGATCGACAGCCTGACCGGCCAGGATCTCGTGGCCGGCGCGGACGGCGCCGATGTTCAGGTGGACATCGCCGGCTGAGGGCCTGTTCCCCGGCCATGGCCACTTCACAGTGGATTGCTGTATACAGAGCTGGATACAGCAAAGTCGATTCAGCACCGACACTTCCGACGCGAGGAGCCCCATGCCGTACACCGTCGGCGCCGCCGACCTGCTCGGGTTCGCCGCCGCCACGACCGAGGCGCACGGTGTGCCCGCCGAGGACGCGCGGCTGCTGGCGGACACGCTGGTGACCGCCGAGCTGTGGGGGCACCCGTCGCACGGGATGCTGCGTCTGCCCTGGTACCTCGACCGGCTGGCGAGCGGTGCGACGGCCGCCGTCGCCACCCCGAGCACCGTCAGCGACAACGGCTCCGTCCTCGTCGTGGACGGCCATGACGGCCTCGGCCAGGTACTCACCGGGCACGCGGTGGCCCAGGGCGTGGAGCGTGCGCACCGGCACGGGATCAGCGCGGTCGCCGTCCGCAACTCGGGCCACTTCGGGACGGCCGCGTACTTCACCCGCAGAGCCGCCGAGCAGGGCTGTGTGGCGCTGCTGGCCACCAACGCCAGCCCGGCGATGGCCCCTTGGGGCGGCCGGGAGAAGCGGATCGGCACCAACCCGTGGTCGATCGCCGCACCGGGCGGCCGCTACGGCACGGTCGTGATGGACATCGCCAACACCGCCGTCGCGCGCGGCAAGATCCATCACGCCAAGGAGCGGGGCGAGCCGATCCCCGAAGGCTGGGCGGCCGACGCGGACGGCGTGCCGACCACCGACCCGGCCCGCGCGATCGAGGGCCTGATCCTGCCGATGGCCGGCCACAAGGGCTACGCCATGTCCTTCATGTTCGACGTGCTGGCGGGCGTGCTGACCGGCAGCGCCTTCGGCTCGTCCGTCGTCGGCCCGTACCGGCCCACCGGGCGCAGTGGCGTCGGGCATCTGCTGATCTGCGTCGACATCGCGGCGATGACCGAACCGGCCGAGTTCGAGACGCGGATGGAGGCCCTGATCGAGGAGACCAAGTCCGTGCCGACCGCCCCCGGCACGGCGGAGGTCTTCGTCCCCGGCGAGCCCGAGGCCCGTACCGCGCAACGCCTGCGCACCGAGGGCATCACGCTCGCCGACGACACCTGGACCTCGCTCACCCACATCGCCGACGCCACCGCCGTACCCCTGCTGAAGCCCGTCAACTCCCAGGAGCTGCCCGCATGATCGCCCTGACCGTGTCCCTCCAGGTCGTCCCCGGCCGCCGCGACGAATTCCTCGCCGCCATCGGGGAGAACGCCGAGCGGTCCTTCACCGACGAGCCCGGCTGCCGCTACTTCGACGTCGTGTGCGACCTGGCCGACGACCACCACTTCGTCTTCCATGAGATCTACGACGACGAGGCCGCCGTCGAGGCCCATCGCGCCGCACCCCACTTCAAGGTCTGGCGTGCGGCGGCGGAGAAGTACGTCGTCCCCGGCAGCCAGGTCAACACGCTCTCGCGCCGCCTGTTCCACCACTCCTGAACTCCCGTACCCCTGAACGGAGCCGCCGCCATGTGCCCCCAGCGCCCCGCCGAGCCCAGTCTGCTGATCCACCCCGACGAGGTCGAAAGCTTCGACCGCGGCGGCGGAGTGGCGACCATCCCCTATGTCGGCAGGTGGAACTCCGAGAAGGCGGTCATCACCACCGGCCAGACCGTCTTCCAGCCCGGCACCGGCCTGCCCCTGCACAGCCACAACGTCGAGGAGTCGGTGCTCGTCCTCGAAGGCGAGGCGGCCGCCGAGATCGACGGCGAGTTCTTCGACCTGGAGGCCGGCCAGGCCACCTGGGTCCCGGCCGGCCTCCCGCACCGGTTCTTCAACCGGGGTGAGGGCGTCATGCGGATCTACTGGGTCTACGGCGGCCGGGACGTCACCCGCACCATCACCGCGACCGGCGAGACGTTCGAGCACCTCTCGCCGAGCGACAAGGGAGGCGCGCCCACCGCGCCCACCTCGTGAGCGCCGCCGTCCGGAGCGCCGCCCCGGCGGCTTCACCCGTCCGACGGGGCGAGGCTCCTGACGGTCGCGCGGATGGTCGGGTGGCGGTACAGCTCCCGCAGTCGTAGCGACGGCAGACCGCGTGCGCGCAGGGCGGCGCCGATGCGGACGGCGAACAGGGAGTTGCCGCCCAGCTCGAAGAAGTCGTCGTCCAGGCCGACCGGCGTGCGAACACAGGAGCATCGAACGCTTCCACCGCACCCTGCTCGACGCATGGGCCTACCTACGACCCTGGCGCAGGCCCGTGGTCTCCAGCAGGTCCTGGGCCATCAGTTGCGCGGGGCGTGCGGTGTGTTCGGCGACGCGGCGGAAGGTTTCCTGGGCGGGGCGGGCCGGCCACTCGGGTGGCAGGTGCCGGGCGGGGAGTCGGGGGTCCGTGCGGATGGTGGAGAGCCATTCGCTGACCAGCCGCAGCCGGGTGCCGATCGGGTCGTCCCCGGCTCCGGCGTCCAGATGGGCCGTCCAGCGTTTGTCGAAGGTGACGTAGCGGGCGGCGATGCTCTCCAGGTCCCAGGTGTCGCGGATCATCAGCTCGATGTCGGTGGCCTGGTCCGCCTGGGCGTGGAAGATCTTGACGTGGTCGGCGAGTCCGAGTTCGGAGACGACGCCCGCGACGTCGACGTTGCCAGGGGCGATCCACAGCCCGCTGTACAGGGCGCCGAATCCGGACCAGCCGAGCCGGGAGCGCAGGTCGTGGCGCTGGCGTTTCCAGGACTCGGGGAGGGAGAAGCCGAGCAGGGTCCAGGAGCCGTCCCAGTCGTCGTTGACCGCGCCCTGCTGCCAGACCCGGGCGCGGCCGTCCTGGAGGACACGCGTCGCCTGCGGGGTGAGGCCGAAGAACATCTTGCGGCCCTCGCGCTGGCGCCGCAGCAGGCCGCGGTTGACCATGCGGGTGAGCGTGGAGCGTACGGCCTGCTCACCGATCCCGACGCGGCCGAGCACCTCGATGATGCTGCCCGAGTAGACGCACAGGTCTCCCTCCTCCAGGACGTGGTTGCCGAAGAAGGCGAGCATGAGTGACTGGGGGCGCTGCTGAGGGCCCTCCGATGTGTCCTGGCCGTCCAGGATGTCGTCGTCCACCACGGTGGCAAGGGTACGACCGCCCACCGACGGCGCGGCGGGCGGTCGTCCCACGTCACCGGCCGTCGGCGGGGTGGGCAAGGTCGTACGGGCGCAGGTACGGGGTGGGTCGGTACGGCACGTAGCGGGCCGGACTGCTCGGATCCGCCTTCGTGGCACGGGAGTTGAGGGCCGCCGGGTCGGTACCGGACCACTCGCCCGTGCTGAGGCGGTCCTCCAGCGTGTGCAGGGCGGCGAGCTGCTCGGCGGGGCTGAAGGTGCAGTGGCCCGCGTTGTCGGTGTACGCCTGCCGCAGCCGGGACGCCGCCCCCGCGGCGTTGACGGCCCGCTGCAGGGCGCTCTCCGTCTGCACGGGGACGAGCGCGTCGCCGATGGTGTGGACGGAGAGCTGCGGCTTGGCCAGCCTGCCCGTGAAGGCGCTGGTGCGGGCCATCCACGCGACGGCGCCCGGGTCGGCGCTGATGCGCGGGGCCCGGTTGAGGGCGGCGAGGTCGGCGCGCAGGGACAGCCCGGCCTTCCGGTACAGCTCGGTCACCTCCTTGCGGACCGACGACCGCCCGAGCAGCCTCGCGTAGTCGACGCCGGTGTTCCAGGACATGTTGCCGCCCGCCCGGGCCTCGGACTCCTGCCGCCGGTTGAAGGCGGCGATCTTCAGCAGGCCCTTGACGGCCTCGTACTGGTTGGCCTGCTGGCCGTCCCAGTCGGTCGCGGCCGGCCGGGTCTGTGTGGGCTGGTTCCAGACCGGGATGTTGTGCAGGGCGGCGGCGAGGGCGATACGGGCCCGCCCCTCGGCCGACGTCTGCGCCGAGTCGACGACGGAGGTGAGGGCGTTCGCCGCGTCGTTCGCCGCCGCCTGGTCGGGGATGTCCACCAGCGGGACGTCGGAGTCCGGCGCGAGGAGCGTCTTGAGGGCGAAGACGGGGTCGAGGGTGTTGTTCCAGTTGGCGACACCGCCGTGGACCAGACCGCACAGCGAGATCGAACCGTCGATCCGCTCCGGGTGGCGCTCGGCGATCGCGGTGGTGACGAGTCCGCCGTACGACCGCCCCCAGGCGATGGTGCGGGAGGCCGCACCGAAGCGTTCGGTGAAGGCGGTCAGGGTGGCGAGCTGGTCGGGTACCGCGTCCGTCACCGCCCAGCCGGTGGTGGCGTACGAGGACCCGATCAGGGCGTAGCCCCGCTGCAGGAGCAGGGCCTTCGTGGCGTCGTCCGGGGCGTCCTGGGCGGGGTTGGCCGGGCCGCTCGTATAGCCGTGGCTGAACAGCAGGACCGTGCCGTTCCAGTGGGCGGGCACATCCATCATGTACGTGGCGCCCGAGGGGAGTCGGCCGTCGACGTGGGTGGTGTCGGGGGTGGCGGCGACGGCCGATGTGGGGAGCGCGGTGACGGCGAGCAGGAGGGCTGCCGCCAGGGAGGTGCGGGCGCGGGTCCCGGTCGTCATGCGGTGATCTCCTCCGTGTGGGGGGTGGCGGGGAGTCCGGCGGTGGGGCCGGAGAGGGACGTACGGCTGGTCTCGCGGACGAACCAGACCGTCACCGCGGTGATGAGCGAGCCGCCGCACAGCAGCAGCGCGACGGGCGTGCTGTTGCCGCTGCCGGCGACCAGGCTGCCCGCGATCATGGGGGAGAAGCCGGCGCCGACCAGGGTGGCGCCCTGGTAGCCGAGGGAGGCGCCGGTGTAGCGGACCCGGGTGCCGAACATCTCGCTGAACAGGGCGCCCAGCGGGCCGTACATCAGGGACTGGGCGATGCCGTGGCCGAGGACGACGGCGAGGATCAGCGCGCCCGGCGACTTGGAGTCGACCAGCGCCAGGACGGGGAAGGCGATGGCGGCCGACAGGACGGCTCCGGCGAGGACGACCGGGCGGCGGCCGACCCGGTCGGAGAGCGCGGAGGCGCACGGCAGCACGACCAGGGCGACGGCGGCGGAGACCGTGAGCGCGGTCAGCACCTGCGGGCGGGCGTATCCGATGCCGGTGGCGTACGCGATGAGGTAACTGGTCAGCAGGGACTGGGCGGTGAACGCGCCGATGCCGACACCGCAGGCCAGCAGCACGGGACGGGGACGCCGCAGCACATCGAGGATCGGCAGCCGCGCCTCCGCACGGTCCTTCTTCACCTCGGCGAACAGCGGACTCTCGACCACCTTCAGCCGCACGAACAACCCGACGCCGAGCAGCACCACACTCAGCAGGAACGGCACCCGCCAGCCCCAGGCCGTGAACTGGTCCTTGGGCAGCGTCGAGACGAAGGCGACCACGGCGGCGGAGATGAGCGAGCCGAGCGGGGCTCCCATCTGCGTGAAGCTGGACCACAGCCCACGGCGCCGCTCCCCGGCGTGCTCGACGACCATGAGCGTCGCGCCGCCCCACTCGCCGCCGATCGCGATGCCCTGGAGGACGCGCAGGGCGATCAGCAGAACGGGCGCCCAGACGCCGATCGTCTCGTACGTCGGCAGCAGACCGATGAGGAAACTGGCGCCGCCCATCAGGCCCATCGTGAGCAACAGCATGGACTTACGGCCGAGTCGGTCGCCGAAGTGCCCGAAGAGGATGCCGCCGAGCGGCCGGGCGACATAGCCGGCGGCGAACGTGCCGAACGCCGCGATGGTGCCGACGGCGGGGTCGGCGCCGGGGAAGAACAGCTCGCCGAACACGAGCGCGGCGACGGTGCCGTAGACGAGGAAGTCGTAGAACTCCACGGCGGTGCCGAGCAGTCCGGAGAGGGCTACGCGGCGCAGCTGCGACGGGGAGGGGGACGGGGGCGGGGACGGGGACATCGCGGTCTCCCTTGACCGGTGGGAAGGACACCGCGAAGGTAGGCTTGTCTGTTGCTGCCGTCAAGAAAGTGCACAACATTGATCCGAGGTAGCGGGTAGGGTTTGCGGCGACATCGCGTGTCGGTCGCCGGCTGGGCGAGGCATGGAGGTGTCGGGAGATGCCTTCGGAGGCATTCCTTGTCAGTCGAGTTGAACCACACGATCGTCCACGCCCGGGACAACCGGGAGTCCGCCCAGTTCTTCGCGGACCTGCTGGGCCTTGAGATCACCGCGGAGTGGGGCCCGTTCATCGCCGTCGCCCTGAGCAACGGCGTCACACTGGACTTCGCCACGATCCCCGCGGACGACATCACGATGCAGCACTACGCCTTCCTGGTCTCCGAGGAGGAGTTCGACGCGGCGTACGCACAGATCAGGCAGCGCGGTATCGAGCACTACGCCGACCCGCATCGGCGACAGCCCGGCACGATCAACCACAACGACGGCGGCCGCGGGGTGTACTTCATGGACCCGGCCGGCCATGCCATGGAACTGATCACCGTGCCCTACGGCGGCTGGACCGCCTAGGCCCCCGTACCGAGGGCCGCACTCCGACGCGGAGTGCGGCCCTCGGCCGTCGCCCGTCAGAGCGTGAAGTCGATGACCTGTCCGTCGGTCTCGATGGTGGCGCCGCTGATGTTGAGCGCGTCGTAGCAGCCGTGACTGCTGAAGACCTGGACCCACTGGCCGGCCGGCACGGTGACGGAGATGTCCTTCGCCCGGCCGACGGTGAAGTCGCTGTGGCAGGTGTAGACGCCCGCGGTCTGCGTCATGACGGAGTCCCCGTCGGTGATCGTGACCCGGAGCGTGGCGGTGACGTCGGCCTGGGCGGCAGCCGACGCGGGGGCGGTGAGGGCGAGCGCGCCGGCCGCGGCGAGCCCTGCGGCCAGGGCGGAGAGACGGGCACGGCGAGGAGCGGGGCGAAGACGCATGGAGAACTCCGGATTCTCGGCTCCGTGCGCTCGGCTGCGCCGGAGTGGGGGGTGCCGCGAAACGGTCGCCCGGTACTGGGCGGAAACACCGCCCCGGATTATTGAACGTTCCACAACTCACCCGCCATGCCGGCTTCGGCCAAGTTCTGGCGCAACAGCGGTCTGTCGCCATCGGGTCGGCGGGGGCCGGGAATCGGCGCTCCTGTGCGCTGGTTGTCGTACGGCATGAACACGAATGAGCCGGTCGCCGAAGTGCTGCACTACACCGCGTTCTCGTCCCGTCCGGACGGGGGGAACCCGGCGGGCGTGGTCCTGGACGCCTCCGGGCTCGACGACGCCGCGATGCTGAAGATCGCCGCGGAGCTGGGGTACAGCGAGTCCGCGTTCCTGACCGAGCCACCGGAAGGGCTGGGCGGGGAACCCGGACGGGCCTTCACCCTGCGCTACTTCAGCCCCCTCGCGGAGGTTCCCTTCTGCGGCCACGCCACCGTCGCCACCGCCGTGGCACTCGCCGAGCGGAACGGTCCGGGAGACCTCGTCTTCGCCACGCGCGCCGGCACCGTGCCGGTGACCGTGACCGATGACGCCGACGGCACCCTCCGGGCGACCCTGACGAGCGTCGAACCCCGGATCGAGGAGATCGCCCCGGACGAACTGGCCGAGGCCCTCGCCGCGCTGGACTGGCCCCTGGCCGACCTCGACCCGCAACTGCCGCCGCGCATCGCCTTCGCGGGGGCCCGGCACCTGGTGCTGGGCGCGGGAAGCCGGGAACGGCTCGCGGACCTGGCGTACGACTTCGAGCGGCTCGCCGCGCTGATGCGCAAGCTGGATCTGACGACCGTGCAACTGGTGTGGCGCGCGGCCGACACCGTCTTCCACGTCCGCGACCCCTTCCCGATCGGCGGCGTCGTGGAGGACCCCGCGACCGGTGCCGCGGCCGCCGCCTTCGGTGCCTACGCGCGTGAACTCGCCCTGGTGCCCGAGGAGTCGGTCCTCACCCTGCACCAGGGCGAGGACATGGGTAGGCCGGGCGAGCTGACCGTGACCCTGCACGCGGGCGACCCGAAGGTCAGGGTCAGCGGGGCGGGCACGCGCATGCCTCGGTGACACCGCTCGTATCGCAATCAGTCCGACGTTCGGGATGTCACCCGTGAGGGTGAAACGGCAGGGGGTTGCAGCTGTTGATCGAAGGCGTGGGCATGGCCTGAATGGAGTACTCACGCCTTCCTCGGAGGTCGCCATGCACAGCCGCCGTATCAGCGCCCTGATGGCCGTCCCGCTCATGGCCGCCCTGCTGAGCCTGGGCACCGCGCCCATGGCCTCGGCGCAGGAGAGGATCTGCGCCGGGGCCGATGTCGCCGACATCCAGGTGCAGGTCGGCATCGGGCGAGGGGCGCAGGACGACTGCGTCCGTGTCTCGGTCCTGTAAGTCGAACCGACAGCGACAGCGACAGCAGTCGAAGGGCAAAGAGCAAAGGCGAGGAGATATCTCTCTCCTCGCCACTCTCAACTTATAGCTCGGTGGGGGGCTTGCCGCAAGGCCCGGGTCACGGCGGAGAATCGACGGCCGATGCCACAACCTGCGGAAATGGGCGGGGCGGTCACCGCAGGTGCGACAGCACACGGCTGCCTCGGAGGGGACGCAATGACCGAGCAGTATGTGTTGGATCTTCAAGAGGTGGACGAGGCGCGGGTCGCGGTCGTCGGCGGCAAGGGCGCGCACCTGGGCGGGCTGTCGCGGATCGAAGGCATCCGCGTCCCGGGTGGCTTCTGCGTGACGACGGACGCCTTCCGGCGGGTCATGGCGCAAGCGCCGTCGATCGACGACCTGCTCGATCAGCTGTCGCGTCTGGACCCGGACGACGGGGAGGCGACCCGCACGCTCAGCGCGCGGATTCGCCGGACCATCGAAGAGACCGCCATCCCGGGCGATCTCGCGACGGAGATCACCCACGCGCTCGCCCGCCTCGGCGAGCAGACCGCCTGCGCCGTCCGGTCCAGCGCGACGGCGGAGGACCTGCCGACGGCCTCCTTCGCCGGCCAGCAGGACACGTACCTGAACATCGTGGGGCCGACCGCGATCCTCCAGCACATCAGCCGGTGCTGGGCCTCGCTGTTCACCGAGCGGGCCGTGACCTACCGCCGACGCAACGGCATCGACCACCGTACGGTCCACATGGCCGTGGTCGTCCAGCAGATGGTCTTCCCGCACGCCTCCGGCATCCTGTTCACGGCCGACCCCGTCACGGGCAACCGGAAGGTCGCCACCGTGGACGCCGGCTTCGGCCTCGGCGAGGCCCTGGTGTCGGGCCTGGTGAATCCGGACGTCTTCAAGGTGCGAGACGGCGAGGTCGTCGCCAGGACGATCGCCGCCAAGCAGCGTGCCGTGCACGCCCTGCCGTCCGGCGGCACGCAGGAAGTGGCGGTCGACTCACAGCGGCAGGAACAGCCGGCGCTGACGGATGCTCAGGCGGTCCGGCTCGTGCGGCTCGGGCGGCGGATCGAAGCGCACTTCGGCCGCCCGCAGGACATCGAGTGGTGCCTGGTCGACGACGACTTCCGGATCGTTCAGAGCCGGCCGATCACGACGCTGTTCCCGATCCCGGAGAGAGGTGACCAGGAGAACCACCTCTACGTCTCCGTCGGCCACCAGCAGATGATGACCGACCCCATGAAGCCGCTGGGGTTCTCCATGTGGCAGCTGACGGCGATGGCGCCGATGCACGAGGCCGGCGGGAGGCTGTTCGTCGACGTCACCCGGCGCCTGGCCTCGCCCGCGGGCCGCGCCGCCCTCCTGGACCTCATGGGGAAAGGTGATCCGCTGGTCAGGGACGCTCTGGAGACCGTCCTCGACCGCGACGACTTCGTCCCGTCGCTCCCGGACACGGGGCCCGGCAGGCCGCCGGTCGGCGGCGCGCCCGACCCGATCGAGACCGATCCGGCCATCGTCAACGAGCTGATCGAGCGCAGCCGGACGTCGATCGCCGCGCTGGAGCGCGACATCCGGACGAAGACCGGACCGGCGCTGTTCGACTTCCTGCTGGAGGCGTTCGAGGAGCACAAGCGAGTCCTCAGTGATCCGCTGAGCATGCAGGCGATCATGGCGGGGATGGAGGCCACGTGGTGGCTCAACGACAAGCTGCAGGAATGGCTGGGCGAGAAGAACGCGGCTGACACACTCACGCTGTCCGCCCCCGACAACGTCACCTCGGAGATGGGACTGGCGCTGCTCGACGTCGCGGACGTGATCCGCCCGCATGCGGAGGTGGTGGCGTTCCTGGAGGGCGTCGACGACGAGGGTTTCCTGGACGAACTGGCGAAGTTCGCGGGCGGGACCGAAGCGCGCGACGCCATCGAGGGCTACCTCGACCGGTACGGCATGCGCTGCGTCGGCGAGATCGACATCACCAGGCCGCGCTGGCGCGAGCGCCCCACCACGCTCGTGCCCGTGATCCTCGACAACGTCAGGAACTTCGAACCGGGCGCCGCCCAACGGCGCTTCGAGCAAGGCCGGCAGAAGGCGCAGCAGAAGGAACAGGACGTGCTGGCACGCCTGCGGGCCCTGCCGGAAGGGGAGGGCAAGGCCGACGAGGCGAAGCGGATGATCGACCGGATCCGAACCTTCATCGGGTACCGGGAGTACCCGAAGTACGTCATCATCAGCCGCTACTTCGTCTACAAGCAGGCCCTGCTGGCGGAGGCAGAGCGCCTCGTGCGGGCCGAGGTGCTTCCTGAGCAGGAGGACGCCTTCTATCTCACATTCCAGGAACTCCACGACGTCGCGCGCTCGCACCGGGTGGATCACCGGCTCATCCAGCAGCGCAAGGACGCGTTCCGGTCGTACCACGCGCTCACACCGCCCCGCGTGCTCACCTCGGACGGTGAGGCCCTCACCGGAGCCTACCGGCGCGACGACGTGCCCGACGGCGCCCTGGTCGGCCTGGCGGTCTCCGCCGGGACCGTCGAGGGAAGGGCCCGCGTCGTCCTGGACATGGCGGATGCCGATCTCGAAGCGGGCGACATCCTGGTCACGTCCTTCACGGACCCCAGCTGGTCACCGCTGTTCGTCGGCATCGCGGGCCTGGTGACGGAGGTGGGCGGCCTGATGACCCATGGCGCGGTGATCGCCCGGGAGTACGGCCTGCCGGCCGTCGTGGGCGTGGAACGGGCCACCCGGCTGATCCGGGACGGGCAGCGGATCCGTGTACACGGAACCGACGGGTACGTCGAGATCCTGCCCTGACCGTCCACCGCCGCTGTCAGGAGAACGAGGGGTCTGCTGCGCATACGGGTGCCCTTCGAGGACGGTCGGGAGGGCTGAGGGGCGGGAGGGGAGAGGAGGAGGGGCCGGTGCCCGGGTGTGCTCGCGGCAGCCCGGGCGCCGGCCCCTCACCGGTCACAGTCCGTCGCGCACCATCGCGGCGACGATCTGGACGTGGCGGTCGGCCGCCGTGTTGGAGAACTCGTTGTCGTAGTTCAGGCCGTAGGGCCAGAAGTGGCCGCCGCCCGTGGACAGTTTGGCGCTCCCGCCGTCGAACTGCCTGACCAGCGCCGTGGCCTGCCCGCCCGTCCAGGTGCCGCTGCCGCCGAGACGGGACCAGCCCGAGCTGGTGCCCACGCCGATGGTGTGGGCGATCTCGTGCAGCGCGGTCCGCTCGTTCATGTAACCGCGGTTGCCGAAGCGGATGGTGCCGTTGAGGTTGCCGTCGGCGGTGGGCACGCTCGGGTCGTAGCGGACGGTGATGGCCTTGCCCAGGTCGCTGAGGTTGTTGTAGCGGGCGACCGCGGCGTTCATGGCCCGGGTGATGAGGTCGTAGGCGGTGCGCTGGTCCTCGGTGGGGTTGGCGGCGCGTTCGAGCGTCCAGGTGATGGATGCGGCGGCCGTCACCTGTTCCCGTGCCGCCGACGCGGGGGTGGTCTGCGGGGTGGCCTGCGCGACGCCGGGACCGAACAGTACGGCGCCGGTCAGCGCGGCGACTATCGCCCTGTTGCGCCAGGGTATTGAGGTGCGCCCAGTGGGCTCGGGAGCCCGTCGTGAACTCATGGAGAGGTCCTCCTGTGGGGGGTGGGCCGTCGCGCCGCTGTCGGGGGCGACGGTGGTTCAGGTGGCGATCCTGCGGACTCGGTCACCGACCCGGACGGGGGAGGGGACGTCGGTCGTGGGGGCCGCGTCCTCATGAAGGTCCTCCCGGGGCCGGCCGGCCGGAGAAAGCGCTTTCTCGGGTTTCCGGATGCTATTGAGGTGTCTTGGGCATGTCAATGAACTCGGGCCTAGCGTGCGATGATCGGCCCATGGCACGGGACACGCGTGACACCAGCGGCAAGGGCTATCTCCTGGACAACCGTCAGGCCGAGGCGGGCGAGCGGTTCGACGCACTGTCGGCGCTCTTCAACCCGTCGACCTTCCGGCACTTCGAGACGCTCGGCGTCGGCCAGGGCTGGCGATGCTGGGAGGTCGGCGCCGGTGGCCCCACAGTGCCGGCCTGGCTGGCCGACCGCGTCGGCCCCGGCGGGCATGTCGTGGCCACCGACATCAACACCTCCTGGATGCCGGAGGCCACCGGCTTCAAGGTGCTGCGCCATGACGTGACGGCCGAAACGCCCCCGGCCGGGGGGCCGTTCGACCTGATCCACGCCCGGCTCGTCATGGTCCATCTCCCCGAGCGCGACCGGGCCCTGCGGTCGATGGTCCAGGCGCTGCGCCCCGGGGGCCGGCTGCTCCTGGAGGACGGCGACACGGCGCTGCAACCCCTGATCTGCCCCGACGAGTACGGCCCCGAGCAGGAGTTGGCCAACAGGCTGCGCTGCGGCTTCCGCGAACTGCTGCGACAGCGCGGCGCGGATCTGGCGTACGGGCGCAAGCTGCCGCGGCTGTTGCGCGAGGCCGGGCTCGTCGATGTCGAGGCCGACGCCTACTTCCCGATCACCTCACCCGCGTGCACCGCCCTGGAGGAGGCCACCGTCCGCCAGCTCCGCGGCAAACTCGTCGCCGAGGGGCTGGCCACCGACGAGGAGATCGACCGCCACCTGGCCAACGTCACCGCCGACCGCCTGGATCTGGCCACCGCGCCGATGATCTCCGCCTGGGGGCGGCGCCCGGCGGTCTGAGGCCGCCCTGTCCCGAGCCGGGATCAGGATGCTCAACCTGCCTGCCGCCGATCGCCCTTGGGGCCCGGCCCCGAGCGTGCCCGGAAGCGTATGTGAGGGCGGATTCGCACCGGATTCCCTGAGCCATGTGCGTACATGTACGCACATGGGTGCGACTGGCTCCGGCAAGCCACCACAGCGACCTCAAGCTCCCGCCACGCGCAGGGACCGGGCCGCTGCTCAGGCGGGCTCGGTGCTCCCCAGTGCCCCCAGAATGCGTTCGGCCGCCAGCGTCGGCGTCAACGCACCGTCCCTGACCTGCTGTTCGAGAACCGGTGCCAGGGCTCTCACCGCCGGGTCGGCGTGCAGGCGGCCGAGGAGTTCGTCGCGGACCATGTTCCAGGTCCAGTCGACCTGCTGGTCGCGGCGTTTGGCGGCGAGGCGGCCGGTCGAGTCCAGCAGGGTGCGGTGCTGTTCGAGGCGCTCCCAGACGGTGTCCAGGCCGCTCGACTCGCGGGCGCTGCAGCTCAGTACCGGTGGGGTCCAGGCGGCGTCCTTGCCGTGCATCAGCCGCAGCGCGCCCGCCAACTCCCGTGCCGCCGCCTGGGCGTCGCGCTCGTGGGGGCCGTCCGCCTTGTTGACGGTGATCACGTCGGCCAGTTCCAGGACGCCCTTCTTGATGCCCTGCAACTGGTCGCCGGTGCGGGCGAGGGTGAGCAGCAGGAAGGAGTCGACCATGTTCGCGACCGCGGTCTCGGACTGGCCGACGCCGACGGTCTCCACCAGGATCACGTCGTAGCCCGCCGCCTCCATCACCACGATCGACTCCCGGGTCGCCTTGGCGACTCCGCCGAGCGTGCCCGCGGTGGGGGAGGGGCGCACGAACGCCGCCGGGTCCACGGCCAGGCGCTCCATCCGCGTCTTGTCGCCGAGGATCGAGCCGCCGGTACGGCTGGAGGAGGGGTCCACGGCGAGGACGGCCACCCGGTGCCCGAGCCCCGTCAGCATCGAGCCGAACGCGTCGATGAACGTCGACTTGCCCACCCCCGGCACCCCGCTGACGCCGATCCGCCGGGCCCGGCCGCTGTGCGGGAGCAGCTCGGTGAGCAACTCCTGTGCCAGCGGCCGGTGTTGGGGGCGGGTGGACTCGACGAGGGTGATGGCGCGCGCGATGATCGCCCGCTTCCCGTCGAGTACCCCCTTCACATACGCGTCGACATCGATCACAGGTCGTGCCCGAGGTCGGCCGCCAGCCGCTGCACCAGGTCGTACGCCGCGTCCGGGATCACCGTCCCGGGCGGGAAGACGGCCGCCGCGCCCATCTCCAGGAGCGTGGGCACGTCCTGCGGCGGGATCACCCCGCCGACCGAGATCATGATGTCCTCGCGGCCCTCCTCGGCCAGCGCCTCCTTCAGCGCCGGTACGAGGGTGAGGTGACCGGCCGCCAGCGACGACACCCCGACGATGTGCACGTCCGCCTCGACGGCCTGGCGGGCCACCTCGGCCGGGGTCTGGAACAGCGGGCCGACGTCGACGTCGAAGCCGAGGTCGGCGAACGCGGTGGCGATCACCTTCTGGCCGCGGTCGTGGCCGTCCTGGCCCATCTTGGCGACCAGGATGCGCGGGCGGCGGCCCTCGGCCTCGTCGAAGGCGTCCACCAGGGCACGGGTGCGGTCCACGGTCGGGGACTCGCCTGCTTCGTTGCGGTACACGCCGGAGATCGTACGGATCTGGCTCGCGTGCCGGCCGTACACCTTCTCCAGGGCGTCGGAGATCTCGCCGACGGTCGCCTTGGCGCGGGCCGCGTTCACCGCCAGCTCCAGCAGGTTGCCCTCGCCGCCGGCGGCCCGGGTCAGCGCGTCCAGCGCGTCCTGGCAGGCGGTCTCGTCCCGCTCCGCGCGCAGCCGCCGCAGCTTCTCGATCTGCTGGGCGCGCACGGAGGAGTTGTCGACCTTGAGGACCTCGATCGCCTCGTCGTTCTCCACCCGGTACTTGTTCACGCCGATCACCGGCTGCCGCCCGGAGTCGATGCGGGCCTGGGTGCGGGCAGCGGCCTCCTCGATGCGCAGCTTGGGAATGCCGGCGTCGATCGCCTTGGCCATGCCGCCTGCCGCCTCGACCTCCTGGATGTGCTGCCAGGCCCGGCGCGCCAGGTCGTACGTCAGCTTCTCGACGTACGCGCTGCCGCCCCACGGGTCGATGACCCGGGTGGTGCCGGACTCCTGCTGGATCAGCAGCTGGGTGTTGCGGGCGATGCGCGCGGAGAAGTCGGTGGGCAGGGCCAGCGCCTCGTCCAGGGCGTTGGTGTGCAGCGACTGGGTGTGGCCCTGGGTCGCCGCCATCGCCTCGACACAGGTTCGCGTGACGTTGTTGAACACGTCCTGCGCCGTCAGCGACCAGCCCGACGTCTGCGAATGGGTGCGCAGGGACAGCGACTTGGTGTTCTGCGGGTCGAACTGCTTGACCAGCTTGGCCCACAGCAGGCGCGCCGCCCGCAGCTTGGCGACCTCCATGAAGAAGTTCATGCCGATCGCCCAGAAGAACGACAGCCGGGGCGCGAACGCGTCCACGTCCAGGCCCGCCTCACGGCCCGCCCGGATGTACTCCACCCCGTCCGCCAGCGTGTATGCCAGCTCCAGGTCGGCCGTCGCGCCCGCCTCCTGGATGTGGTAGCCGGAGATGGAGATGGAGTTGTAGCGGGGCATCCGCTGCGAGGTGAAGGCGAAGATGTCGGAGATGATCCGCATCGACGGCTTCGGCGGATAGATGTAGGTGTTGCGGACCATGAACTCCTTGAGGATGTCGTTCTGGATGGTCCCGGCCAACTTCTCGGGCGGTACGCCCTGTTCCTCCGCCGCCACGATGTACAGCGCCAGCACCGGCAGCACGGCGCCGTTCATCGTCATCGACACGGTCATCTTGTCCAGCGGGATGCCGTCGAAGAGCTGCCGCATGTCGTAGATCGAGTCGATCGCCACGCCCGCCATGCCGACGTCACCGGTCACCCGCGGGTGGTCGCTGTCGTAGCCGCGGTGCGTGGGCAGGTCGAAGGCGACCGACAGGCCCTTCTGGCCGGCGGCGAGGTTGCGCCGGTAGAAGGCGTTGGACTCCTCGGCCGTGGAGAAACCGGCGTACTGACGGATCGTCCACGGCTGGTTGACGTACATCGTGGGGTACGGGCCGCGCAGATACGGCGCCGCGCCGGGGTAGGTGGCCAGGAAGTCCAGGCCCTCCAGGTCCTGCCCGGTGTACAGCGGCTTGACCGGGATGCCCTCCGGGGTCTCCCACAGCAGGTCGTCCCCACCGGCCGCCCGCTTGACGGCCGTACGCCACTCGTCGGCGCCGCCGTCGGCAGTGGGCGTACCCAGCTCGATCCCGGAGAAGTCGGGGACGGAGGGGCCAAAGGGGGCGGTCATCAGGACACTCCCATGCGGTCAAGGGTGGCGGACAGGACGGCGACGGCGTCACAGCCCGCGAAGACATACGCGTCGACACCGGGGTACTGCCCGGGACGGCCCGCCAGGGACACCTGCGAGGCGCCGGCGGCCTTCAGCTCGGCGGCCACGGTCGCCGCCTGCTCCTCGTACAGGGCGTCACTGGAGCACAGACAGACCTCCGTGGCCCCGCTGTCCTCGAACGTGCCCTCGGTGACGGGCTCGATGCCGCCCGCCTGGAAGAGGTTCGAGGCGAAGGTGAGGCGCGCGGTGTGTGCCGCCGCCGGGCCCAGGGCCGCCAGGAAGATGCGCGGGCGGGAGCCGGTCGCCGCCAGGTGGGCGTCGGAGCGGGCGCGCAGTTCCTCGTACGCCTCGTCGCGGCGCACCCGAGGCAGCCCGCCGGACGGCGGCTCGGGCGCGGGCCGGCGCTCCACGGGCTTCTCCGCCAGGTGCGGGAACTCGCTGACACCGGTGACCGGTTCGCGCCGCTTGGCGAGCTTGGCGGTGCGGGCCTGCCAGGTGTCGGCGAGGTCCTGCCCGAGCTGCCCCGAGCGAAGGACGTCGGCCAGGCCGCCGCCGCGCTCGATCCGCCGGAAGAACTCCCAGCCGGCCTGCGCGAGTTCGTCGGTGAGCCGCTCCACGTACCAGGAGCCGCCCGCGGGGTCGATGACCCGGGCCAGGTGGGACTCCTCGATGAGGATCGTCGAGGTGTTGCGGGCGATGCGCCGGGCGAACGCGTCCGGCAGACCGAGGGCGTGGTCGAAGGGCAGCACGGTGACCGAGTCGGCGCCGCCCGCCCCGGCCGCCAGCGTGGCGATCGTCGCGCGCAGCATGTTCACCCACGGGTCGCGGCGCGTCATCATCACCGGCGAGGTCACGGCGTGCTGGACCTGCGCGCCCGCCTGCGGGGCCCCGCAGACCTCCGCCACCCGCGCCCAGAGCCTGCGCGCGGCCCGCAGCTTGGCGATCGTCAGGAACTGGTCGGCGGTCGCCGAGTACCGGAACTCCAGCTGCCCGCAAGCCTGCTGCACACTGAGCCCGGCCTCGGTGAGCTGCCGCAGATAGGCGACGCCGGTCGCCAGCGAGGCGCCCAGCTCCTGCGCGGCCGAGCCACCGGCCTCGTGGTACGGCAGCGCGTCCACGGTCAGCGCCCGCAGCCCCGGGTACTCCTCGACGCACAGCCGCGCCAGACCGGCCACCTGCGCGAAGTCGTACGACTGCCCCGTACGGGCCTCGTGGCCCAGCGGGTCGGCGCCCAGGTTGCCGCGCGCCACGTCCTTGGCGACGCCCCGCTCCTCGTACAGCCGCAGCAGCTCCCGCGCGGCCGGCTCGACATCGCGCCCGGCGTCGAGCACGACGGGGGCCAGATCGAGGTAGACACCGTCCAGGGCCCCGCCGAGCGACGACACCGGGATGCCGCCCTCGCCGACGGCCAGCCACAGCGAGGTGACGCCGTTCTCCAGGTCCGTGAGGATCGCGGCGCCGTCGGCCGTCGTGTGCCGCTGGCGCACGTCCCAGCCGCCCACCGTGTTCCCCTCGGCGCGGCTGCCCCGTACAAAGGGCGCGAATCCGGGCAGGCCGGGGGCGGGCGCGGCATCGTGCGCGGAGTACAGAGGCCGGGTGCGCAGCCCGTCCTCCAGCGCGGTGGACAGGGCTTCCTCGGCCTGAGCACCCTCGACGTCCTTGCCCGACTTGCGCAGCACACCCGCAACGAGGCGCTGCCACTGCTCGTGGGACACGTCAGGGAACTCGGCGGCCAGCTCAAGCCCGTCGTCAGGCAGGACCGTCATGCTCGGATGCTAGGCCAGAGGCCCAAAGGAGCAGCAGAGGGCACGGCTGTGACCTTGCCCTCTCCGTGGCTGTGACCTCGGCCTCTTCCCCCTGATGAACCCCGGACAAGCCAGGCTTTACGGCAGCGCGCGCGGGTCGGCGGGTGGGGGTGCAAGGTCGGTTGCGCCTCCGCTCACCGGAACGCCGCGATGAGCCGGATGGTGCGCTCCACCTGCTCCTCGTGCAGGTAGTGACCGGTGCCGGGCCAGTGGTCCACCCGGGACCCGGGTATGTGAAGCGTGCTCCGCTCCCAGGCCGCAGCCTCCGCCGAGGTCCACACGGTGAGCGCGGGCCGGGTGCGGCGGCGCAGATACGCCTCGCTGTGCGGGCGGACGCCGACCGCGCCGGGGTCGGTGTACATACCGGCGTAGGCCTGGGCGATCGCATGGTCCGGGGTGCCGAGCATGGTGCGGACATGTGCCGTACGCAGACCGGCCGGCGCTCCCGGCCCGAAGGCGTCGGCCGCGAACTCGGCGGCGGCGCGGGACCCATGTCGGCGGTACCGCGCCAACCTGGCCGGAATTCCCTCGGCTTCGGCCCCGTGGGCCCCATGGGCCGGATCGAGGGCGATCACGGACCGCACGGCCCGCGCATGCCGCACCGCGAGCAGATTGACCACCTGACCGCCCATCGAGTGCCCCACGGCGATCACGGGACCGGTGCGGAGTGAGCCGAGCAGCGCGGCGAGGTCGTCGGCCATCTCCACGGGAGTGTTGCCCGTCGTCGGTACCTCCGAGCGACCGTGCCCGCGCAGATCGGGTACGACGACCCGGAACCGGCCGGCGAGCGCCTCCGCGTGCGGGGACCACTCCCGGCCGTCGCCGCCCCAGCCGTGCACCAGCAGCAGCACCGGGGCGTCGGCCGGGCCCAGGCTCGTACGGAACAGACGGGCGCGGCGCATCCCGCGACCGCTCCGGTCTCAGGACCAGCCGAACCGGCGGTCCACCACCGCCGCGAACTCCTCCAGGGTCAGCACCTCGTCCCCGTTCTGGTCGGCGGCGTCGAACAGCGCCGAGGAGGCGTCGTCGTCGCCCACGCCCCAGAAGGGCAGGTCTCCCGACGCGGCCAGAGACGGGCCCTTCGTCCGCAGGGCGGTGATCACCTCTATGCGGCTCAGGGTCCCGTTGTGGTCGAGGTCGAGTGCCTCGAACAGCTTCCGGGCCTTGTCACTCATCGTGTCGTCCTCGTTCCTGTCGGCAGGCGGTCCCTGCCACCCCGTTACCTCACAAGAACGCCTTTTCGCCCCCTCAGGTTCCCTGATGACGCCGTCGGAACCGGACGATCACCCACCGGGCACGGCACCTCCTTGACGCCCCGGACGACAGGGCGCCAAGGAGGTTCAGCGCGGCGGCGGGGCGGTTCAAGCCAGGGAACAGGCGGAGCCGTTGAGGGTGAAGGCCGTCGGGCTCGGGTTCGTGCCGCCCTTCGTGGCCGTGAAGCCCAGGGTGACCGAACCCGCCGGGGCGATCGTCGCCGTGTACGACACGGAGGCGACGCTCACCTCGGCGCCGCTCTGCGTCGCGGCGCCGCCCCACAGATTGCTGACGCGCTGGCTGTCGGGGAAGGCCCAGCGCAGCGTCCAGCCGTTGATCGCCGAGCTGCCGGTGTTGCGGAGGACGATCTCGCCCTGGAAGCCGCCGGGCCACTCGTTCGTCACCCGGTAACCGACGCCGCAGGCCGCGGACGAGCCGCCCGAGGACGTCGTGACGGTCACCGTGCCCGAGCGCTGCGAGCGGTTGCCGGCGGCGTCACGGGCGTAGACGGCGAAGGAGTACGAAGTCTCCGGGGCGAGGCCGGTGACCGTGGCGGAGGTTCCGGTCGTAGTGGTGGCGGCGGTCTCGGAGGCACCGCTGACACGGACGACGTCGTAGCCGGTGACGCCGTTCGCGTCGGTGGCGGCGGCCCAGTTCAGGGTGGCGGACGAGGACGTCACGGCGGATGCGGTGGGCGTTCCGGGGGCGGTCGGGGGAGTGGTGTCACCGCCGCCGGCCGAGTAGATGGCGGCCTCCTCCGACGTGGCGGCGATGCCGTTCGCGCCGTTGAAGATCCGCCGGCCCCAGGAGCTGAGCCGGTTGGGGTCGAAGTCGGTCGCGAGGTCGAGGATCGGGTCGGTGTTGCCGCTCCAGGACCAGGCCAGGTAACCGAGCCGGAGCTGCTGGGCGGCGGCCATCATGGTGTCCTCGTCCGGGTCGCCGTACTGGTCGGGCGGGCCGCCGAACTCACCGATCAGGATGGGCAGTTCGGCGCTGACGAAGGCGTTCAGATAGTCCGTGATCTCCTGTGCGGTGTCGTAGACGCTGTACATGTGGATCGAGAAGATCAGGTTGCCGGTGGTGTCGGCGTCGTAGACGGACCGGGCGTTGGCGCGCATGACGCCTTGCCAGTCCTGGCCCCAGTTGGGCGCGTCCACCATGATCGTGTGGGCGAATCCGGCGCTCCGCAGCTGCTTGACGGCCGCGATCGTGGGCTCGGTCCAGCCGGCGGGGTTGGTGTTGCCCCAGGGCTCGTTGCCGATGTTGATGATGACGTAGTTCTCCTGGCCGGCGAGCACGTCCTTGAGGCCGATCCAGTAGTCGGCCGCGTGGTCGAGGGTCCCGGCGGCGGCCTCCTCCCCGTAGCCGGTGGTGTCGTGCACCTCCAGTACGCAGATGAGCCGGTTGGCCTTGCACTGGGCGATGACGGCCGCCACGTCCTCGGCGCTGTTCTTCGTCCAGCGGTGGCCGTCGGAGAGGACGACGCGGACGGTGTTGGCACCCAGCTTCTTGACGTCGGCCAGCGACTGCGTCTCGCCCGGGTACCAGGTGTGGGCGTGGTTGACGCCCCGCATCACGAAGTCGTTCCCGGACGCCTCCAGCAGCCGGCCGTTCTGGATGTGGAAGCCGGTGGCGGCCGCCTGCGCGGGCGTGGCGAAGGAGAGTAAGGGGGCCAGCAGGCCCAGGACCGCGGCTATCACGGCGGCCACTCGTGGGGCGATGCCGGTGCGGGATCTCATGGCGGCTCCGAAGGTTGAGAAGAAGGTTGAGAAGGGGTGACGGTGCGTCAGGATGACGCGGCGCGCGCCGTGCAACTGACAGTCGCCGACGGAGCGCCGGCCGTTGCCGGGGTACTGGCGATGAAGCCGAAACTCGCGCTCGCGCCGGGTGCCAACGTGCCGTTCCACGACGCGTTGACGACGGTCGGCGTCCCGTCGGCGCCCACGCCGAGCGTGCCGTTCCAGACCTGGGTGAGGCGGGCGCCGCCGGCCGGTACGACCGTCGCCGTCCAGCCCGGGACGGGGGAGCCGGACGCGTTGGTCACCGTCACCTCGCCCTGGTAGCCGCCCTGCCAGACGGACACGACGCGAAAGTACGCGGCACAGGCGGGCGGGTCGCCAGGGTCACCCGGATCGCCCGGATCGCCCGGGTCACCCGGATCTCCGGGATCGCCCGGATCCCCCGAGCCCGCGTCGAGCAGCGCGGCCAGCGCCGGATACCAGCGGGCGGCGATCTTGTCGTCGCCGGAGGCGCTGGGGTGGACGCCGTCGTAGGTGTCGGTCGCCGTGTCGAAGCCCGTCCACTGGTCGACCACGGTGACCGGGGACCGGGTCGTGGACGTCGTACGGGCCCAGCCCGGGATCCGCGCGTTGAGGTCGATCAGGCGCTGCGCGCAGGCCGGGCAGCTGCTCGGGTTCATGGGGATGAGCTGCGCGACGAGGATCCGCATGTCGGGATTGCTCGCCCGCATCTGCTCCACCAGCTCGGTGTAGGCGGCGAGGATGCGATCCGGCGCGATCGCGCTCCACACGTCGTTCGTGCCGAAGTGCATGACAACGATGTCCGGCAGGGTGGCCGCGAGCCGGGCCGGCAGCAGGTTCTGCTCGGCCACGTTGGTGACCAGCTCGCCGCCGTGGCCCTCGTTGTCGCCGTCGTACGGCTGTCCGCAGCCCTGTGGGCCGAGGGTGCCGACGAAGTCGATGCCCGTGTACCCGGCGCTCCGCAGCCGGTTCCAGAGCACCGCCCGCCAGCAGCCGGGCGAGCCGGTGATGGAGTCGCCCAACGGCATGATGCGCACCGGCGCCGTGGCCCGGGCGGCCGAGGCCGGCGGGGCGAGGGTCACTCCGAGGGGCAGGAGCAGGGCGGCCAGCAGGCCGAGGGGCGGGAGGAGGCGTAAGAGCCTGTGAACAAACCCCCGCCTGCGCTGCGGCGGTTTGTTCACAGGCTCTAAGTGCGATGGGCGGGTGTCGCGCATGGTGTTCCCTTCCCTGGCTGCATCCGGCAGTGCGCTCTGCGCGTGGATGGGTGGGAGCGCTCCCATGGGGACATCAAGCCACTGTTGTCGGTGACGCGTCAAGATGTCGGCGTGTGTGGCGGTGACACCGGTTGCTCGGCCCAGATCGTCTTCCGGTTCCGGCCGTAGCGCGTGCCCCACCGTTCGGAGAGCTGGGCCACCAGGAAGAGGCCGCGTCCGCCCTCGTCGGTGCTGTGGGCCTGGCGCAGGTGGGGGGAGGTGCTGCTGGTGTCGGAGACCTCGCAGATGAGGTGGCCGTCCCGGATCAGCCGCAGCAGTACCGGGCCGCCGGCATACCGGTAGGCGTTGGTGACCAGTTCGCTCACGATCAGTTCGGTGGTGAAGGCCAGTTCCTCCAGCCCCCACTCGCTCAGCCGGTCCCGCACCAGGGTCCGGGCCCGGCCGGCGGCGGTCGCCTCGGCCGGCAGCTCCCAGGTGGCCACCCGCTCCGCCCCGAGCACCCGGGTCCGGCCCAGCAGGAGCGCCACGTCGTCGGCGGGGCGGCCGGGGAGCATCGCGTCCTCCACCGCCTTGCAGGTGTGCTCCAGTGAAGGGGCCGGAGCGGCCAGCGCGGTGCGCAGCAGGGCCAGTCCCTGGTCGATGTCGCGGTCGTCGGCAAGGAGGAGGCCGTCGCTGTAGAGGGCGATCAGGCTGCCCTCGTCCAGTTCGAACTCGGCCGACTCGAACGGCAGCCCGCCCAGGCCGAGCGGCGGCCCCGCGGGGAGGTCGATCGGGCGCACCCGGCCGTCCGGATCCAGCACGGTCGGCGGCGGGTGTCCCGCGCGGGCCAGGGTGCAGTGCCGGGAGACCGGATCGTAGATCGCGTACAGGCAGGTCGCGCCCACGATCTGCGGGGTGCCGGCATCGGTCTGCCGCTGTTCGTTGGCCAGCTGGTCCACCAGGTCGTCGAGCCGGGCGAGGACCTCGTCCGGGGCCAGGTCGAGGTGTGCCAGGGTGCGTACGGCGGCACGCAGGCGCCCCATGGTGGCCGAGGCGTGCATGCCGTGGCCGACCACGTCCCCGACGACCAGCGCGACACGCAGCCCGGACAGCGGGATCACGTCGAACCAGTCGCCGCCGACACCGGTGGATGCCTGCGCGGGCAGATAGCGGTGGGCCGTCTCGACCGCCGGGTGCTCGGGCACCTCGCTCGGCAGCAGACTGCGCTGCAGGGCCTCGGCGGCCTGGCGCTGCTGGGTGTAGCGGCGGGCGTTGTCGATGCTGACCGCGGCCTTCGCCGCGAACTCCTCCGCCAGGGTGAGGTCGTCCGCCTCGAACGGCTCCGGCCGCTGCGAGCGCCACAGGCAGACCAGGCCGAGGACGGCTCCGCGCGCGGCGAGCGGCACCACCATCAGCGAGTGGACGCCCAGCGCGAGCGCCTTCTCGGTCCGCTCCGGCTCGGCCGAGAACCAGCCGCGGTTGCCTTCCAGGAGGGGGTCCAGGACCGGGCGCCGCTCGGCCAGGCAGCGCGTCGGCGCGGTGTCCTCGGGGAAGGAGAACAGCTGGCCCTCGGGATACATCACCTCCAGCGTCTCGGGCCGGATGCTGCGGACCGCCATCCTGTGCAGCGGGCCCCTGGCGTCGGGCGCCGGCTCCTCCCCACGCGGCACGGGTTCCAGCAGATCCACCGAGACCGCGTCGGCGAGCGCGGGAACCGCCACCTCGGCCAGCTCACGCGCCGTCTTGGCCACGTCCAGGGTGCTGCCGATCCTGGTGCCCGCCTCGTTGAGCAGCGCCAGTCGGTGCCGGGCGCGGTGGCGGTCGGTGACGTCCTCGACGATCTCGGTGACGCCCAGCACCCTGCCGGAGGGGTCCTCCATCCGGAAGGCGGACACGGAGACGATCAGCTCGCTCCGGGGGTTCTGCAGCAGTCGGCAGCGCTGCTCGGCGAAGATCAGCGGCCGGCCCGTCTCCAGAACGCCCCGGAGCCGTTCCTCGATCAGTTCCGTGTCGGGGCCGAGCAGGAAGTCGGCGGTACGCAGCCCGCGGTACGCCTCCGACGGCAGCCCGCCGAACCGCGCGATCGCCCGGTTCACCCGCAGAATGCGCAGGTCCGGGCCGAGCACCGTGACACCGACCGGGGACCGGCGGAAGAAGCCGTCCAGCACGGCCCGGTCGATGTCCCACTGCAGGATGTCCTCGGCGAGCGAGCCGATGAGAAGCCACTCGACGGCGGAGTCCATCCGCTGCACCTTGCGGGCCCTGAAGCCCACATACAGGCGGTGCCCCGCGTGGTGCCGGACCGGCAGCAGCCCGAACCAGCCGCCTTCCCGCAGACACGCGGTCGTCGCCTCGGCGACCAGGTCCTCGTCCCCGTGCTCGACGAGGACCTCGCGCACAGGACGGCCCAGCACCTCCTCGGCCGGGTATCCGAGGAGCATGGTGGCCTGTGCGCTCCAGGCGACGATCCTTCCGCGGCCGTCCAGGACGGCGGACGCGGACTGGTGGATCGAGAACGGATCCTCCGGGCTCTCGCTGAGCGTCGTAGGGGATGTGTCCTGCATCGCCCACCCATCTCGCACCGTTCGCGGGGCCCCGGGCGGGGCGCCCGGGGCGTGGCTGCCGTTCCGAGTGCCCGACCGTGCGGCGGCTGACCTCCAGTATCGGTGGAACGGCCACCGTGTGCCTTGTCGTCGCGCTTCCGAAGCACGCCTTCGGGGGGACATCGGCCGAGGTCAGCCGGGCTGTGCCCGTGCCAGGAGTACGGCCACGTCGTCGTCCGCCACCTCGGGCATGACGTGGGCCAGGAGGTCGTCGCAGACTTTCTCCAGGGGGCGGCCGGGGTGCCGTAGCGCCTGGGCCAGACGGCGCATGCCGTGGTCGAGGTCGGTGCCGCGGGTCTCGATCAGACCGTCGGTGTAGATGACCAGGAGACTGCGGGGCGCGAGGACCGTCTGCTGCAGTTCGCAGTCCTGCCTGCCCACGCCCAGCGGCGGCCCCGCGGGCCCGTCCAGGAACTCGACGTCTCCCCGTTCGTCGGCGATCACTGGAGGCGGGTGACCGGCCCTGGCGATCAGGCATTCGCCGGTGACCGGATAGTGCACGGCGTAGAGGCAGGTGGCCATCTCGTTGTCGCCCAGGTCCGCCACGGCGGCGTCCAGGTAGCGCAGCAGCTGGTCGGGCGGGGTGTCCCGGCGTGCCAGGGTCCGTACGGCGGTGCGCAGCTGGCCCATGACCGCCGCCGCGTGGATGCCGTGCCCCATCACGTCCCCGATCACCAGTCCGGTCCGGCCGCCCGGCAGGGCGATCGCGTCGAACCAGTCGCCGCCGACCTCGTGGTCACCGGCCGGCAGATAGCGCCCGGTGAGCTCCAGTCCGTGGACGCTGGGCAGGGAGGGGTTCATCAGGCTGCGCTGCAGGGTGAGCGCCGCGTCGCGTTCCCGGCCGTACATGCGCGCGTTGTCTATGTTCAGCGCCGCCCGGGCGACCAGCTCGTCGATCAGCAGGGTGTCCTGGTCGTCGAACGGTTCCCGGCCGCGGGTGCGGGTGACCACCACCGCGCCGAGCACGGTGCCCCGGGCCACCAGCGGGACCAGACGCGCGGCGCCCACGTGGGCGTACAGATACTCGCGCAGCTGTTCGGCGTCGGGGCCGGGGATCAGCGGGCCGATGTCGCTCAGGTAGAGGTTCATGGGACGCCCGGCGCTGATGACCTGTTCGTACACCGAGCCGGGCGGCACCTGCATGGTCATGCCGACCATGAGGTGGTCGGCGGGCGCGGCCGGATCGGTGAAGGCCGCCGCGGCCCGGCGGGCCACGCCGTGGGCGGACGCGGCGGTCTCGTCCGGGGCCATGGTCTCCTCCAGCAACTGGACGTCGGCGGAGTCGGCCAGCCGGGGCACCAGTACGCGGACCACCTCCTGCGCGGTCTGCGTCAGATCCAGCGTGGAGCCCATCTGCGTGCCCGCCTCCGCCAGCAGCGCGAGCCGCCGCCGTGCCCGCTCCGCCTCCAGATGGGCGCGCTGCCCCTCCGTGATGTCGATCAGCGAAGCGATCACCCCCACCCGCTGGTCGGCCCCGCCGAGCAACGGGGCGTAGGAGCAGGACCACGTCCGCTGCCGTTCCGGGTCCGCCGTCGCGGAGGTGTGGCGGAAGTCCACCACCGCCTCGCCCCGGTCGAGGACCTGCCGCATCACCGACTCCAGCGCACCGGCGCCGGGGGCGACCTCGGTCACGCTTCTGCCGACGTGCTCCGCCACCGGCACGCCGTCCATCCGCGCCAGCGCCTCGTTGACCCGAAGGAAGCGCAGGTCGGGGCCGAGCATGGCCAGGCCGATCGGCGACTGGGTGAAGAGTCCCTCCAGCGCGGCCAGCGCATCCCGCATCCGCTCCACGGCGGACGTCTCCGCCGCGATGGCCAGTACGCCTGTACGCCCCCGCACATCCGCGAGGGGGCAGTGCCACATCTCCATCTCGACCACGGTCCCGTCGCGATGCCGGACCGGCAGCCGTGCGACCACCGCCGCCCCCGTCCGCACCGTCCGTGCCAGACGGTCGGCCAGCCCCAGGTTCTCCTCGGGTACGAGTACGCGACTGGCGTCCTGCCCCAGGACCTGCTCCGGCGTGTGCCCCAGGAGGTCCCGCGCGGCCAGCGACCACTGGACCAGGCGCCCGTCGGCGTCGACGACCCAGAGCGCCAGCGGGAGCAGGTCCTGGAACACCCCCGCGTGTCCCGCCACCCCCGCATGCCCGACCGCGGACCCACGCCGGTCCGGCGTTTCGCCGATCGCGTCGTGGGCACGTGCACCGCGGTGACTCGCGCTGGTCATCAGGGCACCTCGCTCACAAGACCCTTGACCACAGGAGGCTCAAGGACAGCCTAGGCCTGTCCGGCCGCCAACGACTGTCTGATCGATCATCGATAAGTGGCCGGGCTCACATGGCGTGAGTCACTTGTCGCCGACACCATGGGTGCTGCAGAGCCTGTGAACAAACCCCCGCCTGCGCTGCGACGCCCGGCACGCACGCTCACAATATTGCCGCAGCGCCCGCCCTTCGGGCGGACGACGGGGGTTTGTTCACAGGCTCTCAGTCACCGGCAGGCTGAAGGGATCCAGAATGTTCCGCAAGGTGCTGGTCGCCAACCGCGGTGAGATCGCGATTCGCGCGTTCCGCGCAGGCTACGAGCTGGGCTCGCGCACCGTCGCCGTCTTCCCGCACGAGGACCGCAACTCCCTGCACCGGCTGAAGGCCGACGAGGCCTATGAGATCGGTCAACCGGGACATCCGGTGCGGGCGTATCTCTCGGTGGAGGAGATCGTCCGTGCGGCGCGCCGTGCGGGGGCGGACGCCGTCTACCCGGGTTACGGCTTCCTGTCCGAGAACCCCGATCTGGCCCGCGCCTGCGAAGAGGCGGGCATCACGTTCGTCGGACCGAGCGCGGACATCCTGGAGCTGACCGGGAACAAGGCCCGCGCGGTGGCCGCCGCACGGGAGGCGGGCGTGCCGGTGCTGGGATCCTCGGCGCCGTCCAACGACGTTGACGAGCTGGTCCGGGCCGCCGAGGACATCGGGTTCCCGGTGTTCGTCAAGGCCGTCGCGGGCGGCGGCGGGCGCGGTATGCGCCGCGTCGAGGAGCCCGCCCAGCTGCGGGAGTCCATCGAGGCGGCGTCCCGCGAGGCGGCGTCCGCGTTCGGCGACGCGACCGTCTTCCTGGAGAAGGCCGTCGTCGAGCCCCGCCACATCGAGGTGCAGATCCTCGCCGACGGGCAGGGCAACGTCATCCACCTCTTCGAGCGGGACTGTTCGGTGCAGCGCCGCCACCAGAAGGTGATCGAGCTGGCGCCCGCGCCGAACCTCGACCCGGAGCTGCGCGACCGGATCTGCGCCGACGCGGTGCGCTTCGCCCGGCAGATCGGCTACCGCAACGCCGGCACCGTCGAGTTCCTCCTCGACCGCGAGGGCAACCACGTCTTCATCGAGATGAACCCGCGCATCCAGGTCGAGCACACGGTCACCGAGGAGGTCACCGACGTCGACCTGGTGCAGTCGCAGCTGCGCATCGCCGCCGGCGAGACCCTGGCCGACCTCGGCCTCGCCCAGGAGACCGTCACCCTGCGCGGCGCCGCCCTCCAGTGCCGTATCACCACCGAGGACCCGGCCAACGGCTTCCGTCCCGACACCGGCCGCATCAGCGCCTACCGCTCGCCGGGCGGCTCCGGCATCCGGCTCGACGGCGGCACCACCCACGCCGGTACGGAGATCAGCGCCCACTTCGACTCGATGCTGGTGAAGCTGACCTGCCGGGGCCGGGACTTCAGCACCGCGGTCGGGCGTGCCCGGCGTGCCGTGGCCGAGTTCCGCATCCGCGGTGTGGCCACCAACATCCCCTTCCTGCAAGCGGTGCTGGACGACCCCGACTTCCAGGCCGGCCGGGTCACCACCTCGTTCATCGAGCAGCGCCCGCATCTGCTCACCGCCCGCCACTCCGCCGACCGCGGCACGAAGCTGCTCACCTACCTGGCCGACGTCACCGTCAACAAGCCGCACGGTGAACGGCCCGACCTGCTCGACCCGCTGACCAAGGTGCCCGCGCTGCCGGCCGGTGAGCCCCCCGCCGGGTCCCGGCAGAAGCTCGCCGAACTCGGCCCCGAGGGCTTCGCCCGCTGGCTGCGCGCCTCGCCGACCATCGGCGTCACCGACACCACGTTCCGCGACGCCCACCAGTCGCTGCTCGCCACCCGGGTGCGCACCAAGGACATGCTCGCCGTCGCCCCCGTGGTGGCCCGCACCCTGCCCCAGCTGCTGTCCCTGGAGTGCTGGGGCGGCGCGACCTACGACGTCGCCCTGCGCTTCCTCGCGGAGGACCCGTGGGAGCGGCTGGCCGCCCTGCGGGAGGCGGCGCCGAACATCTGCCTGCAGATGCTGCTGCGCGGCCGCAACACCGTGGGCTACACGCCCTATCCCACCGAGGTGACCGACGCCTTCGTGCACGAGGCCGCCGCCACCGGCATCGACATCTTCCGTATCTTCGACGCCCTGAACGACGTCGACCAGATGCGGCCCGCCATCGAGGCCGTACGGGACACCGGAACGGCCGTCGCGGAGGTGGCCCTGTGCTACACCTCCGACCTGTCGGATCCGGCGGAGCGGCTGTACACGCTGGACTACTACCTGCGGCTCGCCGAGCAGATCGTGGACGCGGGCGCCCATGTGCTGGCCGTCAAGGACATGGCCGGTCTGCTGCGGGCACCGGCCGCGGCGAAGCTGGTGTCGGCCCTGCGCCGGGAGTTCGACCTGCCGGTGCACATCCACACCCACGACACCGCGGGCGGCCAGCTCGCCACCTACCTGGCCGCCATCCAGGCCGGGGCGGACGCGGTGGACGGGGCGGTGGCCTCCATGGCGGGCACCACCTCACAGCCGTCGCTGTCCGCGATCGTGGCCGCGACCGACCACTCCGAGCGGCCCACCGGCCTCGACCTCCAGGCCGTCGGCGACCTGGAGCCGTACTGGGAGAGCGTCCGCAAGGTCTACGCCCCCTTCGAGGCGGGCCTGGCCTCGCCGACCGGCCGCGTCTACCACCACGAGATCCCGGGCGGGCAGCTCTCCAACCTGCGCACCCAGGCGATCGCGCTGGGCCTGGGCGACCGCTTCGAGGAGATCGAGGCGATGTACGCCGCCGCCGACCGGATGCTGGGCCGTCTGGTGAAGGTCACCCCGTCGTCCAAGGTGGTCGGCGACCTGGCGCTGCACCTGGTGGGCGCCGGTGTCTCCCCGGAGGACTTCGAGGGGGAGCCGGACCGCTTCGACATCCCCGACTCCGTCATCGGCTTCCTGCGCGGCGAACTGGGCACCCCGCCCGGCGGCTGGCCCGAGCCGTTCCGCAGCAAGGCGCTGCAGGGCCGCGCCGAGGCCAAGCCGGTGCAGGAACTTGCCGCCGACGACCGCGAGGGGCTGGCCAAGGACCGGCGGGCGACGCTCAACCGGCTGCTGTTCCCGGCCCCGACGCGCGAGTTCGACACGCACCGGGACACCTACGGCGACACCAGCGTGCTGGACAGCAAGGACTTCTTCTACGGGCTGCGTCCGGGCAAGGAGTACGCCGTCGACCTCGAACGCGGTGTGCGGCTGCTGATCGAGCTGCAGGCGATCGGCGACGCGGACGAGCGCGGGATGCGCACCGTGATGTCGTCCCTGAACGGCCAGTTGCGGCCGATCCAGGTCCGTGACCGCGCCGCCGCCTCGGACGTCCCGGTGACGGAGAAGGCCGACCGGGCCAACCCCGGTCATGTCGCGGCGCCGTTCGCCGGCGTGGTGACCCTCACGGTCGCCGAGGGGGACGAGGTGGAGGCCGGTGCCACGGTGGCCACCATCGAGGCGATGAAGATGGAGGCCTCGATCACCGCCGCGAAGTCCGGGCGGGTGGCCAGGCTGGCCATCAACCGCATCCAGCAGGTCGAGGGCGGCGACCTGCTCGTGGAACTCGCCTGAGCCGACTCCCCGCGCATGCGGTGGTGAACGGCGTCGAGCCCCGCGCAGAGGGAGGCTTCTGCGCGGGGCATTTCGGCGGGCCGTCCGGCGGGCCCGCCGGTCCGGTGTCAGGCGCGGGCCACCCGCGCCTGAGGGGTGAGGATCTGCAGGAGGCTAGGCATGCGGCGCACTCGCCGTCTGCCCCGCGCGGAATGCCCCGAGCATCGATCGGCCGAATGTGTTCGCGATGCGATGACGGTGTGGCGGGAATGTGAAAGCGCTATCGGAGGCGCATATGCACTTGGCATCACAGGGGAAGTGAATCCCGCAGCGACGACGGAACCCTCCTCCGCCCCGGGCAGCCGCATGCCGATATTGGCGTGATCCGGGTGCGCCGCGAGCCACGGGACGTCCCGTGGCTCGAACGTTCTCGGGCATTCGTCGATTTCCGGCCCGCGCGACACTGACCCCATGACCCGGATGCTCACCGACCCCCACTCCGTCCCCGCCGAACTGCGCCCCTACCTGGCGGAGCTCGTCCGTCGCACCCGCACGGTCTGCGGATCCCACCTGGTGAGCGTCGTCGCGGTCGGCTCCGTCGCGCTCGGCGACTACCGGCACGGGCGCAGCGACACCGACGTGACGGTCGTCGTGGACGCGTCCCTTCCCGGGCGGGCGCTGCCCGACCTGGCCGCCGCGCTGGCCCATCCCGCGCTGCCCTGCCCCGCGGCCGGACTGGAACTGGTGGTCTACGACGAGGACTTCGTGGCACGGCCGGCCGACGGGGCCGGATATCTGCTGGACCTCAACACCGGGCCGCTGCTGCCCGAACGGGTCAGCCTCGACCCGGCCGAGTCCCCGGCCTTCTGGTACGTCATCGACCGCTCCGTCGCCCATCAGGCCGGGCGCGCGCTGTACGGCAGACCGGCCAGGGAGACGATCGCCGAACCCGCCCGCGCCGACGTGCTCACCGCGATCCGCGCCTCGGTCCGCGAGCACAGCACCGGCGAGGGGCATCTCGCCGACAACCGCGTCCTCAACGGCTGCCGCTCCGTGCGGTACTGCCGCACCGGCCACTGGACGGCCAAGCGCCGGGCGGCGCACGCGGTCGCGGCGTCCGAGCCCCGCTTCCGGCCCCTTCTGGAGGCAGCCCTGCGCAGTTACGAACGCCCCTCGCGCACCGCCGCGAGCGCTCTGCCCGCCGACGAGGTGCGGGCCTTCCTGGCCTGGGTGGCCGAAAGCGTGGCCGCATCCCTCTGATCAACCGTCACATCGGCCTGCGATGCTGTCGGTTGCAGCACCCACCGAGGAGGCGCCCATGCCCGAACCGTCCGTCCTTGCCGCGCTGGTCTCCGCTCTGCGCGGCGGCTCGATCGAAGTCGTCGACCTCACCTCGCCCCTGTCGTCGTCGACACCGGTGATCCAACTGCCGCCCCAGTTCGGGCAGACGGCCGTCTTCGAGCTGGAGGAGATCAGCCGGTACGACGACCGCGGCCCGGCCTGGTACTGGAACAACTTCCGCAGCGGCGAGCACACCGGCACCCACTTCGACGCCCCCAACCACTGGGTCACCGGCAAGGAACTCACCGACGTGGCCTCGGTCCCGGCAGCTCGGCTGATCGCCCCCGCGGCCGTGCTGGACTTCACCGCCGAGGCCGCCAAGAACCCCGACTTCCTGGTCGAGATCGACCACGTGAAGGCATGGGAGGCCGAGCACGGCCCCCTGCCCGAGGGCGGCTGGCTGCTGCTGCGCACCGGCTGGGACGCCCGCTCGCACTCCCAGGAGGCGTTCCTCAACGCCGACGAGAACGGCCCGCACACCCCCGGCCTCTCGGCGGAGTGCGCCCGCTGGGTCGCCGAGGAGTCACCGGTGATCGGCCTGGGCGTCGAGACGGTGGGCACGGACGCCGGGGGCGCCCACTCCTTCGACCCCGCCTTCCCCTGCCACTCCTACCTCATGGGCAGCGACAAATACGGCCTGACCCAGCTGCAGAACCTCGCCGCACTGCCCCCGACCGGCGCGGTCGTCATCGCGGGGCCGCTGCCCATCGTCACCGGCTCCGGTGCTCCCGCGCGCGTGCTCGCACTGGTGGAGCGCCGATGAAGGTCGCGGAAGCGGTCGGCCGGGCGCTGCGCGCTGCCGGGATCGGCCAGGTCTTCGGGGTCGTCGGATCGGGCAACTTCCACGTCACGAACGCCATGGTCGCGGCCGGCGCGCGGTTCGTCGCCGCACGCCATGAGGGCGGCGCGGCGACCATGGCCGACGCCTACGCCCGCACCAGCGGCGAGGTCGCGGCCGTGAGCGTGCACCAGGGGCCCGGCCTGACGAACGCGATGACCGGGATCGCGGAGGCGGCGAAGAGCCGTACGCCACTCGTCGTGCTCGCGGCCGAGGTGACCGAGCCCAGGTCCAACTTCTACGTCGACCAGGAGGCGCTGGCCCGTGCCGTAGGCGCGGCCACGGTGCGGGTCACCTCGGCCGAGGAGGCGGTCGAGCAGGCATGCACGGCCGTACGGCTGGCGGTGCGGGAGCGGCGTACCGTCCTGCTCAATCTCCCGCTTCCGGTGCAGGCGCTTGAGGTGCCCGCCGGTGCAATGGCACAGGCGGCGCCTCCCGAGGCGCGGGCCGCGGTCGAGCCGGACGCGGCCGAGGTGACGGCCCTGGGCGCGCTCCTCGGGCAGTCCCGGCGGCCGGTCTTCGTGGCCGGACGCGGAGCACGCGGACCCGGCGGCCGGGAGGCCCTGGAGGCGCTCGCCGAGCGGTACGGCGCACTGCTGGCGACCTCGGCCGTCGCCCGCGGGCTCTTCCAGGGCAACCCCTGGTCCCTGGACATCTCCGGCGGCTTCGCCTCACCCCTGGCCTCCGAACTGATCCAGGGCGCCGACCTGATCGTCGGCTGGGGCTGCGCCCTCAATATGTGGACCATGCGGCACGGCAGCCTCATCGGCGCCGACGCCGTCGTCGTACAGGTCGACGACGAGGCATCCGCGCTCGGCGCGCACCGGCCGGTCCGCCTCGGCGTCACCGGCGACGTCCGGCTCACCGCACACCGGGTGTTCGAGGCCGCCGGTGAACAGCGGGAGGGCTACCGGAGCCCGGAGAACGGCGCGGCCATCGCGGCCCGCGTGCGCTTGCGGGACGTGCCGTACCAGGACACCGGCACACGCGAGCGGATCGACCCGCGGACCTTGAGCATCGCGCTCGACGACATCCTGCCCGCGCAGCGGGTGGTCGGCGTGGACTCCGGGAACTTCATGGGCTACCCGAGCGCGTATCTGTCGGTGCCGGACGAGAAGGGCTTCTGCTTCACGCAGGCCTTCCAGTCGATAGGGCTGGGCCTTGCGACCACGATCGGGGCGGCGCTGGCCCGGCCGGACCGGCTGCCGGTGGCCGCGCTCGGGGACGGCGGCGCGCTGATGGGCGCCGCCGAACTGGACACGGTGCGGCGGCTCGGGCTGCCCATGGTGGTCGTCGTGTACGACGACGAGGCCTACGGCGCCGAGGTGCACCACTTCGGTCCCCACGGGCATCCGCTGGACACCGTCCGCTTCCCGCCGACGGACATCGCGGCCGTGGGGCGGGGCTATGGCTTCGAGGCGGTGACCGTTCGGACGCGGGCCGACCTGAAGGCCGTGGTGGACTGGGTCGCAGGCCCGCGATCGGCGCCGCTGCTCATCGACGCCAAGGTGGTCGCGGACCGCGGGTCCTGGTGGCTGGAGGAGGCGTTCCGCGGACACTGACCGCCCGGCGGGCGAGGGCCACCACGACAACGACCCGCCCACCGCACCCGCGCGGGAGCGCGACGGCGGCGGACGGGCCGGACGCGCCGGATCAGACGGCCGGTGCGGGGAAGGTCGGGTACTCCACCCCGGAGACGTGCTGGACGACTCGGATGACCTGGCACGAGTAGCCGAACTCGTTGTCGTACCAGAGGTAGAGGATGGCGTTGTCGCCGTCGACCTTCAGCGCGCCGGCGTCCACGATGGAGGCGTGCCGCGAGCCGATGAAGTCGCTGGAGACCGCGTCGGGCGCCGTGATGAAGTCGATCTGGCGGCGCAGCGGCGAGGTCAGCGACACGTCGCGCAGATAGTCGAGGACCTCCTCGCGGCTCGTCTCGCGCTTCAGCTGGAGGTTGAGGATCGCGATCGAGACGTCCGGCACCGGCACCCGGATCGAGCTGCCGGAGATCTTCGCCTTGAGGTCGGGCAGCGCCTTGGCGACGGCCGAGGCGGCACCGGTCTCGGTGATGACCATGTTCAGCGGCGCGCTGCGGCCGCGACGCTCGGACTTGTGGTAGTTGTCCAGCAGGTTCTGGTCGTTGGTGAACGAGTGCACGGTCTCCACATGGCCGCGCTCCACACCGAACTCGTCCTCCATCGCCTTCAGCGGCGGGACTATGGCGTTGGTGGTGCACGAGGCGCAGGACAGGATCTGCTCGTCCGGCTTGATCGTGTCGTGGTTGACGCCGTGCACGATGTTCGGGACGTCGCCCTTGCCCGGCGCGGTCAGCACGACCTTGTCGATACCGGGGCGCAGGTGCTCGGACAGGCCCTCGCGGTCGCGCCACTTGCCGGTGTTGTCGATCAGGATGGCGTTCTTGATGCCGTACGCCGTGTAGTCGATCTCGGACGGGTCGTTCGCGTAGATGACCTTGATCGCGTTGCCGTTGGCGGAGATCGTGCTGTTCGCCTCGTCGACGGTGATCGTGCCCTGGAACTGGCCGTGGATGGAGTCCCGGCGCAGCAGCGAGGCCCGCTTGACGATGTCCTGGTCGCCGCCGCCGCGCACCACGATGGCCCGCAGCCGCAGACCGTTGCCCGAGCCGGACTTCTCGATCAGCAGGCGGGCCACGAGCCGGCCGATCCGGCCGAAGCCGTACAGGACGACGTCGCGTCCCTCGCCGCGCTCGATCTTGTTGGCGCCGGTGGCACCGGCGACGGCCTCGGCGGTGAACGCCTCCACGGACAGACCGCGGTCGTCGGCCTTGTATGCCGCGGCCAGCATGCCCAGGTCGATCTGGGACGGGCCCAGGTCGAGCGCGGCGAGGGCCTGCAGGAACGGCAGCGTCTCGGTGACCGAGAGCTCCTCGCCGCCGATCTGCCGGGCGAACCGGTGGGTCTTGAGGATGCTGACCACCGACTTGTTCACCAAGGAGCGGCTGTGGAGGAGAACGGTGACGTCCCTCTCACGGTGCAGCTTCCCGATGATCGGGATCATCGACTCCGCGATCTCCTCGCGGTTCTTCCAGTTGGTGAACGAGTCGTCGTTGACAGTCACAGGCCTATCTTTCGAGCTAGGAGGCGCTCATATGCTAACCGCAGGGTGCGACCGTCATTCAAAGGGGGGTCTCGCGTAGGGCAAGATGCCCGACATTGCGGTAATTCAAGCGAAATGCGGATGGGGGGAGTGACCCGTGGAACTTGAGCTGCGGCATCTGCGGGTGCTGTGTGCGGTCGCCGACGCGGGCAGCGTGGGCCGGGCCGCGTCGGACCTCGGGTACTCACAGCCCGCCGTGAGCACCCAACTCCGGCGCATCGAAGGGCATTTCGGTGAGCCGCTGTTCGAGCGCGGGCCGGGCGGGGTGCGGCCGACGCCGTACGGCGCCGAGGTGGTCGGCCAGGCCCGTGACGTGCTGGCCCGGGCCGCCATGATCGGCCGCCGTCCGGCCGTCGGCTCGACGTCGGGACGCCGGAGCCTTCGGGTGGCGGCGACGAACTCCCCGGTGCTGGCGGGCATGGTCTCGGGGGTCCGCGCCAGACTTCCGGACGTCGCGCTCTCCGTGAGCAGTGTGTACGCCTCCTCGCGCATCGTGGAGCTCCTCCAGGACGGCGCGGTCGACGCCGCGATCGCCGCGGACTACCCCGGCAGGGAACTGGAGCACCCGGACACGATCGCCCACCGCGGGATCGTCACCGAGCCGAACTTCGTCGCGCTGCCGTCCCGCCACCCGCTCGCGCGCCGCGCTCAGATCTCCCTCGCCGAGCTGGCCGAGGAGGCCTGGTTCGTGACGCCGGAGGACGGGGCCGGATGGCCCGGGGTCTTCTACGCGGCCTGCACGGCGGCCGGCTTCACGCCCTCGACGGTGCACGAATTCCTCGGCGACCGGCTCCAGTTGCAGGGGATGATCGCCGACGGGCTCGGCGTGGCCGTCGTCCAGGCGACCACGCGGCCGATCCCGCAGGTCGTCATCAAGCCGCTGACCGGTACACCGCTGTGGTGCCGTTACGTACTGGCCTGGCGGCGTGACGCGGTCACCGAGCGGACGGCCGACGCCCTGCTGCAGTGCGCCACCGTCGCCTACCGTCAACTGGCCGCGCATTCCCCGCATTTGAGGGACTGGGCGGCGCGCACCTGGAGTGTGTCGAAGGCGTAGGCGGTGTGATCGGCGGCCCGTCGGGCGTTATGGCTCCACGGCGCAATGTGCTATGTCACACACCATTGTTGGGGCGGATGGGCGTTGAGACAGTGCCTGATACGCCTCAGACCCCTCCCGAGGCGCATCCCCATCCGTTCCGTTCAGGAATGAGGAATCCAGATGCGCTACCGCTCCGTGCTGCCCAGACGCATGCTGGGCGCACTCGCCGTCTGCGCAACGCTCTCCGGCCTGCTGTGGACCCCCGCCTTCGCGGCACCCCCGCCGAGCACCGGCCCCACCGCCTCCGTGACCCCACCCCGGAAAGCCGCGGCACCCCCGTCCCCGACCGGCTCGCTCGCCACCTCCGGCGTCCGGACCGCCGTACAGAAGGAGCCCCTCACCCCGGCCCAACTCCCGCCCCTGACGGCGACGCCCACCCGGATACCGCCGCGTGCGGGGGCCACCCGGGACAAGTTCTCGTGCACTCCGGGCGACTTCGGCGGCCGGACCGGCGCCGCACTCGTCGCGTTCGTGAAGGCCTCCACCACGGAGTGCGTCAACAGCCTGTTCTCGGTGACCGGTTCGGACGCCCGCGCCGTCTTCCGCGAGCCCCAGATGATCACCGTCGCGCAGGCGTTCACGAGTACGGCCGGGACCTACGCCGGCGACAACTCCTCCCGGGTGCTGCAACTCGTGCTGTTCCTGCGGGCCGGCTACTTCGTGCAGTTCAACCACCCGGACGACGTCGGCCCGTACGGTGCGGCACTGACCCGGAACACCACCCGGGGCCTGGACACCTTCTTCGCCCGCCCGCGCTCCCGGGACGTCACGGCCGCGAACGGCGACGTGCTCGGCGAGGTCGTCATCCTCACCGACAGCAGCGACCAGCAGGCCCGCTATCTGAGGGTCTACCAGCGGATGCTGAACGCCTACAACAGCTCCTACGACGCCATCCGCAGCATGCTCGCGGCCGTGAACGCCGTCTACACCCCGCTGTGGCGCGGCAACTGGAACCCGGACTACGTCAAGGCCGTCACCGCCGACCCGTCCGTGGCCCGGACCCTCGACGCCTTCGCGCTGGCCCACCTGGACCTGCTCGGCACCGACCGCTCCTACCTCACCTCCAACGCCGGGATGAACCTCGGCCGTTACGTCGAACACCCCGCGCTGCAACCGACGGTGCGCCCCCTGGCCAGGCAGCTGCTGGACTCGTCCCGGATCACCGGGCCGACGGCCGGGCTCTGGGTGGCCGTGGCGACGCAGGCCGACGCCTACGACCGCGCGAACTGCGCCTACTACGGCGTCTGCGACCTGTCCGGCCAGCTGAAGCGGGCGGCCCTGCCGGTCACCCATGACTGCGACGCCACGCGCACCATCCGGGCGCAGTCGCTCACCTCGGCCGACCTCGCCGCGGCATGCGCCAGCGTGCTGGGCCAGGACGTGTACCTCCACGACATCGTCAAGGACGACGGACCCATCCCGGGCCAGTACCTGTCCACCCTCGACTTCGCCGTCTTCTCCAGCGCCCAGGACTACCGGACGTATGCCGGAGCGATCTTCGGCATCAATACGGACAACGGCGGCATGACCGTGATCGGCGACCCCAAGGACTCCGCCAACCGGCCGTTCGCGGTCATGTACCAGAAGAGCCAGGACACCGGGCACGCCGCCCGGATCTGGAACCTCAACCACGAGTACACGCACTACCTCGACGCCCGCTACGACATGAAGGGCGACTTCGCCCAGCAGACCTCGGTGCCGGACGTCTGGTGGATCGAGGGCGTCGCCGAGTACGTCTCCTACGGCTACCGCCGCGTCACCTACGACCAGGCCGTCACGGAGGCGGGCAGGCACACCTACCGGCTGAGCACCCTGTTCCAGAACACGTACGCAAACAGCGACGTGACCCGCACCTACCCGTGGGGCTACCTCGCCGTCCGCTACATGTTCGAGAAGCACCCGGCCGATGTCCAGCGCATGCTCGCCCGCTTCCGGTTGGGCGACTACGCCGGCGGTCACGCCGTCTACGCCACCGACATCGGCACCCGCTACGACGCCGACTTCGACGAGTGGCTGACGGCGTGCGCCTCAGGCGCCTGCGCGGCGACGCCGGCCGTCGGTCGGGAGGCGTCCCGGGCATCCGCACGTTGATCGGCCGTCCGGGGCCGCCCGGAGTTTCACAGGTGAGGCGTGTTGTGGGCGTTACGTGTTGAAGCGCCGCAAGGATCTTCCGGAACGCGCGTGGGCCGTGCACAGTCAGGAGCCGCCGGGCACGGCCGCACACCACGTCGTCGGGAGGTCATTCGATGGGAGACCGTCACCGCACGGAGCGGCCGGACATCGCGTCCACGGCCGACTCCGGCGGCATCAGCCGCCGCGGATTCCTCGGATATGTGGTGGCCGCCTCGACCCTGACCGTGGCGGCCCCGCTCGGCGAGACGCTCCTCGCGCCCACCGAGGCGGCCGCGGCGGTCCCCTCGGTGCCCGGCCCGGCCGAGATCTACGACCTCAACGACATGCTCACCCACGCCGCGCTGCCCACGGCGAACCTGATCACCATCCGCCTCGACTCCGACGGCACGGCCTCCTTCGCCCTGCCCCGCGCCGAGGTCGGCCAGGGCATCACCACCTCCAGCGCCATGCTCATCGCCGAGGAACTGGGCCTCCCGCTGGAGAAGATCCACGTCACCCTGGCCGACGCCCGGCCCGAGCTGCTCTTCAACCAGATCACCGGCGGCTCCAACACCACCATCTCCACCTACACCCCGATCCGGGTGGCGGCGGCCGTCGCACGCGGTCGGCTCCTGAGGGCCGCCGCGCTGGAACTGGGGGAGGCCGTCGACACCCTGACCGCCAGGGCGGGGGTCATCACCTCGACCCTGACCGGCAAGAGCCTCACCTACGGCGAACTCGCCGAGAAGGCCGCCTCGCAGGTCACCGGCCAGGTCCCCGTCACCCTCAAGGAGGCCGCCGAGTTCAAGGTCATCGGCACCCCGCGACGCCGTATCGACGCGCTGGACGCGGTCACCGGACGCAAGAAGTTCGCCATGGACGTGCGGGTACCGGGCGCCCTGCCGGCCATGGTGTGCCGCCCGCCGACGATCAACGGCACCGTCCGCTCGGTCGACAACCTGGACGCCGTGCGGGCCATGCCCGGCATCACCGACGTCGTCCGCGTCTCCACCGGCGTCGCGGTGCGCGGCCGCACCTTCGGACAGTGCATCGACGCCGTACGCGCGCTCAAGGTCACCTGGGGTCCGGGAACGGCGGAGGACGCCACCGACGACAGCGTCCGCTCCGAACTGCGCCGGGCCGAACTCCCGCTCCCCGGACTCGATCTGCTCACCAAGTCGGTCGACGCCCGCTTCACCTTCCACTTCGCCAGCAACAGCGCCCTGGAGACCAACTGCGCCGTCGCCGACGTACGCGAGGACTCCGCCGAGATCTGGGCGAGCCTGAAGTCCCCGATCGTCGCGCAGGAGGAGATCGCCCGGGAGCTCGGCCTGCCGGTGACCTCGGTCAAGGTCCATGTGACGGAGGGCGGCGGCTCCTTCGGCCGCAAGCTCTTCCACGACGCCGCCGCCGAGGCCGCCGAGATCTCGCGGGCCATGGGCAAACCGGTCCGGCTGATGTGGCACCGCACCGACGACTTCCGGCAGGGCCGCACCCACCCCATGTCCACCTCCCGGGTGCGCGCCACGTACGCCCTCGGCCAGGTGCTCACCTACGACCAGCGTCACACCTCCGTGGCCACCGACTTCGGCCACGGCGTCGGCGAGATCATCACGGCCGAGGCGGCCCGCCTGCCCGTCGGGGACCTCACCTTCTCCGAGACGATCTTCACGCTCACCCAGCAGACCCCCTACCACTTCGGCGTCGTCACCCAACTCCTCAGCGAGACCGACAAGGGCTTCAACACCGGCTCCATGCGCAACATCTACTCGCCCAACGTGCGGTGCGCGCAGGAACTGGTGGTGGACGAGCTGGCGAAACGTATGGGCAAGGACCCCTACCGGTTCCGGCGGTCCTTCCTCAAGGACGAGCGGGCACGAGCCGTCCTCGACAAGGTCGCCGAGGTGGGGGAGTGGGGCCGGACCATGCCGGCGGGCACGGCGCAGGGCATCGCGCTGCACCCCGAGTACCACGCGTACGTCGCGGTCCTCGCCGAGATCGACTGCCGTCCGCAGACCACGGGACGGGAGATCCCCGACGCGTACACCGGCCCGCGCGTGACCAAGGTGGTGTGCGCCGTGGACGTGGGCCTGGCGGTGAACCCGCGCGGCCTTGAGGCCCAGATGATGGGCGGCATCATGGACGGCATCGCGATCACCCTGAGTTCCGGGCTGCATCTCGCGGACGGCCATTTCCAGGAAGGCAGTTGGGACAACTACTTCTACACCCGCCAGTGGAACACCCCGCCGGAGCTGGAGATCGTCGTGCTGCCGCCGGCCACCGAAACGCCGGGCGGAGCAGGCGAGTTGGCGGTCGCGGGCGCGATGGCGGCAGTGGCCTGCGCCTACGGACGCGCGACCGGCACGATGCCGACGGCCTTCCCCCTGAACCACGGCGAACCGCTCGGCTTCGAACCGCTGCCCACCACGCCGCCGATCCCCGAGTCCCCCACCGACGGCCTGAACCGCGCCTTCTAGGAGCCACCGTGCCCGAACACACCTTCATCCTCAACGGCGAGTCCGTGACCGTGGACATCGAGGACGACGTACGGCTGCTGTGGGTGCTCCGGGACGTCCTGGGCGTCACCGGCCCGAAGTACGGCTGCGGCCTCGGCGTCTGCCAGGCCTGCACGAGCCACATCAACGGCAGGGCGTTCAACCCCTGTTCGGTCCCCGTGAAGGACCTGGGCCCCGCCGACGAGGTCACCACCATCGAGGGCCTGCCCGCCACGGTCGGCAGGGAACTCCACCCGATGCAGGAGGCCTGGCTGGAGTACGACGTCGCCCAGTGCGGCTACTGCCAGCCCGGCCAGATCATGACCGCCGTCGCCAAGGTCCGCCAGGCCCGCGAGGAGGGCCGCGAGATCAGCGAGGCCGACCTGGACGAGATCCGCAACGTCTGCCGCTGCGGGACGTACCACCGCATCCGGGAGGCGATCGTGGCGGGTGCGAAGAAGTACTGAACGCGCCCCGTGCCCGTGCGGATCCGCGCACGGACAGGGGACCGCGCAGTGCCTCAGCAGGTCGGGCGCTGGGCGTGGGCCGGGTCGAGCGCGTTCAGGACCAGGCGTCCGGCCAGGGCGTTGTAGCTGATGCCGACGTGGTCGACGGACTCGGCCGGGCACACGTCCTGGAGCTTGGTGTTGGTGACGTTCGGGGCCGCGTCGAGGTAGGCCGAGGTGTACGGGGTGACGACCTCGTCGTACCGCGTGGTGATCACCGTGTAGGTGACGCCCGGGTCGGTCTCGCCGCCCGCGTTCAGCGCCCGGAGGAAGTCCGAGCCGATGAGCTGCTGACTGCACGCCTTGCAGCCCGCTCCGAGAACCGCGTTGCCGCCGGGGATGGCCAGGGCGAGGAGGCCCAGGCCCGAGAACGTGGTGCCGTGGTTGGACGGGGTGAGGGCGACCAGCTTGTCCACCTCGTCCGCGCCGCCGAGGTTCTTGATGTAGTAGCGCGGCATCATGCCGCCCTGCGAGTGCCCGACGAGGTCGACCTTCGCGGCGCCGGTGGCGGCCCGGACCCGGTCGACGAAGTCGGCGAGCTGCCGGGCCGAGACGACCATGTCCTCGGTGCCGAGCAGGGCGCCGGAATCACCGCCGTGGTTGAGGGCGAAGACGCAGTACCCGGCCTCCTTGAGCCGCGGCGCCAGCGCCGCCCAGTTGTCGTAGCGGTTCTCCATGGTGCCGTGCACGAGGACGACGGGACGCGGATGCGCGGCACTGGGGCGGCAGTCGAAGTCGTTGGCGCCTGAGGGCACGGCCGTCGGGTGGGCCAGGGAGTACGCGAACGCCGACGCGAAGTCGTCCCGGGCCGGACCCTCCGGATCGGTCGCCGCGACCGGCGCGGCGTCGCCCGGGTCCGGGGCCGCCTGGGATCGGTCGACGCCGGCGACGCCGATACAGACGGCCGCGGTGAGCCCGGCCAGGGACGAGAACACAAGGCGTCGGCGCCGGGTGCGCCGGAGTCTGCGGTTCTGCATGAGGAGTCTCCTCCGCTTGTGCGTGGGGAGCGGCAGCAGATCCGTGTGCCCTGGTCACAAGGGGGTTGGTCAGGACGGTGTGAAGCCTTGTCACAAGGGCGAGACACGGAAGCTACTGGCGCGTAACGTCGGATCCACACTCGCGTCGCCCGCGGGAGCCGACCAGAAGAGCCGCGGCGGGAGAGGGGAAAGGTGTCATGGGCGTGACACCTTTCCAGGGCCGCGCCTCACCGGGGGCAGCCCTGTGCGCACCACCACCGGCCACCCATGCCGGGCACCCGCCCGCGCCCGCCGTCCCGGCGAGCACGCTGCCCCGAACCCGCCACCGACGGCGAGCGCGTCGCCCGCGCGCGCCGCCCACGGCGAGCACAACCCCCGCCCGAGACGGAGCCACCGAGATGACGGCACAGGCCGAGACGTTCACGCGTCAGCCCTGGCACGAGCTTCCCCCGGTGCTGGCCGCGCTCATCCGCTCCCGGGCCGAAGGCATCGTCGCCGACATGACCCGGGCGATCCGCGACGAGGTGCCCGCCTACCGCCGCCCGCTCGACTCCGCCGTCGGCCGCGACCTGACCGAGTCGATCCGCCGGGCCGTGCTGCAGTTCGCGGAGCTGATCGAGCACCCCGACAGCACGCAGGACCACCACCTCCACCACTTCCGGCACCTCGGCCGCGTCGAGTTCCTCAACGGCCGCACCACGGACGCCCTCCAGGCCGCCTTCCGGGTCGGCGCGCGCGTGGGCAGCCGCCGCTACGCCGAGTTCGTGCAGGAGGCCTCGCTGCCGCCCGGGACCGTCCTGACCCTGCACGAGGCCGTGCTGGTCCATATCAACGCCCTGTCCAACGAGTCGGTGAAGGGCTTCCTCGCGGCGCAGCTGCGCTCGGAGGGCGAGATGAAGCGTGCCCGCCGAGCGCTGGTGGAACGGCTGCTGGAGCCGCCGCGAGGCAAGGAGCGCGCACCGCTGGGACCGCTGGCCGAACGCGCCCGCTGGGTGGTGCCGGACGCCGTCGCGGCGGTGGTGGTGCGGTCGGCGGGGCCCCTCTCCGTGCCCGGCGCGGACGGTGAACTGCTCTCGCTCAGCCGCGGCAGCGACCTCGTCCTGATCGTGCCCGAACCGGAGACCGGCGCGCTGCTCCCCCGGGTGCGGGACGCCGCCCGGGGCCGGGTCGCCGTCGTGGGCCCGGCCGTTCCCCCGCACGAGACCTGGCTGTCCCTCCAGTGCGCCCGCCTCGCCCTCGACCGGCGCGCCGAACTGCCGGCGGAACCGGCGGACGGGACCTTCCTGCGCGTCGACGACGAACTGGCCGAGCTGCATCTGCTCAGGGGCGCCCCCATCGGGCAACTGCTCGGCCGACGGGTCCTGGGCGTCTTCGCCGACCTGCCCCGCGGACGCGCCGCCCGACTCGCCGAGACCCTGGACGCCCTGCTGATGTCCTGGGGACGCACGGCCCCCGAGGTCGCCCAGGCGCTCGGCATCCATCCGCAGACGGCCCGCAAACGACTGCGCCAGCTGGAGGCGCTGTTCGGCGACCGGCTCGACGACCCGCGCTTCCGGTTCGAGGCACTGCTGGCGCTGCGCACCCATGCGCTGCGGCCCACCACCGCGGGCTGACCATCAGCGTCTTCCCCGGCAGGGTGAGCGATGCGACGATGCCGGGGTGATCACTACGCCCGACCCCCGCGACGACCGACCCCCGTCCCGAAGACTCCAGGTGGAGACCCACGGCCTCGACGTGATCGCCGACGCCGACCGCAAAGGCACGCCCCGCACCCTGTTCTGGCCCTGGTTCGGCGCCAACGTGTCGATCCTCGGCCTGAGTTACGGCGCCTTCGCACTCGGCTTCGGGATCTCCTTCTGGCAGGCGCTGGCCGCCGGAGTCGTCGGCATCGTCTTCTCGTTCCTGCTGTGCGGATTCATCGCCGTGGCGGGCAAGCGCGGCTCCGCCCCGACGATGGTGCTCGGCCGCGCCGCCTACGGGGTGCGCGGCAACCGCCTGCCGTCGGTGATCTCCTGGATCCTCACCGTCGGCTGGGAGACCGTGCTCTGCGCCCTCGCCACCATGGCCACCGCGACGGTCTTCGACCGGCTCGGCTGGGGCGGCGGAACCGGGACCAAGGTGGTCGCACTCGTCCTGGTCGGGGCGCTGACCGTCGTGGTCGGCGTCATGGGCTTCGACCTGATCATGCGGCTGCAGACCCTGATCACCCTGGTCACAGGCGTGCTCACACTCGTCTACGTCGCCCTCGTCGCCGACCACGTCCACTGGTCCACCGTCAGCGCCGTACCGGCCGGCTCCGCCCAGGAGTTCATCGGCGCGCTCGTCTTCATGATGACCGGCTTCGGCCTCGGCTGGGTCAACGCCGCCGCCGACTACTCCCGCTATCTGCCGCGCACCGCGTCCGGCCGCGGCGTGATCGGCTGGACCGCCTTCGGCGCGTCACTGGCACCCCTGCTCCTGCTGGTGTTCGGACTCCTGCTGGCCGGCTCCTCCAGCGACCTCAACGCCGCCGTCGCCGCCGACCCGATCGGCGCGCTGACGACGATCCTGCCGACCTGGTTCCTGGTCCCGTTCGCCGTCGTCGCCGTCCTCGGCCTGGTCGGCGGCGCGGTCCTGGACATCTACTCGTCCGGCCTGGCCCTGCTCTCGGCGGGCCTGCGCGTGCCGCGCTACGTGGCCGCGCTGGTCGACGGCGTCCTGATGATCGTGGGCTCGATCTACATCGTGTTCGTCGCCGACGACTTCCTCGGCCCCTTCATGGGCTTCCTCACCACGCTCGGCGTCCCCATCGCCGCCTGGTGCGGCATCATGCTCGCCGACCTGGCGCTGCGCCGCCGCGACTACGACGAACCCGACCTCTACCGCCCGGCCGGCCGCTACGGCGACGTACCGCTCACCCCGCTGCTCCTGACCCTCACGGCCACCGCCCTCGGCTGGGGCCTGGTCACCAACGCGACGGCGGACTGGCTGGAGTGGCAGGGCTATCTGCTCGGACCGCTGGGCCTCGGCGGCAGGTCCGGCGACTGGGCCTACGCCAACCTCGGCGTCCTCGCGGCCCTCGCCCTCGGCTTCCTCGGCACGCTGGTGCTGCGGCGCGGACGGGTCCGGGCCCAGGAGGCACAGGCGCCGAGCCCGACGGCGGACGAAGGGGCGACGGTATGACGACCGGGCCGAACACCGGGCCGACGACCGGGCCGACCGCCGGGCTGCTCACCGTCATCGACATGCAGCGCGTCTTCGCCGAGCCCGAAAGCCCCTGGGCCACCCCCCGATTCGCCGATGCCGCGACGGGCGTACGCCGACTGCTGCCGGCCTTCGGGGACCGGGTCACGTTCACCCGCTTCGTGGCACCCGCCGAACCGGACGGCGCCTGGCGGGCGTACTACGAACGCTGGCCCTTCGCCCTGCAACCCCCGCACGCCCGACTCTGGGAGCTCACGGACGAGTTCGCCTCCCACGCACGGCATGTGCTGGACGCCGACACGTTCAGCAAGTGGACCCCGGAGCTGGCCCGCCGCGCCGCCCCGGAGGGCCGTCTGGTCCTGACCGGCGTCAGCACCGACTGCTGCGTCCTGTCCACGGCCCTGGCCGCCGCGGACGCGGGCGTCGAGGTGCGGGTCGTCGCCGACGCCTGCGCGGGTGCGGACGACGACACGCACGCGAAGGCGTTGCAGGTGCTGGACCTGTACCGGCCGCTGATCCGGGTGACGACGGTCGCCGAGCTGCTGGCCACGGCCTAGTCACGGCTCCGACGTCTCCGACTCCAGCGAGGCCCGGGTCGCCGTGCCGTAGACGCCGGACTCGTCGGCCAGAACGACGCGGGTGAGCTGGTAGCCGCGGACCGCGCTCTCGACCGTGCGGTCGTAGTCGCCGTCGTCGTCACCGCCGTAGAAGCCGAGCTGGCGCAGGCGGAGCTGGAGTTCGACCACCTGCGGTCCCCGGTCGCCGTAGCGCAGGACCGGGGGCCGCCCCTGCGTGCCGCTCGGTTCGGGGGCGGTGGCGGTCGGGGTGGGGCCCGCGTCGGAGGGGGCCGAGGTGGGGTGGACGGAGGCGTCGGACGGGGTGGGGGAGCCGTCGGTCGGGGGCGTGCTCGGCGATGGCGCCGAGCTGCGGGACGGTGACGCGGTCGATGTGCCGGAGGGCTGGACGTCGCCGGACGGGCCTGCCTCGGCCGCGCCGTCCGGGACGGGAGCCCGTATGTCATCGGGCACGGACCTCTCCCGTGACGGGCTGTCATAGGTGAACAGCCCGCCCAGGAATGCGCCCGTCAGCAGTACGGCCAGGGTGGCACCCGCTCCGGTGACCAGCAGGGTGCGATGCCTGCGCCGGGGGCCTGCCTGGGTATCCGCAGCCGCAGCCGCAGCCGCAGCCGCAGCCGCGTCGGGGAGGGGCGCCTGACGTGCTTCCGCGACGGAGGTGCGTATGGCGTTGTCCGGCTCCGCCAACTCCCGTTGTTCTTGCGGTACTTCGTCCTCATCCACATCCACATCCGCGTCGCCACCCAGCTCCACGAACGGCCGTATCCGCACCGGATCGAAGTCCTCCGCGGCCGCCGCCTCCGCCGAGCGCGTCTCGCGGCGGGCGTCGGAGGCGAGTCGGCCGCAGGAGCAGGCCGGTGTGCCGTCCGAGGCCCGGGGCGTGCCGCACTCGGGGCAGGCAGGGCCGTTCGGTTCGCTCACGTGGGGTCCCTCCTCCGTGCGACTGTTCAGAATTCAAACAGATCTTCTGCACGTAATCTCCATGGGCCCCTGCGCCCCTACGCGGAACGGCGCGGCGTCCCCGTGGTGGGCCGGTCGAGGTGGGTGGTGAACCAGTCGCGGGCCAGTTCGGCGACGGTGGTGAGGGTGCCGGGTTCCTCGAACAGGTGGGTGGCGCCGGGGACGACGGCGATGCGGTGCTCGCAGTGCATCCGGTCGGCGGCGAGGCGGTTGAGGCTGAGCACCTGGGTGTCACGGCTGCCGACGATCAGCAGCGTCGGCGCCCGCAGCCGGGTCAGCGCCGCCGGGGTGGCGAGGTCGGGGCGGCCGCCCCGGGAGACGACCGAGCGGACGTCGGACCCGGACAGCGCGGCCGCCTCCAGCGCGGCGGCGGCTCCGGTACTGGCCCCGAAGTAGGCGACGGGCAGGCCGGTCTCACCGCGCAGCCACACGGACGCGGCGTGCAGCCGCCGGGCGAGCAGCAGGATGTCGAAGACGTTGTGCCGGTCGTGCGCCTCGTCGTCGGTGAGGAGATCCAGCAGCAGGGTGGCCAGGCCCGCGCGGTTGAGGGCGGTGGCGACATACCGGTTGCGCGGGCTGTGCCGGCTGCTTCCACTGCCGTGCGCGAACGCCACGGCCGCCGACGCCCCGTCCGGCACGACCAGCCGGGCGCCGACCCGGGCGCCCGCGGCCGGGATCCGCACCTCGCGGTCCGACGGCGAGGCATGCCCTGTCGGCTGCGGCTGCGGCTGCGGCTGCGGCTGAGCCGGGGCCTCGGGGGAGGGCTCGGCGCGGGAGCGGGGCGTGGCGCGGGCGGCCGACGCGAGCAGGGACGTCACCTCGGCGTCCGAGACCTGGGCGAAGTCCCGGTACCAGGCGCCCACCGAACCGAGGACCCGGTGCGTGTGCGGGCAGACCACGTCGTCGGCCACCCGCCGCAGCCGGGCGACGCTGTGGCTCGCCCCGACCGGCACGGCCAGCACGATCCGCGCCGCGCCCTGATCCCGTACGACACGACAGGCGGCCTCGGCCGTGGCGCCGGTGGCGAGCCCGTCGTCCACGACGACCGCCGTACGCCCGGTGACCGGCAGCGCGGCCCGCTCCTGCCGGTAGCTGCGCACCCGCCGCTCCAGCTCGCCCCGCTCGGCCTCCTCCACGGCCTCCCGCTCGCCGGCGTTCAGCCCGGCCGCGTCGATCACATCCCGGTTCAGGACCCGGACCCCGTGCTCACCGATCGCCCCGAAGCCCCACTCCGGCTGCCCCGGCACCCCCAGCTTGCGCACCACCAGCACATCCAGCGGGGCGCCGAGACGCCGGGCCACCTCGGCCGCCACGGGCACGCCGCCCCGCGGCAGCCCCAGCACCACCACATCCCGACCGCGCAGCTCCTCCAGCCGTCCGGCCAGCAGCCGCCCGGCCGCCCTGCGGTCGTCGTAACGCATACACCGCCTCCCGCGCCCACCAGGGCGGGAGCCTGTCCCGTCCTTCTCAGGCTACGACTGTTCGCCCGGGACCGAAGCGCGCCGGACGGGCCGGACCCGCCGCCGCCTCGGCACTTGGCGATTTCGGGTCGGTACCCCGAGGCAGTTGCCGTGTTCAATCACCTGTATCGCGTCACGCATCACGGCACGAACGGACGGCCCCACACGTCAGGAGGCATCGTGATCGCCGCTCCCGAGCCCGGACTGACCGAACGCGACATCGTCGAACGCGCCGCGAACCTGCGGCCCGTGCTGCTCGAACGCCAGCCGGAGACCGAACGGCTGACGCACTACCCCAAGGACACCCACGACGACTTCCTGCGGGCCGGCTTCTACCGGATCCTCCAGCCGCGCCGGTACGGCGGCTACGAGTTCGGCCTGCCCACCTTCTACCGCGTGGTCACCGAGGTCGCTCGCGGCTGCCCCTCCACCGGCTGGGCCCTGTCGCTCACCGCCGCCCACGTCCTCCAGGTCGCCGCGCTCTTCGAGGAGAAGGCGCAGGACGAGATCTTCGGCCCCGACGGCGACTTCCGGGCCGCGTCCACGGTCGCGCCCATCGGCGTCGCACAGCCCGACGGCGACGGTCACGTCCTGCTCGACGGCACCTGGCCGTACTCCTCCGGCTCCCCGTACTCCACCCACTACGTCGGCCAGACCTTGCGCGCCCCCGACCGGCCCGGGGCCCCGCCCGGACCGCCGGTGCTGTTCGTCGCCCCGCGCTCGGTGTGGACGGTCCTCGACGACTGGCACGGCGTTCTCGGCCTGCGTGGCAGCGGCTCCAACAGCGTCCTCATGGAGAAGGCCCGCATCCCCGAGTACCTCACCTGCGAGGCGAGCCTGCTCGACCTGCCCGTCGAGGGCGGCAGCGTCGGCTACGAACTGCACGGCAACCCCATGTACGCCGGCCGGGCGCCGAGCTTCTTCCACGGTGAACTGGCCGCCATCATGATCGGCACCGCCCACGCCGCCGCCGACGAGTACGCCCGCGCCGTCACCGCCCGCCCCCTCCTCCTCGAACCCCACCGCACCCGCGCCGGACTCCACGACTACCAGCGGCACCTCGGGGAGGCCCTCGGCGTGATCCACACGGCCGAGGCGGCACTGCGGCACACGGCCGAGGAATGGATGGAGACCTGCCGGCGCAACGTCACCGGAGACGCCCCCTTCACCGTCGCCGAGGACAACCGCCTCGCGCTCATGTTCCTGAACGCGGGCCGGATGGCCTGGGACATCCTCCAGGGCACCCTCTTCCGCACGGCCGGCTCCCGGCACGCGCGCGACGGCGAGCGGATGCAGCGCTACTTCCGGGACGCGGCCACGTACTGGACCCATGTGGGCCCCAGCATGGCCGAGCCCCTCGCCCGCCGGGTCGGCTGCGACCGCCTGGGGCTGCCGTCCGGCGACATCCCGCTGATCCCCTGACCTGCGGATGCTCCCGCGACCTCGGGACATCGGCCGTCCCGACCTCTGGTCGGTCTTAGGAATGCTCCAGTCCGGATCGGGTACGTGAGCAGGGCCGCGCCGGGGCCGGGCACCGCTCCCGCGATCATGCCCCGGGCGGACCGCACTACCGCCGCTGACAGGGGAAAACCGCCATGGACACACCCGCGAACGACTACACCGCCACTCCGGCCCGCCGGGCGCTGGACGCGCTGGCCGGGAACAGCGAGGACAGGACAGCGATGGACACGCTCGCCGGCAGCGACGTCCTCGTCCCCGTCCCGGACGACGCCAGCGAGGCGGACGCCACCGACCCCGGCGCCGTGGCGCTGCCGGTCATAGAGCAGGCGGGCGGCGAGCCGGTCGTCCCCGTCTTCACCTCCGAGCCCGCGATGGCGGAGCTGCTGCCCTTCGTCTCCCGTTACCGTCTGGTACCGCTCGGCGCCCTCGCCTCGCAGTGGCCGGCCGACGAACTGGCCCTGACCATCGACGCCGGCTCGCCCCACCCCCTCACCCTGACCTCGGAGGGCGTACGGACCCTGCTCGCCCGCCCGTGATCACACCCAGGGCGGACGGCAGCCCCGGGGGCACCGGCGCCATCGGTATCCCCAGCTGTCCATCGATGCCCCCTGAACGCCCCTGAGCGTCCCCCGTCCCGGTCGGCCCGTGAAGGTCGGCCGGAACTGCTCCCCGTCGCGGGGTGGTTCGGCCGTATGGAGAGGGAAGATCCCACCGGGAGGGCCGACGCGAAGGGATGGGGGGTCGCCTTGAGGGTCGTCCTGCTCGGCACCGCCGCAGGAGGCGGTTTCCCGCGGTGGAACTGCGGCTGCGCGCGGTGCGCCGCCGCCCGTGACGGCAAGCTGCCCACCCGCACCCCGGAGTGCGCGGCCGTCTCCGGCAACTCCCGGGACTGGTGGCTGCTGAACACCTCGCCGGACATCCGCGGCCAGCTCACCGCCGCCTCCGCCCTCTGGCCGGGACCGCAGGTCACGCCGGTGCGGGGAGTCCTGCTGACCGACGCCGAGCCCGACCATGTGGCGGGCCTGGCCGTGCTGCGGGCGGCTTCCGGGCTCAAGACCTACGCCGCCCCGCCGGTGCTCGCCGCCCTGGCCCCGGCGCGGGCGGCCCTCGACCGTCACACCCCGTGGGAGTGGGCGGACAGCCTGACCGACGGGGGTTTCGTGCTGGCCGGCGGCCTGGTCGTGACGGCGCACCCCGTCGCCGGTGCGGCGCCGGCGTATGTGCCGGGCCGGGCGAAGGACCGCGGTTGGGTGACGGCGTACCGGATCGAGGACCTGGCCACCGGAGGGGTCCTCGTGTACGCACCCCGCGTGAGCACCTGGACCCCGACGCTGGACGACCTCGTCGCTTCCGCGGACTGCGCCGTCCTGGACGGCACGCACTTCACGACGGACGAGGCGGGGCAGGCCGGGCGCCATCTGCCCGTCTCGGGACCGGACGGCAGCCTCACCGGCCTGGCCCGCCACCCACAGGCCCGCCGGATCTACACCCACCTCGCCGACACCAACCCCCTGCTGGACCCCGGCTCGCCGGCCCGCTCACAGGTCTCCGGGACAGGCGTCGAAATCCTGCCGGACGGGACCGAGTTCGTGCTCTAGCCGTCCGCGACCCGACATCGTCCTACCCCGACATCGTTCTACGACGTCAGCCGCTCAGCATCCGGGCCAGCACATCGCGCTGCAGGGGCAGCACCTCGCTGTGCAGATCGCGGCCCTTGCGGGTCAGGGTGACGAACACGCCGCGCCGGTCCTCCACACAGACGGAGCGCTCCACCAGGCCGTCCTTCTCCAGCCGGCCGATCAGCCGGGACAGTGCGCTCTGGCTGAGATGGACCCGTCCGACCAGGTTGTGCACCCGGCACTGGTCGCCCTCCTCGGGCGAGGCGGCCGCCAGGATGTCCAGTACCTCGAAGTCGCTCGCGCCCAGTCCGTGCGGGTGCAGCACGCGGTCGATCTCGCACATGGTGCGCGCGTGCACCGACAGGATGTCCCGCCACCGGTCTTCGAGCCCTGGGTCGGCCGTCTTCGCTGCCATACCGGCACGGTAGCACCGATTCGGCCATTTGTTGAGTGTGCAACTAGTGCATGTGCAATCGTGCCCGGGCCGCTGACGGTTCCAGGCTCAGGCAGCCGGATCCTGGAGGATTCCGACGAGATTGCCGTCGGCGTCCTTCACGGAGGCGATCAGCCTGCCGCCGCCGACGTCCTTCACGTCCTGCAGCGTCTCGGCACCCGCCGCCAGCAGGGCCGCGAGGGTCACCCTGATGTCCGTCACGTGCCAGTAGGGGACCGGGCCGGTCATGCCCTTGGCGTGACCGTTGGGGTCCAGGCCGACGTCCTGTCCGGCGTCCTTGAAGCCGACGTAGTACGGCTCGTCCGCATACGGCTCCGTGCCCAGCAGGGCGCTGAACAGGGCCTTCGCCCGGTCGAGGTCCTTGACGGGGTAGATGATCGTGTTGACTCCGGCGGTCATGGCGTACTCCTCGGTGAAGTGCGGTCCGACGTGTCCCGTCGGTGGTTTCACGCTAGGACGGGGGAGCGGGGCCGGACTTCTCGATTCCTGACCGATCGCGCTCCGATCGCAGCCGATCGCACGCCGAGGGCGCGTCGACGGCTCGATCACCGTGCGACGCGCCCTCGTGGCCGGCTCACGCCGTTACGCCGACTCCCGCTTCACCAGCTCCGTCGGCAGGATCACCGCCGCCGGATCCTCACCGCCGATCTGCGCCAGCAGCACCCGCACCATCTCCGCGCTGATCCGGTCCCAGGGCTGCCGGATCGTGGTGAGCTCGGGGCGGGCGGCCAGGGCGGCGGGCGAGTCGTCGAATCCGCCGACCGCGACGTCCTGCGGCACCCGGCGCCCGGCCCGCTCCAGGGCCGTCAGCACACCCTGCGCCATCAGGTCGGACGCGACGAACACGGCGTCCATGTCCGGCGCCTGCCCGAGCAGCCGCTCGGCGCCCGCCTCACCGCTGGCCCGGCTGTAGTCGCCGGACACCACGAGCCGGTCGTCCGGCTCGATGCCCGCCTCGGCGAGCACCTCCTTGTAGCCGGCGAGCCGCTCCACACCGCCCGGCGTGTCCAGCGGACCGGTGACCACACCGATACGGCGACGGCCGACCGACAACAGATGGCGCACCATGTCCCGGGCGCCGTCCCGGTCGTCCGCGGCCACATAACTGACCTTGGAACCGAGCCCGATCGGCTTGCCGCAGGCCACCAGCGGCACACCCGCCTCACGCAGCTCCTCCGCCACGGGGTCGCCGGAGTGGCTGGACACCAGGAGCACCCCGTCGACATGCCCGGCCGTGATGTACCGCGTTATGCGCCGCCGTTCGTCCTGCGTGCCCGCCAGCATCAGCAGCAGCGGTATGTCGTGCGCCGCCAGCGCCTGGGTGCAACCACGCAGCAGGACATTGAAGTTGGGGTCCTCGAAGAACTTCTCCTGCGGCTCGGTCAGCAGGAAGCCGATCGAGTCGGACCGCCCGGTGATCAGCGAGCGGGCATGCCGGTTGACGACGTAACCGGTCTTGCGGATCGCCGCGTTGACCGCCTCCTGGGCGGTCGGGCTGACGTAGTGCCCGCCGTTGAGCACGCGCGAGACGGTGCCCCGTGAGACTCCGGCCTCGCGCGCCACGTCGTGGATCGTCGGCGGTCTGCGTCGGCCCCCCGTGTTGCTCATGGTCATGACTTTACGGCTCCGGAGAGCAGATCGAGGCTCCAGAACCGCTGGACCACCAGGAAGAGCGCCACCAGCGGGATCACCGCGAGGAACGCGCCGGTGATCACCAGCGTGTACAGCGCCGGGGTGTTGGCACCCTGTTCGAGGAGCGTGAACAGACCCAGCGTGATCGGGAACTTCTCGTCGTCGCTGAGCATGATGTACGGCAGCAGGAAGTTGTTCCACACGGCCACGAACTGGAACAGGAACACCGTCACCAGGCCCGGCACCATCATCGGCAGCGCGATCCGGGTGAAGATCCGCCACTCGCTCGCGCCGTCCATCCGCCCCGCCTCGATCACGTCACCGGGGACGGCGGCCGCGGCGTAGATCCGCGCGAGGTAGACGCCGTACGGCGAGAGCAGCTGCGGCAGCAGCACGGCCAGGTACGAGTCCGTCAGATCGGCCTTGGCCAGCAGCAGGTACTGCGGGACGGCAAGGATGACCGGCGGCATGAGCACGCCCGCGAGCAGCACGTTGAAGAGCGTCTCGCGGCCCCGGAAGCGGTAGGTCGCCAGCGCGTAGCCGCTGACCGCCGACACGCAGGTCGACAGCAGCGCGCCCAGACCGGCGTACAGGGCGGAGTTGGCCAACCACTGCCAGTACACGCCATCCCGGTAGGCGCTCAGATCCGAGAGGTTGTCGGCGAATCCGCTGCCCGGCAGGAAGGTGAACGTGGAGAACAGCTCGCTGCCGGACTTGGTCGCCGCGATCACCACCCACGCCACGGGCAGCAGGCAGTACAGCGCGCCGAGCAGCAGTGTGACCGTCGGGACCAGCGCGATCCGGCGGCGCAGCGGCGGCCGGCCCTGGTCCGTGCCGGGCGTGACGCCCGCGGCCGTGTCGGTCTTGGTCACGGCGAGGGAGCTCATCGGGCTGCCTCCTGCTTGTTACGACGGTTCGCGGCCCGCAGGAAGCCGAAGGAGAGCAGCAGCGTCGCGAGGGCGATGATCGTCGCCTGGGCGGCCGCCGCGTAGATGTCGCCCTTGCCGAACGCGTCCTGGTACACGTTCATCAGCGGACTCCAGGTCGTGGACACGGAGTTGGTGAGCGGCTTCAGCGTGGTCGGCTCGTTGAACACCTGGAGCGTGGCGATGATCGAGAAGAAGAAGGTCAGCACCAGCGAGGGTGCCACCATCGGGATCTTGATCTTCAGCGCGATCTGCAGCGGCGTGGCACCGTCCAGCTTGGCCGCCTCGTACACCTCGGCCGGGATGGCCTGCAGCGAGGTGTAGATGACGATCATGTTGAAGCCGGTGCCGCCCCAGACCGCGATGTTCGACAGGGCGAGGTAGAGCGGGCCGCCGTCCAGCAGGTCCGGCTGTGGCAGGCCCAGCCTCTCCAGCACGTAGTAGAAGGGGCTGACGTCCGGCAGGTACAGAAAGCCCCAGAGCAGTGCGGCGACGACGCCGGGGATGGCGTACGGCAGGAAGATCGCGAGCCGCGTGAAGGGCGCGAGCCGCACCTTCTCGGAGTCCAGCATCAGCGCGAACAGCAGGGCGAGGCCCAGCATCACCGGCACCACGATGCAGCCGTAGCCGAGCACACGCAGCGCGCCGGACACGAGTTCGCTGTCGGTGAGGGCCTCCGTGTAGTTCTCCAGACCGGCCCAGACCTCGCGGCGGGCACCCGAACCGAGGCCCAGCCCGGAGACCTTCACCTTGTGGAAGCTGAGCCAGACCGCGTAGCCGATGGGCAGGGCGAAGAACAGCAGAAAGAGGATGGTTGCGGGGAGGAGGAAGGCGTACGGGGCCCCCTTCACCCCGTACGCCTTCCGGCTGGTGCTGGTCACTCGGAGACCTCGAAGCCCTGCTTCTTGAGGTCGGCGACCGTGTCGTCCTGCACCGTGTTCAGGGCGGCGACGAAGTCCGACTTGTCCTTGGCGGCCTTGCCGAAGGCGTCCTTGAAGGTCGTGTAGGCGACGTTCACGTTCGGGCCCCAGGCGGACGGTGCCGTGGTCTTCGCGATCTCGGCGGCCTTGGTGTAGAAGTCCGACTGGTTCGAGAAGTAGTCCGGCGGGGTGGCGAAGGCACCGCTGGTCTGGGCGTTCGTGGCGGCCGGGTAGATGCCGCTCTCCTTGGCCAGCGCCTGGAGGGCCGCGTCATCGGTGTTCAGCCAGGCGGCGAACTTCGCCGCGGCCGTCTTTTTCTTGGTGTCCGTGGTGACGGCGGTGGAGGAACCGCCCCAGCTGCCGGTGACGTTGGCCGACTGCGACCACTGGGGGAGCGGGGCCATGGCCCACTTGCCCTTGGTGTCGGGCGCGGCCGTCGTCAGCGTGCCCGGCGCCCACACCGCGCTGACCCAGGCGATCTGCTTGCCCGTGTTGAGCGCCTTGTTCCAGGACGGCGTGTACATCGGCTGGTCGTCGATGGCGCCCTCCTTGACGAGGCCGCCCCAGAACCCCGCGACCTTCTGGGATGCGGCGTCGTTGACGCCGACCTTCCACTTGTCGCCGGAGGTCGTCCACCACTTGGCGCCGGCCTGCTGGGCCAGGCCCGCGAAGAGACCGGAGTCGGCGGCGGAGAAGGTGGTCAGGTCCTTGTCCGGGGCCTTCTTCTTCAGCGCGCGGGCAGTCTCGGCGAACTGCTCCCAAGTGGTCGGGACCGTCAGGCCGTACTTCTTGAACAGGTCCTGGCGGTAGTAGAACATCATCGGCCCGATGTCCTGCGGGACCGCGTAGACCGCGTCCGTGCCCAGTGTGGTCTGCTGCCACACGCCGTCGGCGAACTTGCCCTTCGCGTCGCCGACCTCGCCCGCTATGTCGGCGACCGCGTCATTGCTGACCAGTGTCGGCAGCGCCTGGTACTCGGCCTGCACCAGGTCCGGTGCCTTGCCGGCCTTGTGCGCGGTGAGGATCTTGGTGATCAGCGTGTCGCCGGACGCCTGCTTCTTGACCGTGACCGTGATCCGGTCCTTCTTGCCCGGGCCCGCGTTCCACAGGTCGACGACCTTGTCCATGCCGGGCGTCCAGGTCCAGTACGTCAGCGCGACCGGCCCGGAGGGGTCGTCGCTGGCGTCTTCGGAGCCGCAGGCGGCGAGCGTGGTGGCGCCGAGGGCGACGGCGACGGACGTGGCTGCACCTCTGACAAAGAGCCGCCGGCGCTTCGTGATGGGCATGGATCTCTCCCCTGACCTGGGGTCTCCGCCTGCTGCGAAGACCTGCCATGCTTCTGTGAGCGTTCACAGTAGAGAAACATCCCGGACACTTGTCAATGGTTGTTGCTGTGCGGTTATGTTGGGCTCGCACCGCTGATTCAGTGTGTGCACGTTCCCAAATGATCGATTAAACGGGAGAGATCCATGCCGGAGACCACCCCCAGGGGCCTCACGAGGCTCGCCTTCGGTGGGGACTACAACCCCGAGCAGTGGCCGGAAAACGTCTGGCAGGAGGACGTCCGGCTGATGCGGGAGGCCGGCGTCACGATGGTGAGTGTCGGGATCTTCTCCTGGGCCCTGCTGGAGCCCGCACCCGGGGAGTACGACTTCGGCTGGCTCGACCGTGTGATCGATCTCCTCCATGAGCACGGCATCCGCGTCGACCTGGGCACGCCCACCGTCTGCCCGCCGGTCTGGTTCTACCGGACACACCCCGAGGCACTGCCCGTCACGGCGGAGGGCGTACGCCACGAGTTCGGCTCCCGCGCCGCGATCTGCCACAGCAACGCCGACTACCGCACGGCCGCAGCGAACATCACCACCAAGCTCGCCGAACGCTACGGCGACCACCCGGCGCTGGCCATGTGGCACGTGCACAACGAGTACGGCGTCCCCGTCTCCGCCTGCTACTGCGACTCCTGCGCCGCCCACTTCCGCCACTGGCTGTCGGCGACGTACGGCACGGTCGACGCGGTCAACGAGGCCTGGGGCACCGCCTTCTGGGGCCAGCGCTACGCCGGCTTCGAGCAGATCAACCCGCCGCGCACGACCCCCACGACCGTCAACCCGGCCCAGGCGCTGGACTACAAGCGGTTCGCCGACGCCACCATGCGCGAGAACTTCCGTATGGAGCGGGACATCCTGCACCGCCTCTCACCCGGCGTCCCGGTCACCACCAACTTCATGACGGCCCTCAGCCAGTGCGACTCCGTCGACTACTGGGCCTGGGGCCGAGAGGTCGACATCGTCACCAACGACCACTACCTGATCACCGACGGCCGCCGCACCCACGTCAACCTCGCGATGGCCGCCGACCTGACGCGCTCGGTGGCCGGTGGAGCGCCCTGGGTCCTCCTGGAGCACTCCACGTCGGGCGTCAACTGGCAGCCCCGCAACCCCGCCAAGGCTCCCGGCCAGATGGCCCGCAACTCCCTGGGCCATGTGGCGCGTGGCTCCGAGGGCGCCATGTTCTTCCAGTGGCGGCAGTCCCGGCGCGGCGCCGAGAAGTTCCACTCGGCGATGCTCCCGCACGGCGGCACGGACACACGCGTGTGGCGCGAGGTCGTCGAACTCGGCGCGACCCTCGACTCGTTGAGCACCGTGCTCGGCACCCGCACGCAGGCCGACGTGGCGATGCTGTGGGACTGGCACTCCTGGTGGGCGCAGAACCTCGACTGGCGCCCCAGCGAGGACCACGACCCGCGCGAGCGCGCCGACGCCTTCTACGAGGTGCTCTACGACCGCCACCTCACGGTCGACTTCGCCCACCCGGAAGCCGACTTGTCGGCCTATCCCCTTGTCGTCGTACCCGCGCTGTACCTGATGACGGAGACGGCCGGCCGCAATCTGCGCCGGTACGTCGAGAACGGCGGCATCCTCGTCGTGTCGTACTTCTCCGGCATCGTCGACGAGCACGACGCCGTGCACGAGGGCGCCTGCCCCGGACCGCTGCGGGACATCCTCGGCCTGACGGTCGAGGAGTTCTCACCGCTGCTGCGTGATCAGTCGGTGCGCGTCACCGGTCCCGACGGCTCCGAGCTCAGCGGCGACGTGTGGACGGAGTTCGTCGTCCCGCACGGCGCCGAGACCGTGTGGACCTATGCCGACGGGCTGACCGCCGGTCACCCGGCCGTCACCCGGCACCGGCTCGGCGAGGGCACCGCCTGGTACGTCTCCACCCGACTGGGCGCCGAGGGCCTCGACGCGCTGCTCGGCTGGGCGATCGAGGACGCGCAGGTCGCACCGCGTGTCGACCTGCCCCGGGACGTCGAGGTGGTGCGCCGCGCCGGCGAGTCGGGCAGCTTCCTGTTCGCCATCAACCACACCGCGTCGGACGCCAAGGTGCCGCTGGAGGCGCCCGGCACCGAGCTGCTGACCGGTGAACGCGCCGCGGGCCGCCTTGAGGTGCCCGCGGGAGCCGTCCGGGTCGTACGACTCGACGGCTGAGCCGACTCCCCTCCGCCCGCGCGTGCCGCGAGCCGCGGGCGGAGGGGCGCCTCGCCGACCTCAGGCGAGGACACCCCCAACCCCACTTACGTCGAAGGGACGACGGACGACGATGTTCCATCCCAGACGCACCCGCTCCCGCACCCGCTCCCTCCGGGGCCTGCTCATACCGCTCACCGCGGGACTCGCCCTCACCGCCCTGCCCGCGCAGACCGCCTCGGCGGCGAGCACGCTCACCAACGGCGGCTTCGAATCCGACGGCACCGGCACCGCGACTCCCGCCGGCTGGTCCACGTACTCGGCGGCCGGGCAGAACTCCGCCTCCTTCACCGAGGCCGGTGGCCACGGCGGCAGTTACCGCCTGACCCACTACGCGTCCTCCGCCTACAAGGTGGAGACGTACCAGTACCTGTCCGGGCTGACCAACGGGAACTACAAGCTCACCGCCTGGGTCCGCTCCGGCGGCGGCCAGAACTCGGCGTACCTGGCGCTGAAGAACTGCGGCGGTGCGGAACAGCGCACCGACCTTCCGGTGTCGGCGAGCGGATGGATCCGTATCGTCGTGCCGGTCAATGTGACCAGCAACCAGTGCACGATCAGCATCAACAGTGACGCCAACGCGGGCAACTGGATCAATGTCGACGACCTGACCTTCGCATCCGGTACGGGCGGCACGTCGATCCACGGTGCCGACGTCTCCTCCCTCGTCAAGAGCGAGGCCAAGGGCGGCGTCTACCGGACGAGTTCCGGCTCGGCCGGCGACGCGGTCACCATCCTGAAGAACGCCGGCATGAACTACGCGCGCCTGAAGGTCTGGGTCAACCCGGCCGACGGCTACAACAACAAGACGCGCGTGCTCGCGATGGCCAAGCGCATCAAGGCGTCCGGCATGAAGCTGCTGGTCGACTTCCACTACTCGGACACCTGGGCCGACCCGGGTGCCCAGAGCAAGCCGGCCGCCTGGGCGGGTCACTCGTACAGTCAACTCAAGACCGACGTGTACAACCACACGTACGACGTGTTGAACGCGTTGAAGGCTCAAGGCACCACGGCCGACATGGTCCAGGTGGGCAATGAGATCAATGGCGGCATGCTGTGGAACGAGGGCTCCACGAGCAACTGGGCACAGCTGGCCGGTCTGCTCAACTCGGGCTACGACGCGGTCAAGGCGGTCAACTCCTCCACCACGGTCGCCCTGCACCTCGCCAAGGGCGGTGACCTGGCCGGCACCCGCTGGTGGTTCGACAGCGCGGTCTCGAACGGCGTGAAGTTCGACGCCATCGGCCTGTCGTACTACGGCTACTGGCACGGCTCGCTCTACGACTTCCAGACGACCCTGGACGACGCGGCCTCCCGCTACGGCAAGCCGGTCTTCGTCGCCGAGACGGCGTACCCGTTCCGGCTGGACAGCGAGGACTCGCACGAGAACATCATCGACACCACCGGTGAACTGGTCTCCGGCTATCCGGCGAGCACGGCCGGGCAGCGCCGGTGGATGAACGACGTGACGAGCATCGTGGAGGCCGTCCCGAACGGCCGCGGTCTCGGCGTCTTCTACTGGGAGGCGACCTGGACCGCCGTCTCCGGCAACGGCTGGGACCCCACCGACGCCTCCTCCGGCAACGGCTGGGAGAACCAGGCCCTGTTCGGCTACGACGACGCGGCGCTGTCGTCCATGGCGTGGTTCAGCCACCGTTGAGCACCTGACGCGAAGGGCCCGGCCGCACTCTGCGGCCGGGCCCCCGCCACGTCACTGTCCAACAACCCTGTCTCGCACGGTCGTTCGGTATCGGACAAGGGTCCAGGAGTCCCGGACACGGTGGCTTCGACTGCGGGACAGTGGAAGGACGCGCGACGACGCGGCCCGACGGAGGGAGGGACGAGGTGCTGAGGACTCCCGTCAGCGTAAGGCGCCTGGACATCCTGGAATGGCTGAAGGACCCGGTCGCGCACTTCCCGGCACAGCGGCAGGGCGACCCGGCCGAGGACGGTGTCACCGCGGACGCCGTGGCCGCGAAACTCGGCGTACCGCTGCGCCTAGCCGAGACCGACCTCGGCCTCCTCGTGGACATCGGCCTGCTGCGCACGCAGCGGATCCGCCGGCGCCTGCACTACCGGCGCGACGAGATGCGGATCGCCGAGGTGGCGCGCATGTTCGAGAAGGGCTGGTAGCCCCTAGCCGGCTGGTAGCACCTAGCCCGCGCGGAGTGCCGATTCCGGACCGACGTCGTGATGCTCGCGCACCGCGATCCGGGCCAGCTTCGTCAGCATCATGCCGTTGCGGATCGCGACGACGTAGTCGACGGGCAGCCCGTGCATCCGGGTGCCGGGACCCCGCAGGGGGTGCCAGTCGATGACGAAGAGGGTGTGCTCGCCCCAGGGGATCAGCCTCATCGCGATCCGGGCCGCGCCGAAGGGTTCCGCCCTCGCTTCGAGCTCCAGACGCCGCTGCGGTTGGCAGATGCGGACGACGACGGTGTCGTCGAGGGTCAGGCGGCCGACACCCACCCGCACGCGCAGTCGGGCGCCCACGTCCGGCCAGCCCGGGTCCACGGCGAGAACCTGCTGGGTTCCCGTGACCCACTCCCCGTAGCGGCGGCCGTCGGACAGCAGGCTCCAGACCTCGGACGGCGAGCTCATGATGAGGCGGCGGTTCCGGGCCAAGCCGACCACGCTCCTTCCGCGGGACGAAGCCTCGGCTGCTCAGCGGGCCCTTCGACAGTAGCCGCGCGGGATACGCCGGGCATCCGCAGCGCAGCGGCGGGCCGAGCGGCCGACGGGAGCGTTCCGTATTGACCGCCCGCGATGCCGTCGCTACGTGGCTGGGCGGTCCGGCTCGTCGAAGTCCTCGAACCGCTCGCACAGCAGCCGGCCGACCAGCGCACCGCCGTAGACCACGAACCCCACGCCGACCAGCCAGGACTCCACCACCAGGACGGTCCCGACCGGGCCGTAGCTGACCGCGTTGGTGACGAGCAGCGGGGTGAACACCAGGAACGAGAACCAACGCAGCCCGACCAGCCCCGCCATGGTGGCGAGCGCACCCGGCAGCAGGTCACGCCAGCGCGCCGCGCCGCTGAGCAGGAAGTGCGGCCCCCACCAGAAGAACAGCACGCCGAGCGCCATACTCAGCAGGATGCGGGGCGTGCCCTGCAGCACCGTGCGGGTCTGCACCTGCGCGTACACGTACGCCATGAGCATGATCAGCCAGACGGTCTGTCGCCACACCCGGTGCCAGGGCCCGGCGGGCAGCCGCCAGATCCGCTCGTAGCCGTTCTGGACGCTGGCGGCGAAGGACACACCGAACACGGCGAGCAGCGCCACGCTCAGCGCGCTGGTCGCGCTGACGACCTTGCGAGGCGGAGTGAAGACCTGCGAGAGGGCGTGCGCCGACCGGCCGGACAGGTCCATGCCATCCACCAGCCACAGGGCGAAGCCACCGTGCGCCAAGGGGTCCACCGCCGCCACCACGATCAGCAGCGGAGCCAGCGTGACCAGGGCGAGCGCGGCGAAGCCCATGGCGCGGTGCAGCAACTCCAGCTCTCTGCCCCGCCGGTAGAGCTCCGCGAGCCCCAGGTGGTGCGATGCCGTACGGGGCCGAAAGCGCCGGGCGTTCAAGGAGACCGCCGCAGGTCACGGACCCCTCTACCGGGGCGGCGGTCGGCGCGCCACCGGGGCGGACGTGACATACGACCACCCTCTCTCCGCCTGTTGTGCGCGCCTGACCGAGTGGCCAGGGGACGTTCTACGTAAACCGTGTCATACAGCTCGCGGACCGGGGCGGATGACACGACGCGGTCCGGGTACCCGGGCGCGCGTCGTCGTGACGCCCGCACCGGGGCGCGCGCCTGCCAGGACCGACTGCCGCGACACCGAAGGGGAGACATATTCCATGAACCGTCCCACCGAGCTCGTCCCGCACCGGTACGTGGCGATCGGCGGCCGTGGCCCGGAGGACGTGGTCGCCGATGCCCGGGGCCGGGTGCTGACCGGCGTCGAGGACGGCCGCATCCTGCGTGTCGACGGCCTCTCGGATCCGTCGGCGGCCCGCGTCGAGGTGCTCGCCGAGACCGGCGGCCGCCCGCTGGGCCTCGAACTCCTCCCGGACGGGGACCTGCTGGTGTGCGACGCCGAACGCGGGCTGCTGCGTGTCGGCGCCGACGACGGCGCCGTGCGCGTCCTGGCCGACTCGGTGGCGGGGGAGCGGCTGCGGTTCTGCAGCAACGTGGTCGCTCTGTCCGACGGAAGCATCTGCTTCACCGTCTCCAGCCGCCACTACCCGCTTCACCACTGGATGGGCGACCTGGTCGAGCACACCGCCACAGGCCGCCTGCTGCGCCTCGACCCCGGCAGCGAGACCCCCGAGGTGCTGCTTGACGGGCTGCAGTTCGCCAACGGGCTCGCTGCGAGCGCCGACGAGTCCTTCCTGGTCGTCGCCGAGACGGGCGCGTACCGCCTGACCCGCTACTGGCTCACCGGACCCCGCGCCGGACACAGCGAGCCCTTCGCCGAGAACCTGCCGGGCATGCCCGACAACCTCTGGCGCGGCACGGCTCACGCCCCGATCCTGGTCGCGCTGGCCGGCCCGCGCGTACCCCCACTGGAGCTGCTCCACCGCGCCGCCCCGGCCGTACGCCGCAGCGCCGCCCGCGTCGCCGTGCGCGCCCCCTTCCGCCCCACGGGCACGATCGGCGTGCTCGCGGTCGACGACACCGGCCGTATCGTCCACCACCTGGCGCGGCGCCGCTCGGGGTTCCGCATGGTCACCAGCGTGTGCGAGACGGATGACCGGCTGATCCTGGGCAGCATGTGGGAGCCGGGCATCGCGGTCTGCGAGGCGCCCGTCCTCGAATGAGCCCGGCGTACCCTGTTGACCGGCCGCGATCACCATGCGAGGAGCGGTGACGAGGGCCAGGCAGGAGACGTACGACCATGACAGCCCCGGAGACCGAGACACTCCGCGCCCCCGCCCCTGCCCCACGGCGGCGCGCCTGGCGGACCCAGGCCCCGATCGTCGCGGTGGTCGCACTCGGCGGAGCGGTCGGGGCCACGGCACGCTACGCGGGGGCCTTGTGGTGGCCCGCCCAGCCCGGCGGCTTCCCCTGGGCGACCTTCTGGACCAACGTCGTCGGCTGCGCCGTGATCGGCGTGTTCATGGTGGTCATCACCGACGTGTGGGCCGCCCACCGCCTCGTCCGCCCCTTCTTCGGCACCGGCGTGCTCGGCGGCTTCACCACCTTCTCGACGTACGCCGTCGACATCCAGAAGCTGGTGGACGGCGGCCATCCGCGTACCGGACTGGCCTACCTCGCCGCGACCCCCGTCGCGGCCCTGACGGCGGTGTGGCTCGCGGTGGTGACCACCCGCCGTGTCCTGAAGTGGAGGCAGCCATGACGAGGCTGACCGGACGCGCCCTGCGGGTGACCGTCTTCATCGGCGAGAACGACACCTGGCACCACAAGCCCCTCTACGCGGAGATCGTGCACCGCGCCCACGCGGCCGGACTCGCGGGCGCCAGCGTCTTCCGGGGCATCGAGGGCTTCGGCGCCTCCTCGCTGATCCACACCTCCCGGCTGCTGTCCCTGAGTGAGGATCTGCCGGTCTCCGTCGTGATCGTCGACACCGAGGAACGCGTCCGGGCCTTCCTGCCTCAGCTCGACGAACTCGTCACCGAAGGCCTTGTGGTCCTCGACGACTGCGAGGTCATCCGGTACGTCGGCCGCGACGACAGTCCACGCACATCGGACACGAAAGGTAAGAAGTCGCCGTGAACTGGCTCCTGGTGATCGCGGGCGCCGCCGTCGGCGCACCCCTGCGCTACCTCACCGACCGTGCGGTGCAGTCCCGGCACGACTCGGTGTTCCCCTGGGGCACCTTCATCGTCAACATCACCGGCTGCCTGATCCTCGGCCTGCTCACCGGCGCGGTGGCGGCCGGCGCCGCGAGCTCCCACCTCCAACTGCTGCTCGGCACCGGTCTGTGCGGCGCCCTGACCACGTACTCGACCTTCTCGTACGAGACCCTGCGGCTGACCGAGACGGGAGCCGGGCGCTACGCCGCCGCCAACGTCGTGGGCAGCGTGACCGTGGGCCTCGGCGCCGCGTTCCTGGGCGTGTCGCTCGCCCGGGCGTGGTGGTCGTAGGCGGACGCGTCCGCGTCGACGGCCACGGAGCCATACCCGGACCTGGTAGGACAGTGCGCGCGACTGTCCCTCCAACCTCCCGGAACTGGATCCCATGAGCGCCATCAGCGTCGGTCAGGCCGTCGTCCTCGGAGCCGTCGAGGGGGTGACCGAGTTCCTGCCCGTCTCCTCGACCGGCCATCTGAAGATCACCGAGGGCCTGATGGGCATCTCCGTGGACGACGACGCGGTGGTCGGGTTCTCGGCCGTCATCCAGGTCGGCGCGATCGCCGCCGTGCTCGTGTACTTCTTCAAGGACATCGTGCGGATCGTCACGGCGTGGCTGCGCGGCCTGCGCGACAAGGAGGAGCGGTACCACCACGACTACAAGTTCGCCTGGTGGGTGATCTGCGCGACCATCCCGATCGTCGTCGTGGGCCTGGCCGCCAAGCCGCTCATCGAGGGGCCGCTCGCCTCGCTGTGGGTCGTCGCGGGCTCGCTGATCGTCGGCAGCGGGGTGATGTGGGCGGCGGACCGGACGGGGCGGCACAAGCGCGGGGAGGACGACACCTCCTTCAAGGACGCGATGCTGGTCGGGAGCTCCCAGATCCTCGCCCTGCTCTTCCCGGGCTTCTCGCGCTCCGGTGCCACCATGTCCACGGCGCTGATGCTCGACCTCGACCGCGTCGCCGCCACCCGGCTGTCCTTCTTCCTCGGCATCCCGGCCCTGACCGGCGCCGGCATCTACGAGCTGAAGGACGCCCTCGGTACGACGGGCACCGGCGCGCTGCCGCTGGCCGTCGGCACCGTCGTCTCCTTCGTCGTCGCGTACGCCTCCATCGCCTGGCTGCTCAAGTTCGTCGCCAAGCACTCCTTCAACGCCTTCGTGATCTACCGGATCGTCGTCGGCCTGCTGCTGTTCGGGCTGCTGGGCGCCGGCGCGATCCACAGTTGACCCGGGCCCGTGCGTGATGCCGGGCAGCGGACCGGGCGTGATGCCGGCTTTCAGGCGTCACGCCCGGTGAATCTCTCCATTCGCATCCCTTGACACCACCCACGGCTCACCCGGAGTATCTCTCCCGTGAACCTGTCAGACAGCCGGACAGCCGGACAGCCCCCGCGACGTGTCAGTGCCATGGAAGCGGTGCTGGCGCATCTGCGCGACGCCATCGAGCGCGGCGTGTACGCCGTGGGCGACAAGCTCCCCTCCGAGGCCGAGCTGTGCCGGACCCTGGAGATCAGCAGGCCCGTCCTGCGCGAGGCCCTGCGGGCCCTGCAGACCATGGGCCTGACCGTCTCCAAGACCGGCAAGGGCACCTTCGTCGTCGCCAACGCCGTCGAGGACCCCACCTTCGGTGACTACTCGGCGAGCGACCTGCTCGAAGTGCGCCGGCACGTCGAGATCCCGGTCGCCGGGTACGCGGCACTGCGCCGCACCCCAGAGAACCTCGACCACCTGGCTCATCTGCTCGACCGCATGGAGCGGGAGACGGACACCACCGCGTGGGTGGCGATGGACACCCTCTTCCACCTGGCCGTGGCCGAGGCCGCCCAGAACCCGGTGTTCCGCCGGGTCATCGAGGAGATCCGTGACGCACTGGCGCGTCAGTCGGCCTTCCTCAACGAGCTGGGCGGTCGCCGCGAGCAGTCCAACCGGGAGCACCGGGCGATCGTGGAGGCCCTGATCGACGGTTCCGAACTCGACGCGACCGACGCCATGGCCCACCACCTGGATCGCGTCGAGACCACCCTCACCGACATCGTGCGCCCCCCGCGCACGGACAGCACCACGGAAGGCGGACCCGAGGCGTGAGCGAACAGCACCTCAAAGAAGAGACGCGCCCCTCGTCCGGTCACGTAGACGTCGGAGACCACGGCTACAGCAAGTCGCTGAAGGCCCGGCACGTCAACATGATCGCCATCGGCGGTGCCATCGGCACCGGCCTGTTCCTAGGGGCCGGCGGGCGACTCGCCGACGCCGGCCCGTCCCTGTTCATCGCCTACGCGGTCTGCGGCGTCTTCGCCTTCCTCGTCGTCCGCGCCCTCGGCGAACTCGTCCTGTACCGGCCCTCCTCCGGCGCCTTCGTGTCGTACGCCCGCGAGTTCATGGGTGAGAAGGGCGCGTACACGGCGGGCTGGATGTACTTCCTCAACTGGGCGACCACCGGCATCGCCGACATCACCGCGGTCGCCACCTACACCCACTACTGGGGCATGTTCTCCGACATCCCGCAGTGGGTGATCGCGCTGATAGCCCTCGCGGTCGTCCTGACCGTGAACCTGATCTCGGTGAAGATCTTCGGCGAACTGGAGTTCTGGTTCGCGATCGTCAAGGTCGGCGCGCTCGTCGTCTTCATGTGCATCGGCATCTTCCTGCTGGTCACCCAGCAGCCCGTGGACGGCCACACCCCCGGCCCGTCCCTGATCACCGACAACGGCGGCCTCTTCCCCAACGGCCTGCTGCCGATGCTGCTGATCGTCCAGGGCGTCGTCTTCGCCTACGCCTCCGTCGAGCTGGTCGGCGTCGCCGCCGGTGAGACCGAGAACCCCGAGAAGATCATGCCGAAGGCGATCAACTCGATCATGTGGCGCGTCGGCCTGTTCTACGTCGGCTCGGTCCTCCTGCTGTCGATGCTGCTGCCCTGGTCGTCGTACAAGGCGGGAGAGAGCCCCTTCGTCACCGTGCTGTCCAACATCGGTGTCCCGGCGGCCGGCGGCGTCATGAACCTGGTCGTCCTCACCGCGGCCATGTCCTCGCTCAACTCCGGCCTGTACTCCACCGGCCGCATCCTGCGCTCCATGGCGATGTCCGGCTCCGCCCCGAAGTTCACCTCGGTGATGAGCCGCAGCCAGGTCCCGTACGGCGGCATCCTGCTGACCAGCGGTATCTGTGTCCTCGGCGTCGGTCTCAACTTCGTCGTCCCGGCCGATGCGTTCGAGATCGTGCTGAACTTCGCGGCGATCGGCATCCTCGCCACCTGGGGCATGATCATGATCTGTCACCTGCTCTTCTGGCAGAAGACCCAGAAGGGCGAACTCACCCGCCCCGGCTACCGGCTGCCGGGCTCCCCCTGGACCGAACTCGTGACGCTGGCCTTCCTCGCCTCCGTCCTGGTCCTCATGTACGCCGACGGAGGCGCGGGCCGCACCACCGTGCAGTGCCTGCCGCTGATCGTCGCAGCGCTGGTCGTGGGCTGGTACGCCATCCGCGGCCGGGCCGGGCGCACCGCCGACAAGGCCGACGCGTGAGATCCGTGTCGGTCGACGACCCCTCATCGACCCACGACAAGCAGGCAGCCAGACAGTGATGTACAGCAGCTCCATAGCGGACGCACCCCTTGTCCGCGCACCCCTCCACGCCCCCGTCGCCCACCTCATACGCGGCGGAATGATCGAAGGCATCCACTACGGCTCCGTCGTCGTCCTCGGTGACGACGGCGAGGTCCGGTTCCAGCTCGGTGACATCGAGGCCGCCTTCTACCCGCGCTCGGCACTCAAGCCCGTCCAGGCCGTCGCCATGGCGCGGGCCGGGCTCCCGCTCGACGGTGAGCTGCTCTCGCTCACCGCCGCCAGCCACTCCGGCGAGGAACGCCATCTCGCCGGAACCCGGCGCATCCTCGAACTCGCCGGGCTCACCGAGGACCATCTGCGCAACGTCCCGGACATGCCGTACGACCCGGTCGTGCGGGACGCCTGGGTGCGGGAGGGCCGCCTGCCCTCCCGCCTCGCCCAGAACTGCTCCGGCAAGCACGCGGCGATGCTGTACACCTGCCGGCTGAACGGCTGGTCCCTGGACGACTACCTCGACCCCGGGCACCCGCTCCAGCAGGCCATCGCGGAGATCGTCGAGGACCTGACCGGTCAGCGGATCGCCCAGGTGACCGTCGACGGCTGCGGGGCCCCGCTGTTCTCCGTGTCGCTGCACGGCCTCGCCCGTGCCGCAGCCCGGATCACCACCGCGGTGCCGGGCACGCCCGAGGCCCGGGTCGCCGACGCGATGCGTGAGCATGCGGAGATGGCCTCCGGCAGCGGGCGGGACGTCGCGGCGTTGATGCGAGCCGTGCCGGGGCTGGTCGCCAAGGACGGGTTCGAGGGCGTTCAGGTCGCCGCGCTGCCCGACGGCCGTGCCATCGCCGTGAAGATCGCCGACGGGGCCAATCGGGCGCGGGTGCCGGTGGCTGCCGCCGCTCTCGCATGGGCCGGAGTGGATCCGGAGCTGCTCACCGAGTTCCAGGGAGAGGCACTTCTCGGGGGCGGGCGAGAGGTCGGGTGTGTGCGGCCCGTTCGTTCGCTGGAGCCGGTTGTCGTGTCGGCCTGCGCCTAGGGATGTGCCGGATCTCCTGTACGGCGGCTGCGGGTTGTTCGTGGCTTGTCGCGCCCACGCGGCGGTAGCCGCAAATCGAGAAGTTCCCGCGCCCCTGACGGGGCGCTGACCCTCACCCTCTCAGAAAGAAGAACCGTTCCCTCATGAACGCCGTCACCCGTAGCGAGCACGATCTGCTCGGCGACCGGGATGTCCCCGCCGACGCCTACTGGGGTGTCCACACCCTGCGGGCCACCGAGAACTTCCACATCACCGGCACCCCCATCTCCGCCTACCCGCACCTCATCGACGCGCTCGCCGCCGTCAAGGAGGCCGCCGCCCTCGCCAACGAGGAGCTCGGGCTGCTGGAGCCGAAGAAGGCCGCCGCGATCGTCGCCGCCTGCCGTGAGATCCGGACCGGCAAGCTGCACGACCAGTTCGTCGTCGACGTCATCCAGGGCGGCGCCGGCACCTCGACCAACATGAACGCCAACGAGGTCGTCGCCAACCGGGCGTTGGAGCTGCTGGGACACGCGAAGGGCGAGTACCGGTACCTGCACCCCAACGAGGACGTCAACCTGGGGCAGTCCACCAATGACGTCTACCCGACCGCCGTCAAGGTCGCGACGGTGTTCGCGGTGCGCGGGCTGCTCAAGGCGATGTCCGTACTGCAGGACGCGTTCGCCCGCAAGGCCGTCGAGTTCCGCGATGTGCTCAAGATGGGCCGTACACAGTTGCAGGACGCGGTACCGATGACGCTCGGTCAAGAGTTCTCCGCGTATGCCGTCATGATTGACGAGGACCGGTCCCGTCTTGCCGAGGCAGTCGAGTTGATCCATGAGATCAACCTGGGCGCCACGGCCATCGGCACCGGCCTCAACGCACCGGCCGGATATGCCGAGTCGGCCCGCCGCCACCTCGCCGAGATCACCGGGCTGCCGCTGGTCACCGCCGCCAACCTGGTCGAGGCGACCCAGGACTGCGGCGCGTTCGTCCAGATGTCCGGCGTCCTCAAGCGCATCGCCGTCAAGCTCTCCAAGAGCTGCAACGACCTGCGTCTGCTGTCCTCCGGGCCGCGCGCGGGCCTCGGTGAGATCAACCTGCCGCCCGTACAGGCCGGTTCGTCGATCATGCCCGGCAAGGTCAACCCGGTGATCCCCGAGGTCGTCAACCAGGTCGCCTTCGAGGTGATCGGCAACGACGTCGCCATCACCATGGCCGCCGAGGCCGGTCAGCTCCAGCTCAACGCCTTCGAGCCGATCATCCTGCACTCGCTGTCGGAGAGCATCACGCATCTGAGGAACGCCTGCGTGACGCTGGCCGAGCGCTGTGTCTCCGGCATCACCGCCAACACCGAGGCGCTGCGCCGGACCGTGGAGAACTCCATCGGCCTGGTCACCGCCCTCAACCCGCACATCGGGTACACGGCCGCCACCGACATCGCCAAGGAGGCCCTCGCCAGCGGCCGGGGCGTGGCCGAACTCGTCCTGGAGAAGGGCCTGTTGCCCGCCGAGAGGCTCGCCGACCTGCTGCGCCCGGAGGTCGTCGCGGGCAGCGGCCAGGCCCTGGCCTGACCCTTTCCACAATCCGCCGATGCGCACCGGGACCGGTACGGAGGCACAATGGTGATCATGGCAGCGTCAACGTCGTCACTGACCTTCCAGCCGATCCTGGAGCGCATCGCGGAGGAGATCGGGCGGACCCCCGGCCGTGGCCGGCCCGCCGACTACATTCCGGCGCTCGCGGCCCGCGACCCGCGGGCCTTCGGCATGGCCGTCGCGGAACTCGACGGCACGGTGTACGGCGTGGGGGACTGGCGCGAGCCGTTCTCCACGCAGTCCATCACCAAGGTCTTCACCCTCGCGCTCGACCTGGCCCGCGAGGGCGACGAACTCTGGGAACACGTGGGCCGCGAGCCCTCCGGCAACCCCTTCAACTCCCTGATCCAGCTGGAGTACGAGAACGGCATCCCCCGTAACCCGTTCATCAACGCGGGCGCTCTCGTCGTCACCGACCGCCTCCAGACCCGTACCGGCGACGCGGCCGGCGAACTGCTCTCCTTCCTCCGCGCCGAGAGCGGCAACCCGGCCCTGGACTTCGACAAGGACGTCGCCGCCTCCGAGACGGCCCATGGGGACCGCAACGCCGCGCTCGCCCACTTCATGGCGTCGTACGGCAACATGGACAACCCCGTGCCGGTCCTGCTCGACCAGTACTTCCGGCAGTGCTCCCTCACGGCGTCCTGCGCCGACCTCGCCCTGGCCACGTCGTTCCTCGCCCGTCACGGCGTCCGCGCCGACGGCACCCGCCTGCTCACCCGCAGCCAGGCCAAACAGGTCAACGCGGTCATGCTGACCTGCGGGACGTACGACGCGGCAGGCGACTTCGCGTACCGGGTGGGGCTGCCGGGCAAGAGCGGCGTCGGCGGCGGGATCATCGCCGTCGTACCGGGCCGCTGCACGCTGTGCGTGTGGAGCCCCGGGCTCGACGAGCGCGGCAACTCGGTGGCCGGCGTGGCGGCCCTCGACCGCTTCACGACACTCACCGGGCTGTCGGTCTTCTGATTCTTCCGTCTCTTCCGTCTCTTCCGTAAACCGGTTGAGGAGGATTCGGATCTTCGGTGAGGATCCTCCTCATGTTCTCGCGCAGGAATCGCCGACCGAAGACCCCCGAACTCCTCAAGGCCTGGGAAGCGCTCGACGAGGGAGACATCCCCGGCGCCCTGCGCCAGTTGCGGCACGGCGCCGACGACCTGCCCCTGGGCGAGGTCGCGCTCGTGGTCGCCCGGGCCGCCGGAGCGGCCGGTTTCGAGGATCTCCACGAGGCGGCCGGCGCCCTCGCCGCCCGCCCCGAAAAGGCCCGGGCACTCTACGACTTCGGGTACGCCTGTATCGAGCGCGGTGTGCCCTACCTGGCGATATCCGCCCTGCGCGTGGCACTGAGCCAGGCGCCGGAGTCGGTGGCGGTCCTGCGGGAGCTGGTCTCGGCCTACGAGCGCGAGGGCCGCCACCGCGAGGCGACGGACCTCCTGGCCGCGCGCGAGAGCGGGCTCACCGACTGGCCGGACCGCTATCTGCTGGTCTTCAACGCCCTCATGTCCGGCGACCTCGCGCTCGCCCGCCGACAGCACGCCCGGTTGTCCGACCCCGACGACGCCATGTGGCTGCCCACCCAGGCCCGCCAGCGCCGCATGCTGGAGCGGGCCGCGAGCGCCGAGCCGGTGAGCCCGCTGGACCGCGGCGATCTGCGGGGCTGGCAGTACGTCATCGGCGGCACCGTGCTCGGCTCGATGTCCCCCTACGGCTTCGACGCGGGCATGGCCGGGCGGTACGCCTGGCTGCAGGACTCCCACGACCAGTGCCTGCGCGGGCTGCTGCGGCTGAAGACGGTCCTCGACGCCGCCGGGGCGCGCCCCACGTCGGTGACCCTGCTGCCCGACCGGAGCAGCAGGATCCTCGGTCTCGCCGCGGCCGAGCTGCTTCAGCTGCCGGCGGAGCCGTTCACACCCGACCGGGAGGACACCGTCGTCGTCGCCTACGACCTCAACGAGGTGGCCGCCGCCGACGGGGGCCCGGACATCATCGGCGGGCTGTTCGAACGGGCTCCGGGACAGATCCTGCACGAGCACGCGAGCAACTGGACCGACCCGCCGGTGGTGACCGCCGACAGCGTCGCCCTGCTGCACCAGTCGGCGGCGGCACCCTGGGAGGGGCAGCTGCGCGCGGACGGCGACGGGAGCGTGGAGCGCGGCGCCCCCGACGACCGGCCGGAGCGGGAGATCGCCGCCGACATCCTGTCGGCCGACGCCTCGCCCGACGAGGGCGACGGCCAGACCCCCGCCGACGGGGCCGAGGCGCTCACCGACTTCGTCACCGCCGTGCGCGGCACCTGGCTCCGGGGCGACCGGGCCAGCCTCACCTCTTCGGGTCCTGTGGCCAGTTCGCGGTTCGTGTGACGCTCTGACCGGGGTGGATCACGCGGCGGTCATGCGCAGGTCGCTGCCTTGAGGGTCGCCCTTCGCTTTCCGGCCACTCGGCGTTGACACGCTGACCGAGTGTTGGCCATGGCTTTTCCCGTCGATCTCCGCCGCTGCCAGATACTCGGTCTGGCCGGCACCGCCTTCCTCGCCCTGGGCGGTGAGACGGCCGGTGCGCTACCGGTCCGGGAACTCCTGGCCCCGTCCTCGGTGCACGCGGCCCTGGGCCTGGTCGGCGTGTACTTCGGCGTCGTCCTGCTGATAGCGGCCTGGCTGCTGCTCGGCCGGCTCGTGCGCAGCGCCGACCCGCCCACCACGCGCGCCCTGCTGCTGGTGCTGGCGGTCTGGGCCACCCCGCTGCTGATCGCGCCACCGCTGTTCAGCCGGGACGTGTACAGCTACCTGGCCCAAGGGGCGATGGTCGACGCGCACATCGACGTGTACACGTACGGCCCCTCCCACCTCGGCGGCCCGCTCGCGGACGAGGTCGCCCCGCTGTGGCGGCACACGGGCGCCCCGTACGGCCCCGTGTTCCTCGGCGTGGCCTCCGCGCTGTCCGGCGTGACCAGCGGTGAACTCCCCGCCGGGCTCCTCGGCATGCGTCTGATAGCGCTGCTCGGGGTGGCGCTGATGGCGGCCGCGCTGCCGCGCCTGGCCCGGCACAGCGGCGCCGACCCGGCCGCCGCGCTGTGGCTGGGCGCCCTGAACCCGCTCGTGCTGCTGCACCTGGTCGCGGGTGCCCACAACGACGCCATCATGCTGGGCCTGCTCGGCGCCGGTCTGGTCGCGGCGCTCGGCCGGTGGCCGATCCTGGGCGCCGTACTCGTCACGCTCGCCGCCCTGGTCAAGGCGCCCGCCGCACTGGGCCTCGCCGCGGTCGTGCTGTTGCAGATACGGGCCGGTCACCATCCGGCCAAGGCCGTGTTCACCACGGTCGCCGCGTCCGCCGCCACGACGGTCGCCGCAACGGCCGTGGCGGGCACGGGATACGGCTGGATAGGCGCCCTCGACACCCCGGTGTCCACCCAGAACTGGGCGCTCACCAGCCTGCTCGGCCGGGCCACCGCCACACTGCTGGACGAGGTCGGCAGCGATCTCGCGCCGCTGGCCGTCCCGGCGTGGCACGCCATCGGCATGGTGCTCACAGGGGTGCTCGTAGTCCTCATATGGTGGCGCTGGCGTCCGCGCCCCGTGTACGCGCTCGGCCTGAGCCTGGCCGCCGTGGCCGCCTTCGGGCCGGCGATCCGCCCCTGGTACGCGCTGTGGGGCCTGTTCCTCATCGCCGCCGCGGCGCCCAGCACATCCGTACGGCACCGGGTGGCGGCCCTGACCGGAGTGCTCGCGCTGGCCGTCCTGCCCAGCGGCGGCCCCGCGGACGTGGGACAGCTGGTGCTGGCCGTGTCCGGGGGCGTACTCGCCGTCGTCGTCCTGTGGCAAGCGCATCTGGCCGCGCAGGCCCCGGCGTTGGAGCGCACCGCATGAGACTTCCGCGTACCGACCGGGGCCGGCTCGCCCTGGTGCTCGTCCTCGCCGCCGCCGTGACCGTCTTCACCGCGACCGTGCCGCTGCTGCGCGACTGGTTCGACCTGCGCGTCTACTACGGCACCATCGACAGCTGGGTCCACCACGGCGGCCGTATCTACGACTACCACGTGCCCGGCACGGCGTACGGGTTCACCTACCCGCCGTTCGCCGCCGTCGTCATGCTGCCCATGTCCCTGGTCGACCTGCATGTCGCGATCGCCCTGGCGCTGCTGCTCAACCTGGCGGCCCTGGCCTTCGCGCTGCGCGTCCTGGCCGGACGGGCCTGGCAGCGCTACGGCTGGTACGGGTGTGCGCTCGCCGTCTGCGCGCTGGCTCTCTTCGAACCGCTGCGGGACACCTTCAGCTTCGGCCAGGTGAACATCCTGCTGCTGGCTCTCGTACTGCTCGACTGCTGGCTGCTGGCCACCGGGCGGGAGCGCTGGGCGGGCGTCGGCATCGGTCTCGCCGCGGCGATCAAGCTGACGCCGGCCGCGTTCATCGGGCTGCTGCTGGTGGCCCGGCGCTGGCGGGCCGCGGCCGTGGCGACCGCCGTGGCCGCCGCCGCGACGGCGCTGGCGGCCTGGGTGGCCCCCGACGCGTCCCGCTTCTACTGGACGCACGCGATGTGGGACACCACCCGGGTGGGCCGGCTCGACTACGTCTCCAACCAGTCGGTGCAGGGCATCCTGGCCCGGCTGGACGTGTCGAGCCGCGCGGTCTGGGCGGTCGTGGTGCTGCTGGTCCTGGGCGTCTGGGTGGCGCGCACCCGTCGCGCGGTCGTGGCGGGGGACTGGACGGCGGCGTTCGCCCTCACCGGGCTGACCGCCTGTCTGGTCAGCCCCATCACCTGGGTGCACCACCTGGTGTGGCTGCTGCCGTCCTTCGCCGTCCTCGTCCGCGCCGGGCACGCACGGATCGCGGGCGCGCTGTACGCGGTGCTGTGCACCAGCGTGGTGTGGCTGTGGTTCGACGACGCGTCCGGCGTGGACGGCTTCCTCGGCAGCAACACGTACGCCTGGATCACCCTCGGTCTGCTGCTGTGGCTGCCGGTCGGTCAGTCCTCCTCCACAAGCTCGAAGATTCTGCCGCGCAGCACCAGTGAGGTGGCACCGGCCCCCACCACGGCGGCGCCCGCGATCGCCCACGCCTCCGCCCAGCCGGGCCCGTCCGGCCCGCCCTCCGGCGCCACGTCGGCGACGACGGGCTCCGTCACAGGACCCGGTCTCGGCTTGACCCGCAAGGCGTCCAGCGACCCCACCGGTTCGACCCGTCCGGCCGCCTCGAACCCCCAGTCGAGCAACTCGCCGGCCTCCTCGTAGACGGCGAAGCCGCCCGCCCGCGGGTTCAGCACCGTCACGACGAGGGTGCGACCACCCCGGCGGGCGGCGGCGACGAGCGTGTTGCCCGCCTTGCTGGTGTAGCCGTTCTTGACGCCGATCAGCCCCGGATACGGGTCCAGCCCGGCCGCGCCGGTCAACAGCCGGTTGGTGTTGCGGATCTCGTACGACCAGCCGTTCCGGCCCGGGAACCACGCCTCGGCCGTACCGCAGTACCGTGCGAACTCCGCGTTGCGCAGCCCCGCCCGGCCGAACACCGCCAGGTCGTACGCCGAGGAGACCTGGCCCGGCGTGTCGTACCCGTCCGGCGACATTACCTGCGTGTCGAGCGCGCCCAGCGCACGGGCCTTGTCCTGCATCCGGGCGGCCGTGGCACGCCAGCCGCCGTTCAGCGCGGCCAGCACACGCACCGCGTCGTTGCCGGAGCTGAGAAAGACCCCGCGCCACAGATCGGCGACCCGGTACGTATGCCCCTCGGCGAGGCCCACCAGACTGCTGCCCGGCCCGATCCCCGCCAGTTCCTCCTCGCTCACCCGGTGCCGGATGCCGGCCGGCAGGGTCGGCAGCACGGTGAGGGCGAACAGCGTCTTCAAGGTGCTGGCGGGCGGCAGCTCCCGGTGTGCGTCGTGCGCGGCGAGCACCTGCCCGGTGTCGGCGTCGGCCACCAGCCACGACAGCGCGGAGACCCGCGGCAGCCGGGGTGTCCCACTGTTCGGCCGCACCTGTGTGTCGGACCGGTACAGCAGCGCCGGCCGCGGAGTCACCGCCCGTGGCCCGCCCGGCGAGTCGGGGTCGGGTGCGTGGTCGACGGCCGCGGCGGCAGGCGCGAGCGCGAGCAGGCCGGCCGCACACAGCGCACAGGTGGAGGTAAGGGCGCGCAAGGTAAAACCGATAGTCATACCGTCAACGTAGGAAGGTGCATGCCCGACACCGCGCTGCCCGGGCCGGGGACACCGCCCGAGCACCCGGATGCCGCACGCGGGCTCAGGAGGCTTCCAGTGCGGCTCCGGACTCCGCGGTCACGCCCCGTCCGTCGGCAGCGTCGGCTGGATCCGCCGCAGGAACGTCGCGTTGTCCGGCGTCTCGCGCATGCGCTCCAGCAGGGTTTCCAGGTTGGACTGGCCGTCCCGGGTGTGCAGCGCCCGGCGCAGGCCGCGTACGGCGGTCAACTCGGGCTGGGGGAGGAGGAGTTCCTCGCGGCGGGTGCCGGACGGGGTGATGTCCACGGCGGGGAAGACACGGCGGGAGGCGAGGTCCCGGCTGAGCCGCAGCTCCATGTTGCCGGTGCTCTTCAGCTCCTCGAAGTAGAAGTCGTCGGCCCGCGAGCCGGTCTCCACCAGGGCCGTGGCGAGGATGGTGAGCGAACCGCCCTCCTCGGCCAGGCGCGCCGCGCCGAAGAACCGCTTCGGCCCGTGCAGCGCGGCCGCGTCGACGCCGCCGCTCAGCGTGCGGCCACTGGACGCGGCCGCGTTGTTGTGGGCCCGGCACAGCCGGGTCAGGGAGTCCAGCAGGATGACAACGTCCTCTCCCGCCTCGACGAGCCGCTTGGCCCGCTCGATCACGAGCTCGGCCAGCGCGATGTGCTGCCGGGGCGCCCGGTCGAACGTCGAGGCGTACACCTCGCCTCGCACCGAGCGGCGCATGTCGGTGACTTCCTCGGGGCGTTCGTCGAGGAGCACCACCATCAGCCGGCATTCGGGGTGGTTGCCGGCGACGGCGGCCGCGATCTGCTGGAGGAGGACCGTCTTGCCGGTCTTGGGCGGGGCCACGATCAGCCCGCGCTGGCCCTTGCCGACAGGGGCGATCAGGTCGGTGACCCGGCCGGTCAGACCGGACGCCGGGTGTTCGAGACGGATCCGCTCCCGCGGGTGAAGCGGCGTCAGCTCGCCGAAGCGGCGGCGGTTCTTGTCGGGGGTGCGCCCGCCCACGCGGGCGACTTCGGTGAGGGCGCGCTGGGTACCGCGTACGCCGTCGACGAGGTCGCCCTTGCGCAGGCCGTACCGGCGGATCAGCGCGGGGGAGACCTGAAGGTCGGCGGGCGACGGCAGCAGGTTCTCGGCGCGCAGGTGCCCCTTCCCGTTCGCGTCGATGTCGAGGACACCGGTGACGGCACGGACCGGGGGCTGCTGCTCAACGGGAGGGTTTTCGAGTGTGGTGGTGGTCATTCGGTGATCGGTCCTTTCACGGACGGAAGGCATGAGACATACGGAAGGAAGGGGTGTGCCGCGGACTCGGAGAAGGCGGACAGAGCGCCTTCGGGCGGCGGAAACAACACCTCGGGTACGGCAGAACCGCTGGTCACGAGATGGTGAGGCGAAGCCGGTACATCGACCGGCGAACTGAAGGAGAACTGGCACCGGCGCCCTCGAACGGGCGTACACAGGTGCTGTCTGGAAGGTACCACGGCGGCTGAGCGCATGGCCACCTCGAAAAAACGGCGCCCGGGTGTCGATTCGGGCCGGTCCCGTTCGTCGGTGGGGTGTAGGAAGCTCATGAGGACCGGGAGGACCGATGAAGTACATGCTGCTGGTCTGCGGCGACGACACCGCGGACGCCTCTGGAATGACCCCCGTCGAACCCTGGGTGGAAGACCTCGGCGACCGCCGCGTACGTCTGCACGGCCACCGGCTGGCGCCCCCGGACCGGGCCGTCACCGTACGCGTGCGTGGCGGCGAGGTGCTGCGCAGCGACGGGCCGTTCGCGGAGACGAAGGAGTACGTCGCCGGGTTCGACCTCCTTGAGTGCGACAGCATGGAGGAGGCGATCGAGGCGGCGGCGCGGCATCCCGTGGCTGGTATCGGCGCCATGGAGGTGCGGCCGTTCTGGGAGGACGAGGACGCCGAGGCGCGGATCCGCGCGCTCGACGCCGAACTGACCGGCGCGGCGCGGGAGCGGGACGCCGACCGTATGGCGGCCTGCTACGCCCCGGACGCGACGGCGTTCGTCGACGGCCGGGAGCACCGTGGGGCCGACTCCGTGCGCAAGTCGATCGAGGAACTGCTCAGCGGCGTCACCGGACCCGTCACCCGCGAGGTACTGGACCTCCGCGTCCACGTCGACGAGAGCATCGCCTTCGGCCACGCCCTCGTCCGTCTGCGCGCCACCCGCACGGACGGCACGCGGATCGACGACCTGATGTGCGTCACCACCGGCTACCGCGACGCCGGTCTGCGCTGGCTGATCGCACACGAGCACGCATCCCGCACCACCGAGGAGCGGTCATGAAGTACGTCCTGTTCATCTGCACGCCGGTCGGCGGCGAGGAACTCAGCCCCGAGGAGATCGCCGACGACCCCCGCTTCACCGCGTACATCGAGGAGGTCCGCAGCCGCGACATCGTCAAGGGCGGAGCCCGTCTGCGGCCGCACACCGACGCCACCACGGTGCGCGTCCAGGGCGACGAAGTGCTGCTCAGCGACGGGCCCTTCGTGGAGTCCAAGGAGTACGTCGCCGGGTTCGACCTCATCGAGGTCGCCGACCTGGACGAGGCCATCGCCCTCGCCTCCCGGCACCCGGCGGCCCTCGGCGGCGGCTCCGTGGAAGTGCGGCCGGTCTGGGAGTGAGCGCCACGAACGGCATCGAGGAGGCCGTCGCCGCGGCCTTCCGTGAGCAATGGGGCCAGGTCGTCGCCACCCTGATCCGGGTGACCGGCGACTGGGACCTCGCCGAGGAGTGCGCGCAGGACGCCTTCGCCCAGGCCCTCGACCACTGGCGGCGCGACGGAGTGCCGCGCCGCCCCGGCGCCTGGCTGACCACGACCGCCCGCAACCGCGCCCTGGACGTCCTGCGCCGGGAGGCGGTGGGGGCGGCGAAACTACGGGAGGTGGCGGTGCTCGCCCGCGACGAACCGTCGTACGACGCAGGGGACGACGGCGACGACAGCGGCGTCCGGGACGACCGGCTGCGGCTCGTCTTCACCTGCTGTCATCCGGCGCTGCCCATCGAGGCCAGGGTCGCCCTGACGCTGCGGACGCTCGCGGGACTGACCACACCGGAGATCGCCCGCGCCTTCCTCGTCCCCGAGGCGACCATGGCGCAGCGGCTGGTGCGCGCCAAGCGGAAGATCCGCAACGCCGCGATCCCGTACCGGGTACCGCCCGCACACCTCCTGCCCGAGCGTACGACGGGCGTGCTGGGCGTGATCTACCTGCTGTTCAACGAGGGGTATGCGGCCACCACCGGCGCTGATCTCGTCCGTAGCAACCTCTGCGCCGAGGCGATCCGGCTGGCCCGCGTCCTGGCCCGCCTCATGCCCGACGAACCCGAAGTGCTGGGCCTGCTCGCGCTGTTGCTGCTGCACGACGCGCGTCGGCACACGCGCGTGGACGCCGCAGGCGACCTGGTCACCCTGGAGGACCAGGACCGTACGGCCTGGGACCGGGCCGAGGCCGACGAGGGTGCCGCCCTGCTGGAGACCGCGCTGCGGCGAGGCCGCCCCGGGCCGTACCAGATCCAGGCCGCCATCGCCGCCTGCCACACCACCGCCCCCACGGCCGAGGACACCGACTGGGCCGACATCGCCGCCCTGTACGGAGAGTTGGCCCGCTTCGTGCCCTCCGCCGTCGTCCGCCTCAACCGAGCGGTGGCCGTCGGCATGTCCGAGGGCACGGAGGAAGGTCTCGGCCTGGTCGCCGAGTTGGAGGCCGAGGGCGACCTGGCCGGATATCACCTGCTCCCCGCCACCCGCGCCGATCTCCTGCGCCGCAGCGGCCGTACCAAAGAGGCGGCCGAGGCCTACCGGCGGGCACTGGAATTGGTGGAGAACGACGCGGAACGGAGGTTCCTCGAACGGCGGCTCGCGGAGTGCCGATCCGCTTAGGAGGCAGGCGCGGGCGCGGCCTTATGCCGACCGGGCCCCCGCCTCCGCCTCCTTCGCGATCCGGTCGAACTGCGCCCCCATCGCCTCGGCCAGGGCCTGCGCGCCCGACAGCGGACGGACCATGACCATGAAGTCGTCGATCAGGCCGTCCTCGTTGACCCGGAGGAAGTCGCACCCGGTGATCTCCCGGTCGCCCACCCGGGCGGTGAAGACCAGCGCGTGATCACGGCCGCCCGGGTCGTTGATCTCGCGCACATAGCGGAAGTCCTCGAAGACCCGCACGACACCGCGCAGGATCGCCGCGGTGATCGGCTTTCCGGCGTACGGCTTGAAGACGGCCGGGCTGGTGAAGACGACGTCCTCCGCCAGCAGGGCTTCCATGGCGTCGGCGTCGCCTGCTTCGACCGCCTTGCGGAACGCGCGCATCGGATCACCTCATAGTCAATTAGTTGAGTAGGTGCGGATGACAATAATCACCTGCTGTTAATGTGTCCACATGTCCCTCAAGTACGCCGTCCTCGCCGCCCTTCTGGAGGGCGAGGCCTCGGGCTACGAGCTGTCCAAGGCCTTCGACGTCTCGTTCGCCAACTTCTGGCCCGCGACTCCGCAGCAGCTCTACCGGGAGCTGGAGCGTCTCGCGCAGGACGGCCTCGTCGAGGCCCGGTTCGTGCAGCAGGAACGGCGGCCGAACAAGCGGATGTTCACGCTCACCCAGGCCGGACGGGAGGACCTGCGCTCCTTCGCCGCCGAGCCGCCCCGGCGGCCCACGGCCGTGCGCGACGAACTCCTGATCAAACTCCAGGCCATGGAGGACCCCGAGCCGACCCGCGCCATGATCGAGGAGCGCATGACCTGGGCACGCGGCAAGCTCGACCGGTACGAACGCCTCCGCGAGCGGCTGCTCGACGGCCGCACCGAGGACGAGTACCTGCGCGAGTCCGACCGTGTCGGCCCGTATCTGACACTGCTGCGCGGCATCTCCTTCGAGGAGGAGAACCTGCGCTGGTGCGAGCGGGTTCTCGCTGTCCTGAAGCAGCGCGTCGCGCTGGGGTGACGCGGATGTTCGGCCCCGAAGGCCCCTCGCTGCGCGAACTCGCCGGCCAGGCCCTGTCGTCCGTCGAGCGCGGATACGACCTGCTCGCCCCCAAGTTCGACCACACCCCCTTCCGTACCCCCGACTCCGTGCTCTCCGCCGTCACGAAGGCGCTCGCACGGACGGGCCCGTACGACGACGGCCTCGACCTCTGCTGCGGGACGGGCGCGGGGGTCGACGTGCTGGCCAGGGTGTGCCGGCGCAGCGTCACCGGCGTCGACTTCAGCGCGGGCATGCTCGACGTCGCCCGGCAGCGGGTGCGGGCGGAGGGCGAGGCGCCGCGTGTCGCCTGGGTCCGCGCGGACGCCCGTGCCCTGCCGTTCGCCCCCGCCTTCGACCTCGTGGTGAGCTTCGGGGCGTTCGGCCACTTCCTGCCGCGCGAGCTGCCGGGGCTGTTCGCCCGGGTCCACTCCGTCCTGCGGCCCGGCGGGTCCTTCGTCTTCCCCGTCGTGGCCCCGCCGCGTCCGGCCTCCGTCGGCTACTGGATGCTGCTGGGTTTCGACGCGGTCATGCGGGTGCGCAACGCCGTGTGGCGGCCACCGTTCGTCATGTACTACCGGGCCTTCCGCCTCGGGGAGGTGCGGGACGAGCTGGCACGCGCCGGCTTCGCGGTGGAACTGCGGGCACTGCCCGAGTTCGGGCGGCGGCGCGACGGGAGTCCGCGCGTGCGGATGGTGGTGGCGCGTCGCCTCCCGGACTGAGCGGGTTGGATTTTCCAACTTGGATCCTTCGAGAGGGTTTGTTTTTCAAACTCGCCTGGCTATCGTGGGCCCGTGACCCTGACGACCGACACCGAGATCCGTATCGACCCCCAGTGGTGGTCCTGGGAGGGAGCGCATGGCGGCCATGTCGCCGCCCTCGCCCTGACCGCAGTACGTGACCGGTTCGCCGGCGGCGACCACCCGGTCCGCACACTGACCACGCACTATCTGGCCCCGGTCGACGAGAGCCCGCTGCACTTCTCCGGCACCGCACCCGCCGCCCCCGGCCGCCGCACGGCGACCTGCCTCTTCACCGGCCACCAGAACGGCGTACCGGTCCTCCTCGGCTCGGCCCTGTTCGGCTCGGGGCGCGAAGGGCCGTCGTACGACGGGCATCCGGCCCCGGAGGTTCCCGGGCCCCAGGACTGCCGCCGCCTGGAGCTCCCCGGTGAACTGTCGCCGTTCGCCCGGCAGTTGGAGATCCGCCCTGCCACCGAGGACCGCCCGCTCGCCGGCGGCGACAGGGCCGAGCTCACGGCCTGGATCCGCTTCCAGGACGGCCGCCCCCTCGACGCCCCGACGGCAGTCACCCTCACCGACGCCCTCCCGCCCGCGCTGTACGCCCGCTGGCGCACCCCGCGCCCGGTACCCACCGCCGAACTCACCGTCCATCTCACCGACGCCCTCGACCACGGCGCCCACGACGGCTGGGCCCTCGTCCGGATCCGTACCGAGCACGCGGGCAGCGGCTGGGCGGTCGACGACAGTGCGGTCTGGTCCGCGGACGGCAGGCTGCTGGCGCTCGCCCGGCAGTCACGGGTTGTGCGCGCCCGGCCCGCCGACGGCACCGCGAACTCGTAGGCGGAGCCTGTCACTTCGGCCGGGACGACCCACGCCGACCGGTCGTCACAAGGCGCTGTACAGGGCGTCGACCAGCGCCATCTTCCGTGGATCGTTGGCGATATGGGGGCCCATCCGGTTCATCACATAGCCCAGCGACACCCCGGCCTCCGGATCGGCCAGCCCGCAGGAGCCGCCGAAGCCGTCATGCCCGAAAGCCCGCGGATTGGGCCCGTACGAGCCGTTCGGCCCGCTGAGCCACAGGCCGAGCCCGACCTCCGTCTCGCCGTCGAACCCGGCGCCGAGCACCAGATCACGGCAGCTGCCCTGCCCCTCACGCACCCGCTCGGCAGCCTCGGAGGAGAGGACGCGATGCCCGTCGTACGACCCGCGGCCCGCGAAGATCCCATACAGAGCGGCGACCGCACGCGCCGTGCCGTGACCGTTCGCGGCGGGGATCTCCGCGGCCCGCCACTCGGGCGAGTTGGCCTGAGCCGCCCCCACGAGGGGGTTGGCCAGTGCGGCGAGAGCGGCGGGCGCCAACTGGTCGAAGACGGCGGCCTGTTCGCTGGACGCTGCAGGCGGCGCATGGACCAGCTCGGCCACCCGCCCGGAGTCCTTCTCCGGCAACCCGATCGCGAAGTCGATCCCGAGCGGCCCGGTCACCTCCCGCTCCAGGAAGGCCCCGGGCAGCATGCCCGACACCCGCCGTACGACCTCCCCGACCAGGAAGCCGTAAGTGAGCGCGTGATACCCGGACTGTGTCCCCGGCGCCCACCACGGCTCCATCGCGGCGAGCCGCTGAGTCGTCAACTCCCAGTCGCAGAGCTGCTGGAGCGAGTGCGGCTCCCGCAGACCGGACAGGCCCGCGCGGTGCGAGAGCAGATGCCGTACGAGGATCTGCTCCTTGCCCGCGGCGGCGAACTCCGGCCAGTAGACGGCGACCGGCGCGTCGAGGTCGAGCAGACCCCGGTCGGCGAGGAGGTGGGCGCACAACGCCGTCGGGCCCTTGGACGTCGACCACACGTTGACCAGGGTGTCTCGTTCCCATGGGCGGCCGCGGGCCGCGTCGGCCCAGCCGCCCCACAGGTCCACGACGGTCCGGCCGTCCAGGGTGACGGTGACCGCGGCGCCCAGCTCCCCGCGCTCCCGGAAGTTCGTCTCGAACGCCGTCCGCACCGCCGCGAACCGCGGATCGCAGTCCCCGTGCACCTGCGCCTCGTGCTCCGTCATGGGCCGCCCCTCGTCGTCCGCCGGAAACCCGGGCCGCGACAGCGCGACCCGGGCACCCTGAACGTACCGACTGGTCGGACTGGACGGAAGGTGCCGGACGAGCCGAACTCAGACGACGAACCGGGCGCCTTCCGGCTCCCGGTGCCCCTCGGCCGTGTGCCAGTAGTCGCGGGTCTCGACGGCCAGCCCCGCGGCGTCGAAGCGCACGAAGACACAGCCGGCCAGCGTGGACGGCGCGCCCGCCTCCTCCGCGAGGACCCGGAACTCGGCCACGGCCACACCGTCCCGCCCGACGACGGGCGCGGAGAAGCGCACGTCGCTCACCCGCTCCTCGGCGAACGACCAGCTCAGATAGGCGGCCAGTGCGGCCCGCCCCCGGTGTGGCTCACGGAACGGCATCGAGCGGTGGACGCAGTCCTCGGCGTACAGCTCCAGCAGCGCGTCCACGTCATGCTCGGCCCAGCCCCGTTCCCAGGTCCGGACGAACCGCTCCGCGGCCTCGGAAGTCTCCACGGTCTCCATCTGGCCCCTCTCAGGCGTGCGAGCGCAGCCACTCCAGCTTGGCCACCTCGTGGAACGGGCCGCCGCCCTCGTGGTCGTTGAAGTCGTACACCTCGATGGCCTTCTCGTCGTGGGCCCAGGCGTTGAAGGCCGCGAAGACGGTGGAGGGCGGGCAGGTCTGGTCCTCCAGGGCCGCCGAGAAGAGGGCGGGCGCCCGGCCGCGGGCCGCGAAGTGCACACAGTCGAAGTAGGACAGGGTGCGCATGACGTCCTCGGAGCGGCCCCGGTGCGTCTTGAGGTAGAGGGCGATCTCGCGGTACGGGTTGCGGTCCGTGAGGTGCGCCGCGCGCGGGAAGTCGCACAGGAACGGCACGTCCGGCACGATCGCCGTCAGGTCCGGCACCAGACCGCCCACGGCGATGGTGATGCCGCCGCCCTGGCTCCCGCCGGTCACGACCGTGCGCGAGGCGTCGGTCAGCGGGTGGGAGCGGGCCGCCTCGACGGCACGGACCGCGTCCGTGAGCACCCGGCGGTAGTAGTAGTTCTCGGGCGCCTCGATGCCACGGGTCATGAAGCCGGGGTAGGCCGGCGCGGACCCCACCGGATCCGGCGTGGCGCCACCGCCTCCCCACGCGCTGCCCTGACCGCGGGTGTCCATCACGAAGTGCGCGCGGCCCGTGGACGCCCACAGCAGATCCTCGTGCGGCAGCCCGCGCCCGCCGCCGTACCCGATGAACTCCACGATCAGCGGCAGCGGCTCCGTGGCCCCGGCGGGCAGCCGCAGCCAGCCCTTCACCGGGTGACCGCCGAACCCGGAGAACGTCACGTCGTACACCCGCACCGTGGCAAGCCCCGTCTCGACCGGCTCGAAGCGGGCGTCCAGATCGTGCTCGCGGGCCTCGTCCAGGGTCTTGGACCAGAACGCGTCGAAGCCCTCGGGTTCGACAGACTTGCTGCGGTACTCGCGCAGTTCGTCGAGCGGGAGGTCGAACAGGGCCATCTGGGACCGCCTTTGCGAGGAGTGGGTGCGGATGATCACACCGTACGTGGGTGATCGGAGGTCTCGCCAGGGCGCTGGTGAGCCCGCACGGTTGCGCTGCCCGTCTTGACGCCTGTGAGGAAAGAGGGCAGGGTTGTATATGTACGTCGTAAACGTACGGCGTCGGGTCGCAGTCAGGAGACCTCGTGCCATGACGCCCAGCAAGCCGGTTCCGGTGGACCCTCTCGGCATCGGAACCGGATCGCCCGGCCCGCCCTCGACCATCCTGGTCACCGGCGGGGCGGGCTTCATCGGCAGTCATGTTTGCGTGGAGCTGCTCGATCATGGTTACGAGGTGATCGTGGTCGACGACTACTCCAACAGCTCCCCGCAGGTCCTCCCGCGCGTGGAACGCATCGCCGGACGCTTCGTCGGCGCCGTCTACGAGCTCGACATCCGGGACCGGCGGGCCCTGTCCGCCGTGTTCGACCGGCACGCCGTGGACGCCGTCGTGCACTGCGCCGGCATGAAGTCGGTGGGCGTGTCGACCCGTATGCCCGTCGAGTACTACGACACGAACGTCGGAGGCCTGACCGCCCTGCTGCGGTCCATGCAGGACCACGGGGTGTACCAGCTGGTCTACTCGTCGTCCTGCTCGATCTACGGCGACGCCGGCCACGGCCCGCTGGGCGAGGACACCCCCGTCCGGCCCACCAACCCGTACGCGGCGTCCAAACTGCGGTGCGAGCAGATCCTCGCCGACGTCTGCCGGCACCTCCCCGAGTACGCCGTGCTGTGCCTGCGGTACTTCAACCCGGTCGGCGCCCACCCCAGCGGACTGCTCGGCGAGGACCCGGCCGGCGACCCCGACAACCTGATGCCGTACCTCGCCCAGGTGGCCATAGGCCGCCTGGAGCGGCTCCGCGTGTTCGGCGGGGACTACCCGACGGCCGACGGCACCGCGGTCCGGGACTACCTCCATGTCATGGACGCGGTCGAGGCACACCGCGTGGCCCTCGACCACTTCACCGACGCACCCGGCATGCGCGTGTACAACCTGGGCGTCGGCCGGGGCAGTTCGGTCCTGGAAGTGGTCGCCGCGTTCGCCGAGGCCAGCGGCCGGGAGATTCCGTACGACATCGTGCCCCGCCGCCCCGGCGACGTGGCCGAACTGGTCGCCGACGCGAGCGCCGTGGCGCGTGACTGGGGCTGGCGGCCCAGGCGGGACCTGGAGGGCATCTGCCGGGACGCCTGGCGGTTCCAGCAGGTCAATCCGCACGGGTACGTGGGCGCCGCGCGCCGTCCGAACCCGAAGCACTGAGCCCGGCGGCACGGAGGCCTGCGGCTCTGAGTGCGGCGATACGGAGCCCTGCGGTACGGAGCCCGAATCTTGCGGTACGGAACCCGAATCGCCGGTGCCGGAATCAGTCGCCGGTAGCGGCACCGCCGAGGCCGGAGGCGCTCAGGGTGAACGCAGTTTCGACCAGAGCGATGTGGCTGAACGCCTGGGGCGCGTTGCCCAGTTGGCGGCCCGTGTCCGGGTCCCACTGTTCCGAGAGCAGGCCCACGTCGTTGCGGATGGCGAGCACCCGCTCGAAGGCGTCCCGGGCCTGCTGCGGACGGCCGGTCGTGGCGAGGGCGTCGGCATACCAGAGGGAGCACGCCACGAACGCGCCCTCCGGGCCGCCGGACGCGCCGTCGCCGCCATCCATGCCATCCACGCCGTCCACTCCATGCGCGCCGTCGCCGTTCGTGGCGTACCGCCGCACGAAGCCGCCGTGGTCGAGCCCCCGCATCGCGCGGACGGTGCCGCGCACCCGCTCGTCCGAGGCCGGCAGGAAGCCGAGCCGGGGCATCAGCAGCGCCGAGGCGTCCAGGGCCGAGGAGCCGTAGGACTGCATGAAGGACCGCCGGCGGGCGTCCCACCCCTCCAGGCACACCTGCCGGTGCACCTCGTCGCGCATGGCACGCCACTCGCCGGAGGAGCCGTTGCGGCCGAGCAGCTCGCCCATGCGCAGGGCGCGGTCGGCGGCCACCCAGGCCATGACCTTGGAGTGGACGAACTGCCGCCCCGGTCCGCGCACCTGCCACAGCCCCTGGTCCGGTTCCCGCCAGTGGCGCAGCAGATAGGCCATCAACGCCTCCACCAGGCTCCACACATGGGCCGGCATCGGGATCCCGGCCCGTAGCGAGAGACAGAGGGCGTCCAGGACCTCGCCGTAGACGTCCAGCTGGAACTGGTTCATCGCGAAGTGGCCGAACCGGACGGGCCGCGAACCCTCGTAGCCGGGCAGCCAGGGCGCCTCGGTCTCCGGCAGCAGTCGCTGACCGCCCACGCCGTAGACGGTCTGCAGATCGGCGGGGTCGCCCGCGATGGCCCGCACCAGCCAGTCCAGCCAGGCCGCCGCCTCCTCGCGGTAGCCGCTGCGCAGCAGACAGGACAGGGTCTGGGTGGAGTCGCGCAGCCAGCAGTACCGGTAGTCCCAGTTGCGCTGCCCGCCGATACAGCCGGGCAGCGACGTGGTCGGCGCGGCGACGATGCCGCCCGTGGGGGCGTAGGTGAGCGCCTTCAGTGTGATCAGGGAGCGCATGACGGCGTCCCGCCACGGCCCCTCGTAGCGGCACTGGGCGCTCCAGCGCCGCCAGAAGTCGCCGGTCTCCTTGAGGAGCGTCTCGGCGGGGAAGGACAGCGGTGCGGGCGTCTCGGGCAGATGGGAGGGCGACCAGACGAGTGTCAGGGCCAGCCGCCGGCCGGCCGGGACGGTGAAGTCGTACACCGTCGAGTCCTCACGGTCGAGCGACCGCACCGGCCCGTCGGCGTCCAGCCAGACGGCGTCCGGGCCGGCGACCGCCACCGCGCACTGGTCGACGGCCCGGATCCAGGGCACGACCCGGCCCTGGTGGAAGCGCAGCCGCAGCTCGCTGCGCATGGTCACAATCCCCGAGAGTCCCTCCACCACGCGGACCACGCACGGCAGTTGGGCACGGGGCGGCATGAAGTCGGTGACCCGTACGGTTCCCGTCGCGGTCTCCCACCATGTGTCCAGGACCAACGTGTCCGCCCGGTAGGCCCGCCGTGTGCAGGTCCCGCCGGTGTCGGGGGAGACCCGCCAGAAGCCGTTGTCCTCGGTGCCGAGAAGCGCGGCCAGACAGGCCGGCGAGTCGAAACGAGGGAGGCACAGCCAGTCGACGGAACCGTCCATGCCGACCATGGCGGCGGTCTCCAGGTCGCTGATGAGGGCGTAGTCCTCGATGGGGGCACTCATGATCGTCAGTCACTGCTATGTAAACTTACGTTGTAAACATCTTGCACGGAAAGAGGCGCAAGGTCAAGCGAGAGGGTCAACGAAAAGGGTCAAGAGGGGCGCCGCCAGGTATGTTTACGTCGTATGCGGATGCTGTCGCCCCGGACGGGCCGGGGTCGTGCGGCTGCGGCGCAGGGAGGCACGGAATGGCTGAGGGTTCGGCGGACAGGCCCGCGCGTCGCGCCAGTGACCGGGGACGCTACGGCAGGCTCAACCGCGAGCGCGTGCTGGCCGCCGCTCTGGAGCTGGTGGACCGGGAGGGCCTCTCGGCGCTGAGCATGCGCCGGCTCGGCGCCGAGCTCGGTGTCGAGGCGATGGCGCTGTACCGGTACGCCGAAGGCAAGGACTCCCTCCTGGACGGCCTTGTCGAGGCGCTGTACCTGGAGCTTGAGGGGCGCCTGACCGACGGCTCCGAGGCCACCGAGGCACCCGATTGGCGTGCCGAGCTCCAACGGACCGCGCGTGCCCTGTACGACGTGTGTCTGGCCCACCCGCAGGCCGTGCCGCTGCTCGCCACCCGCATGATGGCCGTGCCGCTTGCCCGCAGGCCGCTCGCGGTGCTCAAGGATCATGAGCGGATCCTCGTCCTGCTCCGGAAGGCCGGGTTCGACGACGCCCGTGCCGCCTCCGTGTTCCGCGCCTACACCGCCTGGGTGCTCGGCTATGTGTCGGTGGAACTGACGGCCATGGTGGACAACCCCGAGGAATCCGACCCCGCGTTCCGCCTGGGCCTGCACCGCATGCCGTCCCAGGAACTGCCCGTGCTCCGCGAGATCGCCCCGGCCCTCGCCGAGCAGGGCGGACCGGACGGCCTGTCCGCGGGTCTCGACGCGCTCCTCGACGGCTTGGGACCGGCGGACCGGAATCCCTGACGCCGCCGGACCGAATCGGGTCAGCATTCCGTGACACCGGCCTACGCCCTTCCGTGACACCGGCCGACGTCACGGCCACGGGTCATGCCCTGCGGCCGGTCCAGCCCGGCTCCGTTCGGGCCCAGTCCTGTTCCCATTCGGCCAGGCGACGCCGCATCGCGGTGTGGCGTACGGCCGTGTGGCCGAGGAGGGTCAGGGCCACCGCGCCGCCCGTGGCGCAGATGCCGACGGTCACGGAGCGGTACCAGACGGCCGCGTCGTCGGGCGGCGGGGGCACGCTCCGGCCCTCGGCGTCGAGCCATACGTCGACCGTGTGGCCGGTCCGTGTCCCGGCCGGGACACGCGCCGTGGCCGTACGCGGACCGGCCTCCGACTCCGTCCAGCGGACCGTCGCCTTCGCGGACAGCTGCCGTCCGCCCTGCGGCAGGGGCACTGTGCCGGGGGTTCTCTCGATGACCTCGGCCCGGACCTGACGGAGATCGGCGCGCTGCTCCCGAGCCGTGGTCAGGGCGTCGCCATGGGCCCACCAGGCCGCGATCACCCCGGCCAGCGGCGCGCCGACGAGCAGCAGCGCGATCACGGCCACCACCGTCCACGCCTCGACGACATCCGACCGGCGCCGCAGCGGACTGCACCGCCAACGCCGGCCACGCACGCGGCTTCGCATGCCGTGCAAGTACCCCGAAGACGGGACATCGTTCCTGACGATCCCGGGGACATCGTCAATCGACCGGCACGACGAGTACCACGGGCGCGACGGGCACGACTGGCGCGATGGGCACAACGGCGGGCACGCGCAACCTGGTCGGCGGCTACGCCCCGTCGATCAGCCGAAGCGCTCGATCCGGATGCGGTCCACCGGCTGACCCTCCGTCACGAGCAGCCGCGAGGCGTGCTCCGCGAACGCGTTGGAGCCACACACATAGGCCTCCCACCCACCAGGAGGCTGCTCGGCCAGTAGTGGCGCCACATGGGCGGCGGCCATACGTCCCACGGGCACACCCACCGGCGCGCTCCGCGTGAACACGGGCGTCGTCTCCGCGCCGTACTCGCGCGCGTAGAGCAACTCCTCGGGGCTGCGTGCCGACACCAGCAGCCGCAGCGGAACGTCCAGGCCCCGCGCCCGGTGGTGCCGCACCATCGACATCAGCGGTACGACGCCGGAGCCGGCGCCGACCAGCAGCGCGGGCCGGTCCCCGGGCCAGGCGAAGAAGCCGCTGAGCGGTCCGCGGACCTCGACCGTGTCACCGGGCTCGGCGACCGTGTGGAACCAGCCGGACACCTCACCGCCCTCGACGTGGTCGAGGGTCAGCTCGATGTGCCCGGAGTCGTCGGGCGCGGACGCGATCGAGTAGTGGCGCTGGGACACATAGCCGTCATCCGCGGTCAGCCGGAGCATCAGGTGCTGGCCGGGCAGATGGCCCGCCCACGCGGGCACCGCGAGACGGAAGGTGGCGGCGTGCGGGGTCTCCCGACGGATCTCGGTGATCGTGGCGGTCTGCCACACAGCCGCGGCCCGGTTGCTGACGGCGATCCGGCCGGGCACGGCGAACCGGGTCGGGGGAGCGGAGGTCACGGACACGGCTGCCTCGGATGCGGAGGTCACGGCAGTCGCCTCGGGCACGCCGGCCCTCTCGGTTGCCTCAGTTGTCTCAGTCACCGGAGTACCGCTGCTCCTGCCAGGGGTTGCCGCGGCCGTGGTAGCCGTTCTGCTCCCAGAACCCCGGCTCGTCGTGGTCCAGGATCCGCAGGCCAGCGATCCACTTGGCGCTCTTCCAGAAGTACAGGTGCGGCACCAGCAGCCGTGCCGGGCCACCGTGCTCGGGAGCGAGCGGCTCCCCGTCGTACTCCCAGGCGATCCAGGCCCGGCCATCCGTAAGGTCGGCGAGCGGCAGGTTCGTGGTGTACCCGGTGTGTGAATACGCGACGGCATGTGTGGCGGACACATGGGGCCGGACCACACTGAGGAAGGCGTCCAGCGACACACCCCCGAACCGCACGCCGAACTTCGACCAGCTCGTCACACAGTGGATGTCGCCCTCGTACACCGACGCCGGCAGCGCATGCGCTTCCTCCCAGCTCCAGGTGCGCGGCTCTTCGACGAGACCGTCGACGCGGAAGGACCACTCGGCGGGCGTCAGCTCGGGCGTGACTTCGGCGGAGAGGACGGGCCAGTCGTCGCCCGCGTCGTACTGGCCGGGCGGCAGCGCGGCATTCTGGACGCGAGGGCGTCCGGTGAAGCCTCGGGTGACGTTCATGCGGGTGGTGCCTCCAGGCCGCCGTAGGCGACGGCCCGCGGGTCGAGCGTGATCGGTACGTGGTCATTCAACCGTACGGGTGACGCGTTCGTTCAATCGTCCCAGTGATCGTTGGGGTAGTGTGGCCGTCCGTCGGGACAGTCCCGGCGTGCGGAGTCAGGGAGGTGAGACCCATTACCGCTGTGTCAGGTCGGGTGCTCTCACCTCGAATCGGCGCGGAACACCGCCAGTAGGCGACCGCGAGAGCACCCTTCGGCTTCCGAAAGGCTCTCGGCTCCCATGCCCCCCGTCTCTTCCCCCTGGCCCTCACCCGCGTCCCCCTCGCCGCTCTCCCAGGACGCCGTCGTGACCGCTCTGCGCTCCGCCGGCTGTGTCTTCGCCGAGGACGAGGCCAGGTTGATCCTGGCCGCCGCCCGCACCCCGGACGAACTGGCCGCCATGGTGGACCGCCGCGTCACCGGTCTGCCCCTCGAACTCGTCCTCGGCTGGGCCGAGTTCCACGGACTGCGCATAGCCGTGGAACCTGGCCTCTTCGTGCCCCGCCGCCGCACCGAGTTCCTGGTCGAGCAGGCCCTCGCCGTCGCACCGGACGCGTCCGTGGTCGTGGACCTGTGCTGCGGCTCGGGCGCGGTCGGCGTGGCCCTGGCCGCCGCGCTCGGCTCACGCGGCCGGACCGAGCTGCACGCCGCCGACATCGACGCGGCGGCAGTGCGCTGCGCCCGCCGCAACGTGGCTCCCTACGGCGGTCAGGTCCACCTGGGCGACCTGTTCGAGGCGCTGCCCGACAGCCTGCGCGGCCGTGTCGGCATCCTCGCGGCGAACGTGCCGTACGTACCCACCGACGAGGTCGGCCTGCTGCCCGCGGAGGCCCGCGACCACGAGCCCCGTGTCGCCCTCGACGGCGGTCCGGACGGCCTGGACGTGCTGCGCCGGGTCGCGTCCGAGGCGCCCCGGTGGCTGGCGCCGGGCGGCTGTCTGCTGGTCGAGACGAGTGAACGCCAGGCGCCGAAGGCCCTGGATGCCTTCACCGGCAGCGGACTGTCGGCACGGGTGGTCGCCTCGGAGGAGCTGTACGCGCATGTCGTGATCGGCCTCAACCAGCCCTGATCGCGGCCTCAACCAGCTCTGATCGCGGCCTCAACCAGCTCTGATCGCGGCCTCGACCAGTCCTGCCCACGGTCTCGACCAGCACCCGATCAGGTCGCCGCGCCGCTCTTCGAAGGACTCGCGGAGGGGCCGGGGTTCCGCCAGTCCCAGTGGCGCGGCCCGGGGAACTTGCCATGCCGGTCGCCCGGCCCCCGGTCCCCGTCCCTGTCCTTCGGCTTCCACTCGTCCCAGTTGCCCGAGAACAGACGGGAGGCAGTCCTGGTGTCGTCGTCGGACCGGGTGCCGACGACGAAGACGTCCTCGCCCTTCTTGAGGGCCTCGGTGCCGGAGCCCTTGTCGCCGCCATGGCGCACGGCCGTGTCCGAGCCGACGGTCCACGTCCACGAGGCGCCGTCCTCGCTCTTGACGGTGACCTCGTCGCCGTCCACCTTCTCGATGGTGCCGCGCTGCCAGATCCGTACGATCCAGTCGCCGCTGTCGGGGTCCTTGACGGTCGTCTCGCCGTGCACGCCGCCCCCGCCGAGGCCGAACATGCCGTGGCCGTGCCGACCGCCGGGCCCCTCCGGGGACGGTGACGCCGACGCCGATCCGGCGGCCTGGGGCGAGGTCCCGGAGCTCGAGCCCGAGGAGGATGCCGCGTAGGCGACGGTACCGCCGAGGGCCAGGACGGCGATCGTGGCCGCCGCGGTCACCGCCCGGGCGCGGACGGACCGCCCCCGCCACAGCCCACGCAGCGCCGCGCCCCGGGTGTGTTCCCGCTCCGGACCGCCCGGTCCCGTGAGGACCTCGAATTCCGTGCCGGCCGGCTCCACGCCGGCGCTGTGTCCCTGATCCGGATCGTGTGTCACCGCTCGCTCCCATCGGTCACGGCACCCGGCATCCCCATGCCATGCCTTGCTGTGATTGTGGGTGGCGGACGGTAAGGAACAAGTAATCAGTTGCTGTGAATTCGGGCGCCCGTCCCCCCGCCCGTCTCACCAGCCCCGTCAACTCGGCGTCAACACCCGCGCGATGAGCAGTGCCACGTCGTCGGAGTTGTCCGGCTGGTGCAGCGTGCGCAGGAGGAGGTCGCAGCACTCCTCCAGCGGGCGGTCGGGGTCGTCGAGGAGCTCCAGGAGGGCGTCGAGGCGCTCGTCCAGCGGGTGTTGGCGGGTCTCGACGAGGCCGTCCGTGTAGAACACCAGCTGGTCGCCGGGCAGGAGGTCGATCGTCGTCGTGGAGAAGGCGACGCCGCCCACGCCCAGTGGTGCGCCGGTGGGCAGTTCGAGGAGTTCCGGGGGCCGGCCGGGGCGGACGCGGACGGGCGGCAGATGCCCGGCGTTGGCGATCCGGCACTGCCGCAGGTTCGGGTCGTGGACGGCGTAGACGCAGGTGGCGATGGAGTGGTCGAGGCCCTCGGTGATCTTGTCGAGGTGTTCCAGGAGGCGGGTCGGTTCGAGGTCGAGGGAGGCCAGGGTGTGCGTCGCGGTGCGCAGCCGGCCCATGGTCGTGGCGGCGTCGATGCCGCTGCCCATCACATCGCCGACGACCAGCGCGGTCTTGCCGTCCTCCAGTGGGATCACATCGAACCAGTCGCCGCCGACCTCCGCGCTGGCGCCCGCCGGCTGGTAGCGGGAGGCGACCTCCAGGCCGCCGGTCACCGCGGGGTGGCTGGGCAGCAGGCTGCGCTGCAGGGTGAGGGCGGTGTCGCGGGCGTTCTGGTACCAGCGGGCGTTGTCGATCTGCACGGCCGCGCGGGCGGCCAGTTCACGGGCGAGCAGCAGATCGTCCTCGCTGAACGGCAGCGGATTGCGGGTGCGCTTGAGGTCGAGGGCGCCGAGCACCTCGCCGCGCGCGATCAGCGGCACCGCCAGATACGAGTGCACACCCGCGCGGCCCAGCTGCACGGCGGCCTCGGGGGAGCGGGCGATCCGCGGCAGGTCCTCGTCCCGGACGTGCGCCACCATGACGGGACTGGCCGTGCGCACGCACTCGGTGACCAGGCGGTCCGGGCCGTAGCGGGTGACCTGCCCGGGTGGGTCGGCGGCGCTCAGGGCCTCCGTGGCATGGTCGGCCTGCACGGCCAGGGCGCGGATCACGGCCGGCTCGGTGGGCCCGAGGCTGCTGCGTCTGCCCTCCGCCACGGCTTCCAGCAGATCCACGGCCGCCACGTCGGCGAGTTCGGGCACGGCGACGTCGGCCAGCTCGCGTGCCGTGCGGTCCAGCTCCAGCGTGGTGCCGATCCGCGCGGAGGCGTCGGCGATGAGAGCCAGGCGCCGCCGTGCCGACTCGGCCTCGACGGCGGCCTGATGCTGCTCGGTGACGTCCACGGCCATGCCGGCCACGCCCAGCACGGTCCCCGCCGTGTCCTCCAGGCGGTAGAGCGAGATGGTCCAGAAGTGCTCCCGGTCCGGGTCGGCCGGGGTCCGGCCCACGATGCGCTGGTTGATCAGCGGATCACCGGTCCGCAGCACCTCGCGCAGGGCCGCCTCGATGGCGTCCGCGTCGACGCCCGGAAGCAGCTCACGCGGCGTATGGCCGATGTGGTCCTCGGCGGGGATGCCGTTGAGCTGGGCCAGCGCCGGGTTCACCGAGACGTACCGCAGGTCGGTGTCGAGGACGGCCAGGCCGACCGGGGCCTGTGCGATCGTCCGCGTCGACAGCGCCACGTCCCGCTCCAGGCGCCGGACCGTGGTCTGGTCGGCGCACAGGCCCAGCGCGTAGACGTCGCCCTCGTCGTCGAGCAGCCGCATGTTGCGGAACTCCACCAGCCGGGTGCTGCCGTCCTTGCGCCGGATGGGGAAGGCGCCCGCCCAGCCCTCACCGGTCTCCATGACGTCGGAGAACAGCTTGACGACCAGGTCCAGGTGCTGTTCGTGGACCATGATCCGGGCGGCGTACTGGCCGAGCGCCTCGTGCGCCGGATAGCCGAACAGCTCCTCTGCCTGGGGGCTCCACAGCACGATGCGGCCCTCGATGTCGAGCACCACCGAGGCCATGCCCAGCACGTCGAGCAGCCCGCTCGGCCCGATCGGCCCGCGAGCGGACTCGCCGTTCAGGGCCATCGGCCCGCGTGCCGGCTCGTCGCCCTCGCGCACGGGACGTTCGGCTGCAGACATCCCACGCACCGCCTTCGCCCATCCTCGTGGCACGCCGCTCCCCCGTGCCGACTCCCCTAGTTCTACCGCGTTCAAGCGTCTCCGGGCCCCCTTGGTCGTTCACCTCCACCATCCCTCAACACGGCGGAGAACGTCCGGTGAGGTCGGCACGGGGCCGCGCGACTGTGGCCGATCAGACAGCATCCGTTCGTCTGCTTGGTCTGTACATGACCATGTGAGGCCGCCAAACTGTCCGCCGACACGCCCCACCCGCGCACTCACCCCCAAGGAGTCGCCCCATGGCCCTGCGCGCCCGGCAACGTTGTCATTCCGCTCTGACCGGCCTCGTCGCCCTCGCCTCCGCCGCCGTGCTGTCCACCGCGACGCCCGCGCAGGCCGCCGACACCTGGACGGAGGTGGGCTCCGACCGCGCCGACCCGCTCACCGAGAGTCAGGGCCTGGCCTCCGTCGAGGTCCCGGCGAACAGCCCCAACCGCTACACCGGCATCGGCACCATCCCCGTCTCGGTCAGCAGCCGCGGCTGGAACCATGTGGGCGACCCCGACGCCTCCTACAACGGCTACTACGTCGAGCCGTACCAGGCGGACTCGGGCACCGCGAAGATGTTCCGGGTGCAGGCGCCGAACGGGTCCTGGTCGGAGTACGTCCACACGCTGGGCTCCGGAGAGGCGCTGAACAACTCCTTCGCCGCCATCACGCCCGGCGGCCAGTGGATGGTCTCGGGCGAGTGGGGCACCATGACCCGCCTGCTGGTCCACCCGACCCCCGGCGTCAACCCCGCCACCTCGCCCTCGGCGAATCTGCCCTGGACCTCCAGCATCCGGCTGGACCACGCCGTCCGGGACATCCAGGGCTGTGACTTCACCGGCGCCAAGACCCTGCTGTGCTCCTCCGACGACCCGGCGGGCACCCTCTTCGGCATGACCAAGCCGCTGCTCCAGATCGACCTCTCCGCGGAGCCCGGCTCGTCCGATGTGACCGGCCATGTCACCGCCCTGCGCCAGCTCCCGCTGCGCAGCTCCTGCTCGGGCGGGTTCGAGACGGAGGGCATCGACTACGACCGCCGTAGCGGCACCCTGCGGGTGATCGTCATCTCGCCGGGCTTCTGTGTGCTCACCGATAGCAAGACGTACCGGTTCACCCGGAGCTGAGTGCGCCGGGCAGTGATGTGGACGGGGCGGCTCCGCCGGTAGTGCTCCGGGGCGGGTGGTGCTTTTCTTGGGTTGGGGTCCGGTTCCGCGGGCTACCCGTGGTACCGCGGTGCGGCCACGAGAGGAGCGATCACGATGGGTCGTGAACGACTGCACGAGGAGCCCGTGTCCGTCGAGATCAGCGGATGCAGCAAGGAAGACGCCCGGATCGTGTTCGACGCGCTGTGCACATGCTTCGAGTCCGACCGGGGCCCCGACGACGTGCCGCAGCAGCTCCATGAGACCCGCCCGATGGTGTGGCTCGGCACGTTCGAGGTGACGGACGCGCACGAGTGCCCGGCGCCCGCCCGGCTCTCGGCGACCGTCGAGGCGGACGCACAGGGCGGCTACTGGGCCATCGAACGGCTCCGTACGACGCTGGACTCCCTCTTCACGGTCCACGACCTGGCCTCGGCCTCGGGCGACCAGGAGCGGGAGCTGCACGTGGTGCTGAGGAGCCGCCCCGGCCTCTGACGGCCGAGCCGGGCAAGGGGGCTCGGTCAGGGCCGAGCCGGCCAGGGTGAACCCGGTCAGGAAGAGCCCAGCAGGCCGAGTACGGCACGCCGATAGACGGCGTGGACGGCGGGCAGGTCCGCGAGACAGGCCCGCTCGTCCACGCCGTGCAGGCCCGCGTACCGCACCCCGAAACCGGCCGTGGCCGGGATGCCCTCGCCCGCGAGCAGATTGCCGATGTTCGAGGGTCCGGCGGTCTTCGGCCGGACAGTGAGGCCCTCCCGCGCGGCGGCGTCCAGCAGGGCCGCGGCCGGCTGCCGATCCCCGGCCAGTCGATACGGCGGCCAGGCGGCCACCGGGGTGATCAGGGTCGGCCGTGGCACGGGCACCCGCACGTCCAGCTCGCCCACCGCCCCGCGCACCAGCCGCTCGGCGTCCACGGCGTCGAAGCCCGGCGTCGTACGGATGTCGACGCCCAGCTCGCACAGGTCGGGCACCACCGAGAACCCCTGACCACCGTGGCAGGAGGTCACCGTCAGCTTCGGCGGCAACGGGAACTCCCCGTCCGCACCCGGGAGTTCGGCCTCCTCCAGGAGCCGTACGAGATGCGCCGCGCGCGAGACGGCACCCGGCGTCGTGGCGCGGGATCCCGAGTGACCCGAGGCCGCGTGCACCGCGATCGTGGCCCGCCACAGGCCCCGCCCGCCGACCACGACCTCGTCGAGCCCCGGGTAGCCGATCATCACCCCGGCCGGACGGGCTGCCTCCGCATCGGCCAGGTACGCGCGGGCCCCGCCGAAACCGCCCGTGTGCTCATCGACGTCGAGCAGCACGGCCAGCCCGCCGTGCAGGTCATCGGCCCGGCCGTGCAGCTCGGCCGCGATGCCGCAGAACATCGCCGCGGCGAGCTTGGAGTCCGCCGCGCCCCTGCCGCGCAGCCAGCCGTCCACGACCTCGCCGCAGTCCGGAGGGAACGACCAGGCGGTCTCGTCGCCGTAGGGCGCGGTGTCCACGCAGGCGTCCAGCGCCCACCAGGGGCCGGGGCGGCTTCCGGTGATCTCGACCAGGAGGCCGACGGTGCCGCCTTCGTCGCCGTAGAGGCGGCGAAAGGGCATCTCGCGCTTCGTCAGCCAGGTCTCCAGAACGCCGAGGACGGGGCCGTAGTCGTCGATCCCGGCGCGGCTGGGGCGGCGGATCAGCTGCCGGGCGAGGTCGATGATGTCGGCGTGTGGGGTCATAGGGTCACTGTGCCCGAAGCGGGATGTGGCGGGATGTAGCGGGATGTAGGGGTGGGTCGCGGTGGCGTGGCGGCTGCGGGTTGGGGGTGGTTGCTCGCGCAGTTCCCCGCGCCCCTGAGGGGCGTTCGCTGCACGTCCCTTCAGGGGCGCGGGGGACTGCGCGACCAGCCCCCGCGCACCCGCAGCCATCCACTCGGCAGAGGAGCCAGTGGCCCGTGTCACCCCACCTTGGTTGTGCAACTAGTTGCATAAAGGCTCGGCGGTCCTCTACAACTACGTCAGGCACGACACCCGCACGGAGGGGCCCCGATGAGCCGTTACCCGCACCTGCTGAGCCCGCTGGACCTGGGCTTCACCACGCTGCCCAACCGCGTCCTCATGGGGTCCATGCACGTGGGCCTGGAGGAGGCCGAGCGCGGCTTCGAGCGCATGGCGGCCTTCTACGCCGAGCGGGCGCGCGGGGGAGTGGGGCTGATCGTCACCGGCGGTATCGCGCCCAACGACGAGGGGCGCCCGTACGAGGGCGGCGCCAAGCTCACCACCGAGGCGGAGGCCGAGCAGCACCGGGTCATCACCGACGCCGTGCACCGCGAGGGCGGCCGGATCGCGATGCAGATCCTGCACTTCGGCCGGTACGCCTACCACCAGGACCTCGTCGCCCCGAGCCCGCTCCAGGCGCCGATCAGCCCCTTCCCGCCCCGCGAGCTCAACGACGGCGAGATCGAGCGGACCATCGACGACTACGCGCGTGCCGCCCGCCTCGCCCGGCAGGCCGGCTACGACGGCGTCGAGATCATGGGCTCCGAGGGCTATCTGATCAACGAGTTCATCGCCCTGCAGACCAACCGGCGCACCGACCGCTGGGGCGGCGCGTACGAGAACCGCATGCGCTTCCCGGTCGAGATCGTGCGCCGGGTGCGCGAGGCCGTCGGCGAGGACTTCATCATCGTCTACCGGCTGTCCATGCTGGACCTCGTCCCGGGCGGCTCCACACTGGACGAGGTGATCACGCTCGCGAAGGCCGTCGAGGCCGCCGGGGCGACGATCATCAACACCGGCATCGGCTGGCACGAGGCGCGCATCCCGACCATCGCGACGTCCGTGCCGCGCGGCGCCTACACCTGGGTCACCAAGCGGCTGATGGGCGAGGTGTCGGTCCCGCTCGTCACCACCAACCGCATCAACACCCCCGAGCTGGCCGAGGAGTTGCTGGCCGACGGCCGCGCGGACATGGTGTCGATGGCCCGCCCGATGCTCGCCGACCCCGACTTCGTCGCGAAGGCCGCGGCCGGTCGTCCCGAGGCCATCAACACCTGCATCGGCTGCAACCAGGCCTGCCTCGACCACACCTTCAGCGGCAGGATCACCTCCTGTCTGGTGAACCCGCGCGCCTGCCACGAGACCGAGCTGACGCTCTCCCCGACCCGGCTGCGCAAGCGCGTCGCGGTCGTCGGCGCGGGGCCCGCCGGCCTGGCCTGTGCGGTCAGCGCGGCCGAACGCGGCCACGACGTCACGCTGTTCGACGCCGCGAACGAGATCGGCGGGCAGCTGAACGTCGCCCGTAAGGTCCCCGGCAAGCAGGAGTTCGACGAGACGCTGCGCTACTTCCGCCACCAGCTCGACTGGCAGGGCGTCGACATACGGCTGAACACCCGGGTGTCGGCGGAGGACCTCGCCGCGTACGACGAGGTCGTGGTCGCCACCGGCGTCACCCCCCGCACCCCCGACATCCCCGGCGTCGACCACCCGAGCGTCGTGGGCTACCTCGACGTCCTGCGCGACGGCGCCCCCGTCGGCGACCGCGTCGCCATCCTCGGCGCGGGCGGCATCGGCTTCGACGTCGCCGAGTTCCTCACCGACGGCGGCGACAAGGC
>JABFVM010000106.1 GCA_013362785.1 Streptomyces sp. | reverse complement strand
CGTCCTCAAGCTGCTCGGCCGGGTGTGGCTGTGGAACGCCCTGCCCAACCGCCGCCGCGCCTACTTCTTCAACGTCTGGGCCGGCCGCGCCCTGGCCAAGAACCGCTTCCGCGCCCGCCTGCGCACCGACCTCACCCAGGTCTTCGCCGCCCTCCAGCGCGGCGAGGTCACGGCCCAGATCGCCGCACAGCTACCGCTCACCCGCGTCGCCGACGCCCTGCGGCTGGCGGAGTCGGGCACGGTCGCCGGAAAGGTCGTGCTGAACCCGTAGCGAGCACCCGAGCGCCCGATCCGATCACAGCAACGACGCGCAACGAAGCGCAACGAAACGAGGGGAACGCCATGTTCAGCATGTCCAGCAAGCCCAGGGCCGCGGTCACGCTCGCGCTCGCCATCACCGCCGTTCTAGCGAGCACCAGCCCGGCCGCCCAGGCCGCACCGGCCCTCCAGGCCAACCCCCGCGGCGGCACATCCCAGTGCGGCGGGCGCGGCGTCGACGCCGGCGCCCTCATCCGCTACGAGTCCGACGCCGTGATCAAGGCGCCGCTGAGCACCATCTGGAAGCTGCAGACCGACGTCGAACGCTGGCCGTCCTGGCAGCCCCCGGTCCTCACCGCCGAGCGCCTCGACCCCGGTCGGCTGGAGGCGGGTTCACGGTTCCGGTGGACGACTCCGGCACCCGCCACGCCCACGACCCCCGCCACCACACTGGCCATCACCTCAACCGTCCAGGAACTCCGGCGCCACAACTGCCTCCTGTGGAGCGGACCCGCGATCGGTGAGGGGCTGAGCATCGACGAGGGGGTACACCTCTGGACCTTCAGGAAGGTCAAGGGCGGTGTGCACGTCCACACCGAGGAGACCTGGACCGGCGCCCAGGTCGAGGCGGACGTCCCCACCGCGACCGCGGCCCTCGGCGCGGGCCTCGAAGCGTGGCTGCACGACCTGAAGGCCACCGCCGAAGCCCACACCGACCGGACCGGACGGCCTTGACGACGAGCAGGTCTACCCGCGAGGTGTCACCAGCCGAGCGCACTCTCGTCGGCTCGCGGCGCGTCCCCGGCCGGTGCGGGCGGAGGCGCGTCGTGGCAGGTGAAGCCGAGCCGGGTCAGGGCCCGGCGCATCTCGCCCGCCGTGAAGTCGCGGCGGTTCTGCTTGGTGATCACTTCCCCGACCTGCATCACGGGGTAGACGCGGCCCCCGATGGTCACGGCCACGCCGCTGACCGGTTCGGGCGTGATTCCGCTCATCGAGTGTTCGACCTCGCTCTTGATCAGGTCGAAGGGGAAACGTGCGATGACACAGCGCATGGATGCCTCCACGGGGTTGGGGAGAGAAACACCGGAGGGTGGCGGTCAGGGAATGAGAGCGAGCACGATCGACGTCAAGGGCTTTCCTCTACGGGGTGTTCCGCGGACCGGAGCGAGGGGCCCGCTCAGCGCCCCGCCCACTCCCACCCCGCTCGCCGGACCGTCCGGTACGGCTACCGGAGCCGGATGCCGTACGGCTACCGGAGCCGGATGCCGTACGGCTACCGGAGCCGGATCCTGTACGGCCACCAGCGCTGGATGCCGTACGGCTGCCAGTGCCGGATGCCGTACGGCTGCCGGCGCCGGATCCCGTGCCGTTGCCGGCTCCGGATGCCCTACGGCTGCGACCGCGCGACCCGGGCGCCTTACGGCCGCGCGAGGCGGAGCCCTTGCGTTCGCTTTGCGCGGGGACCGGAACGGTGAGGGTGACGGGGACGCCCGAGGGGGTTCGGGCGCCGGTGATGCGGTGCAGTTCGGCCTCGCCCGGGGCGACCCGGGCGGTGCGCGGGGTGATGCCGGCGTCGGCCATCAGACGGTCCATCGCGTGCCGCTGGTGCGGCAGGACGAGGGTGACGACGGTGCCGGACTCGCCGGCGCGCGCGGTACGGCCGCCGCGGTGCAGGTAGTCCTTGTGATCGGCCGGAGGGTCGAAGTTGACGACGAGGTCGAGACCCTCGACGTGGATCCCGCGGGCGGCGACGTTGGTGGCCACCAGGACCGTGACCTCGCCGTCCTTGAACCAGGCGAGTGTCCGGTTGCGCTGCGGCTGCGACTTGCCGCCGTGCAGGGCAGCGGCCCGCACACCGACGGACAGCAGGTGCTTGGCCAGCTTGTCGGCGGCGTGCTTGGTGTCCAGGAACATGATCACTCGCCCGTCGCGGGCGGCTATCTCCGTCGCGGTGCTGTGCTTGTCGGTGTCGCGCACATGCAGCAGATGGTGCTCCATGGTGTTGACGGCGCCCGCGGACGGGTCGACCGAGTGCACCACGGGGTCGTGGAGGTAGCGCCGGATCAGCAGGTCGATGTTGCGGTCCAGGGTGGCGGAGAACAGCAACCGCTGGCCGTCGGCATCGACTTGGTCGAGCAGCCTGGTCACCTGGGGCATGAACCCCATGTCGGCCATCTGGTCCGCCTCGTCCAGGACGCTGACGGCGACCTGGTCCAGCCGGCAGTCGCCCCGCTCGATGAGGTCCTTGAGACGGCCGGGTGTCGCCACGACGACCTCGGCGCCGTCGCGCAGCGCGCTCGCCTGGCGGCCGATCGACATGCCGCCCACCACGGTGGCGATCCGCAGCCGCAGGGCGCGGGCGTACGGGGTGAGCGCGTCGGTGACCTGCTGCGCCAGTTCCCTGGTGGGTACGAGGACGAGGGCGAGCGGCTGCCGGGGCTGGGCCCGCTGTCCGTTCAGCCGGGCCAGCAGGGGCAGGCCGAAGGCGAGCGTCTTGCCCGAGCCGGTGCGTGCCCGGCCGAGGACGTCCCGTCCGGCCAGCACGTTGGGGAGGGTGGCCGCCTGGATCGGGAACGGCACCGTCACGCCTTCGGCGTCGAGGGTGGCCAGCAGCCGTGCGGGCAGGTCGAGTTCGGCGAACGTCGCGACCGGCGGCAGCGGCTCGGTGAGGGTGACCGGCAGGGCGAACTCCTGCGGACGGGTGGTGGAGCGTGCTCCGGAGCCGTTCCTGCGTCCGGGGGCCTGGCGGGGGTTCTGCCGGCCTGTCTCCTGGGCGCGGAAGCGGCTGCCACGGGAGCCGCCTGCCGAACGGGTGGAGTTTCTGTCGGCGCGGGAGCGCCCCGAGCCACCGTCTGCGCGACGGGTGCGGTTCATGGAGGAACCTTCCTCGATGCGGCGTATCGAGGAATTCCGCCCAGCGGTGCCACACGCGGATTCACAAGAATGAGCCGAGGGAAATGCGAAAATCGGGCGGAGCCGAGAAGTCTGGGAAAGAAATGAGCTGAGGCCCGCACCCCAAGAGCGCGGGCCCCAGCTACATAGTTCGCGTGAGCGTCAGGCGGGAACGATGTTCTCGGCCTGCGGGCCCTTCTGGCCCTGCGTCACGTCGAAGGTAACCTTCTGGCCTTCCTGAAGCTCGCGGAAGCCGGAGGTGGCGATGTTCGAGTAGTGGGCGAACACGTCAGCGCCGCCGCCGTCCTGCTCGATGAAGCCGAAGCCCTTTTCCGCGTTGAACCACTTCACGGTGCCAGATGCCATATTGAATCTCCCTTGGGGGGCAGTGCCGGAATCCGCACTTTACGGAAACCGAGTCGCCGCGATGATCACCCCTCCGGAAAGATCCGGAAAGCTCTGCAAAGAAAAGTCTCTGGCAACCAAAACTGCAACTGCTATCACGTTAACACAGGGGCCGAGGTGGAAGCCTCAGGTTTTTTCGGGGTCGGCCAGAAATTCTGATCCCGCCGTGGCCAGTATTTCTGCACCGGCCGGACTAGGTATCCGCGACCGTACGGCCGCCGTGCTGGTCCAGCTGCCGGCGCATTTCCCGGTTCAGCCGGAGGGCGTCGTCGAGCTGGTCCTCCAGGGAGATGATCCGGCACGCGGCCTCGATCGGGGTGCCCTGGTCGACGAGTTCACGGGCGCGGGCGACGATCCGCAACTGGCTGCGGGAGTACCGGCGGTGGCCGCCTCCCGAACGCAGCGGGGTGATCAGCCCGGCGCCGCCGACGGCGCGCAGGAAGGCCGGGGTGGTGCCGAGAATGTCTGCGGCCCGCCCCATCGTGTAGGCGGGGTAGTCGTCGTTGTCGAGGTCTCCCGCGACAGGGACCTTCTCAGCGGGCATAGCACCTTCGTTTCGGGGACGCGGCAGGAGCCCGGGCGTGTGCGGCACGCGTGCTCGGAAGCGTTCAGCGACACCTGCCTCGTGCGACAACCCTAACTCCGACGGACGCGGAAAGGTGTCTTCGCCATAACAGATTAGTGACGGGTGGGCAGCTCCGCGTGTCCCCCTCTCCCGACCTGGCCGGATGTGAGCGGGAGTACGGTGAAAGTGCCGAGGGTTCTTCGTGCGCCGGCTCACACGCGGTGCCGTTCTCGGCGAACGACTACGCCGGGCCGGTCCCGTCCGGACCCCGGGGCAGGGTGCCTCATGGCCGTGAACATGCCCGACCGAAAGGGCCGGCAGATGCCGTCGCCCCTGGAAGGGGAGCGCATCCGCCCGCTGAACCGGTGGCAGATCGAGGACCGGCGGCAGGAACTCGGCGACCTGTACGCGGAGACCTCCGGAAGCGATCCGCGGGCGTGGAGCCAGGACCGTGAGCTGTTTCTGCGCAGACTCGCCGTCGAGGTGCAGCGACCGGGCTTCGCCCTGTTGGTCGCGGAGCGCGGCGTCCCCCGGGAACTGGCCGGAACCGGTCCGCCCAACGGTGTCGTACTGACGGGATGCGCCTACGGATTTCCGGTACGCGCGTACGGGCCCCGGTGGCGAGGCCTGGACCGGTATCTCCCGCTGGACCTGCTCCGGCTCGCGCCCTCCGGGAGGCTCTTCGCGATCTCCGGGCTGGTGGTCCACTCCCGGGTGCGCACCCAGAACCAGGGACGTGACTGGAATCTCGCCCGGCGCCTGCAGCGGCGGCTGCTCGCCGATCACACCGCCGGGCTCACCGGCCACCCCGCCGTACTCGGCGTCACGCTGGTGGACCGCGCCGACACCGCGACCCTGCGGGCACTGCGCGCCTGGGGCTGGCGCTCCGTGACGGCCGCCACGTGTGACACGCCCCTCGCCGTGCCGTGCCGTGCCCTGGTCATCGGGCCGTGACGGCGCTCGCGCGTGCCCCTTTCAGACCGTGATGGTCGAGATGAGTGGTGAGCAGCCCGGCCTCCGGACCCGCTGCTCAGCGGGGCTTCTCAGCGCACCGCGCTCTTCTGCTGCCACTCGGCCCACGAGAGGTTCCACGCGCCGAAGCCGTTGCCGGGCTCGACCGCGCCCTTGGTGTCCTTGCCGGTGATCTCGAACGGGTCGCCCGGCCGCACCTGCCCGTAGAACCAGGCCGCGTTCGCGGTGCTCATTCCTATGCACCCGGAACTGTGGTTGGAATTGCCGAAGTACTGGGCGTTCCACGGGGCGGCGTGCGCGTACATCCCCGACCAGGTCAGCCGCATCGAGTAGTCGACCATCTTGTCGTAGGCGTCACCCAGGCCCACCGTCTCGGAGTTCATGTTGATCGTGCCCTCCTTGGCCATGAGCACGGCGGTCCCGTGCCAGGAGCGCTTGTCGCCGCCGGGCGTGCCGCCGGAGACCGGTATGCGCCGGACCGTCTCGCCGTCGCGTTCGAGGGTGAGCCGGTGGCTGTCGAGGTCGACCTTGACGA
>JABFVM010000154.1 GCA_013362785.1 Streptomyces sp. | reverse complement strand
CTGAAGATCCTCGCCGACCGCGACGAGGACGGCTATCTGCTGCAGATCTTCACCAAGCCGGTCCAGGACCGGCCGACCGTGTTCTTCGAGATCATCGAGCGGCACGGCTCGATGGGCTTCGGCAAGGGCAACTTCAAGGCACTGTTCGAGGCGATCGAGCGGGAGCAGGAGAAGCGCGGCAATCTCTGAGGCGCCAGGGAAACCTGTGGTGCCAGGGAAACCTGTGAATTCGTAGAACATGCAACCAACTGAGGTGGGCTGACCCTCTCAGGTCCTGTCAGGCGCTCGAAGGAGCGCCCACAGGACCTGGGGTGGACAGTGACCGCACGCATCGACCTCGCCGTACCCGCCGTCCGCTGGCTGCGGCAGAAGGCGACCCTCAAGGAGGGCACCGTCCTTCAGTCGTTCGCCGTCGACGAGGTGCACGGGCACCTGTACGTCCTCCAGCTCAGGCGGGGCGGCGGCAAGGCCGGCAACCTCTGCCTGAACCGGCTCGACCTCCAGGGCGGACGCCTGGGGCACATGTATCTCCAGGGCTTCGGGCACGGGGTGAGCCTCGGTGTGCAGCACGCGTCCGACGGCACGGTGTGGATCTGGACCGAGGCCGACGCCGAGGACGGCTACGGACGCGGCGTCACCCGCTTCCGCTTCTTCGACGGCGCCGTCCGCACCACGAAGGACGTCAAGGTCCGCCACCCGATCCCGGGCTCCACCGGCAACCAGCCGTCGGTCTGCATGGCCACCAAGCGCATCGCCGTCCGCCACCGAGTCGACGGCACACCCCGCTACCGCGTCTGGGACCTGGACGCCTTCGTCGCCCGCGACTACTCCGAGCCGCTCGCCGACTTCGCGCAGACCGGCACGCACCCCGACCCCGACATCCCGTTCCAGGGGTACGCCCTGCACGGCGACCTCGTCTACCAGCTCGCAGGGACGGCGTACGACGCCAAGGCCAACCCGCCCGCGAAGCACGGCAACGCCCACCTCTCCTGCCTCGACATCCGCACCGGCAAGCTGATCCAGCGCCGCCGCACCGAGGCCGGCCACTCCCTCGACTTCCGCGAACCGGAGGGCCTGGCCGTCCGCCACGGCGCGGGTCCCGGACCCCGACTGCTGCTGGGCCTCGCCTCGGGGGCGGCGGGGGAGCGGCGGTTCTCGATCTACTACAAGCAGGGCAAGCCGGGCGCGGCCTGACGAGGCGGCCGTACGCTGATCCCATGGCCAGGATCAACGACGTCGGCGGCGTCGAGGGCTTCGGCCCCGTCGACGTCACCGACGACACCGAGCCCTTCCACGCCGACTGGGAGGCCCGGGTCTTCGGTATCTGGAACGCCCTGCGCGCCCAGGGGATCTTCAATCTGAACGAGTTCCGGGACGCGATCGAGACGATGCCGCCCAGGGAGTACCTGGCGGCGTCGTACTACGAGCGCTGGTTCGAGGCGATCCGCGCCCTCCTCGAACGCAAGGGCGTGATCGAGCCGGGTGAGCTCGATGACTGACCGTTTCGCACCGGGGGCGCGCGTGGTGACGTACCGCCACGACCCGCCGCACCACACCCGGCTGCCCCGGTACGCGCGGGGCAAGCGGGGCGTCGTGGTCGAGCCGGAGGGACCGGCCGAACTGGCCGACGTCAGCGCGCGGGGGCGGGCGGACGCGCCGGTGGAGCAGGTGTACGCGGTGCGGTTCGAGGCACGTGACCTGTGGGGTGCGGGCGACCACCAGGTCGTCCTGGACCTGTGGGAGAGCTATCTGGAAGAGGACCGTGACGATGAGCGGTGACCACACCGACGCGGCGATCGCCCGGCGGGTACGGCGGCTGGAGACCCTGCTGGAGGAGAAGGGCGTCCTCACCGGCGGGGAACTGGACGAGGTGATCGACGCCTACCTCGCGGGCGCCTCTGCGGCGAACGGGGCGCGGGTCGTCGCCCGGGCGTGGACCGACGAGGCATACCGGGCCCGGCTGCTGGCGGACGGTACGGCGGCGGTACGGGAACTCGGCTGCATGGAGGGCTCCTACCAGCGCCTGCGCGTCGTCGAGAACACCGCCACGACCCACAACGTGATCGTCTGCACCCTCTGCTCCTGCTACCCCATCCGCCTCCTCGGCCCGTCCCCCAGCTGGTACAAGTCCGAGGCCTACCGCTCCCGCGTGGTCCGCGAACCCCACGCGGTCCTCGCCGAGTTCGGCCTCACCCTGCCGCCCGACACCCGGATCACGGTGTGGGACTCCAGCGCGGAGACCCGCTACCTGGTCCTGCCCCGCCGCCCCGACGGCACGGAGGGGATGAGCGAGGAGCAACTCGCGGGCCTGGTGACGCGCAACGCGCTCATCGGTACGGCGGTGCTGTAGCCCAAAGCCGGTGAACCAGAGCCGGTGAACCGGAGCCGGTGAACCGGAGCCGGTGAACCAGAGCCCGTGAACCAGAGCCCGTGAACCAGAGCCGGTGAACCGGAGCCGGTGAACGGGCTCTCAGTCCTTCCCGTCCTCCTTGCCCGTCTCCGGCACCTCCTCCATCGACGGCTCCCCCAGCTCCTGCAACGCCGCGTCGGCCGTGGGCACCCCCGTCGGGGAGAAGTGCGGATTGATGCGCAGCGCCTCCTGGAGATGCCGTCGGGCCGCACCCGGCATGTCCAGTTCCCGCTCGATCAGCCCCCGGTGATACACGTACAGCGCACTGCGCACCCCGCCCCCACGCGCCCGGTCGGTCGCCACGCGCGCGAACTTCAGGGCCTCCTTGCCCTCCCCGGCCCGGTGCAGCGCCCAGCCCAGCGCGTCGGCCACCGCGATGCCCGGCTGACGGCGCCACTCGGCCCGCAGCCGCCGTACCGCCGACTCCACGTCACCGTGGTCCGCCTCGAAGCGGCCCAGGACCAGCTCCTCGTCCACACCGCCGGCCGCCGCCCTGGCCGCCCGCTCCCGCAGCAGGTCGTACTGCACCCGCGCCGCCTGCCCCAGCCCCAGCGACTCGTACAACTCGCCCAGTTCCAGGGCGTATTCGGGACACGGCTGCTTGGTGAACGCCACCCGGTAGGCGTTCAGCGCCTCCGTCGTACGGCCCAGCGCGGCCAGCGTCCGCCCCTGCCCGGCGAGCGCCGCCCGCTGGTCGGGGTCGAGCCGTACCGCCTCCTGGAAGTAGCGCAGGGCCACGTCCAGGTCGCCGCGCTCGAAGGCGAGTTGCCCGGCAGCCTCCAGATACGCCGCCCGCTCGGCCGGGGACCCGGCGCCCGCCGCCGCGTCGGACAGGGCGGCGGCCGCGTCCTCCCGCCAGCCCCGGTCCCGGTACAGGGCCGCCGCCCGCGCCCGCACCGCCGGACCCGAACGCAGCTTCAGCAGCCGGTCCAGGGTCCGCTTGGCCGCCTTGTAGTCACCCAGCCCCGTGTGCGCGTCGATCAGCTGCGGATACGCCGACCACCGTCTGCGGTCCACGTCCAGCGCCGCCTCGCTCCAGTTCCGCGCCGCCCGGAAGTCCCGGCGCGCGTTCGCCAGCGCCGCCATGCCGTCCATCGCCCCGGCGTTGCGCGCCCGCATCCGCAGCGACGTACGCAGCGCCTTCTCGGCCTTCGGGTAGTACACCGGCTGCGCGGTCCGCCGCCCCTGCTCCACATACGCCGCCCCCAGCACCGCCCACGACGCCGCGTCCTTGGGATGCCTGCGCAGCAGGGCCTCGCGCTGCTCGATCAGCACCGCCAGATCGGGCAGCGCGGCCGGCACCCCCGCGCTGACCGCGGCCAGCGCCTGCGCCCCCGGAGCCGGCACGGGCGCCTCGGTCCGGCCCGAGCCCCACGGCAGCAGCGCCAGCACCACGCCGAGCACGGCACACCCCGCCACCGAGGCGATCAGCACCCGCCGCGGGACACGCGGGCCGCGCTCCGGTGTGCTGCCCTGCCCGTCCACCGGGGCGTCGCCCTGCGGGGCACCGCTCTCCGCGGCGCTCACTGTGCGGTTCTCCATGCCGCTCACTGTGCGTGAACGGCGCGCCCGTACGACGACCACACCCCGCCGCACCACGGCTGCCGTACGCGGGGTTCACACCGATGGCCCCGGGTGTCACGCTGTGATCATGAGCAGTATCGAAGCCGCACCCGACCAGGCCCGGGGTGACCTCACCGAGCGGCTGCTCGCGGGTCTGCCCCCCGAGGCCGTCCTGACCGACCCCGACGTCACGGCCTCCTACGCCAACGACATGGCGAGCTTCTGCCCGGCCGGCGCGCCCGGCGTGGTCGTGCTGCCGCGCACCGTCGAAGAGGTCCAGCACGTCATGCGCACCGCGACCGAGCTGCGCGTCCCGGTCGTCCCGCAGGGCGCCCGCACGGGCCTGTCGGGCGGCGCCAACGCCTCCGACGGCTGCATCGTGCTGTCCCTGACCAAGATGGACCGCATCCTGGAGATCAACCCGGTCGACCGGATCGCGGTCGTCGAGCCCGGCGTCATCAACGCCACGCTCTCCCGCGCCGTCGGCGAACACGGGCTCTGCTACCCGCCGGACCCCTCCAGCTGGGAGATGTGCACGATCGGCGGCAACATCGGCACCGCCTCGGGCGGCCTGTGCTGTGTGAAGTACGGGGTGACGGCCGAGTACGTCCTCGGCCTGGACGTCGTCCTCGCCGACGGCCGGCTGATGTCCACGGGCCGCCGTACGGCCAAGGGTGTGGCCGGATACGACATGACCCGCCTCTTCGTCGGCTCCGAGGGCTCGCTCGGCATCGTCGTACGGGCCGTCCTGGCGCTGAAGCCGCAGCCGCCGCAGCAGCTGGTGCTGGCCGCCGAGTTCGCGTCCGCGGCCGCCGCCTGCGACGCGGTGTGCCGGATCATGGCCGGCGGGCATGTGCCGTCACTGCTGGAACTGATGGACCGTACGACGGTCAAGGCGGTGAACGCCCTCGCGAACATGGGGCTGCCGGAGACCACCGAGGCCCTGCTCCTCGCCGCCTTCGACACCCCGGACCCGGCGCCCGACCTGGCCGCGGTCGGTGCCCTGTGCGAGGCGGCGGGCGCGACGCAGGTGGTCCCGGCGGACGACGCGGCCGAGTCGGAACTCCTGCTCCAGGCAAGACGGTTGTCCCTCACGGCGCTGGAGGCGGTGCGGGGCGTGACGATGATCGACGACGTGTGCGTGCCGCGGTCCCGCCTGGGCGACCTGATCGAGGGCGTGGAACGCATCGCGGACAAACACCAGCTCACCATCGGCGTCGTCGCGCACGCCGGTGACGGCAACACCCACCCGACCGTGTGCTTCGACGCCGCCGACGCCGACGAGTCCCGGCGCGCCCGTGAGTCCTTCGACGAGATCATGGCCCTCGGCCTGGAACTCGGCGGGACGATCACGGGCGAGCACGGCGTGGGCGTCCTGAAGAAGGAGTGGCTGGCCCGCGAGATCGGCCCGGTGGGCATCGAGATGCAACAGGGCGTCAAGCAGGTCTTCGACCCCCTGGGCATCCTGAACCCGGGCAAGCTGTTCTGACGCCTTGTGGGTGCACCTCACTGGGCGAGCAGCTGATCGAGCGCGTCGTCGATCCCGAGCTGCTCGCCCTCAGTCCCCGGGGGCACCACCCGCAACGTCCGCTCCAGCCAGGCCGACACCTGGGCCGCCGGCGCCTCCAGCAGGGCGTCCCCGTCCGGCGAGGTCAGCGCCATCAGCACCACG
>JABFVM010000186.1 GCA_013362785.1 Streptomyces sp. | reverse complement strand
TCAAGACCCTGGGCGCCCACGAGACGTCCGTGCGTCTGCACCCCGAGGTTGCCGCCAAGGTCAACATCGAGGTCATCGCGGCCTGATTGTCGCGCTCGGCTTGAACAGCTGAACGAAGGGGCCGTACCGCTGAGGTACGGCCCCTTCGCTGTCCGCCTGTCCGCCTGTGGGCCTGTGCAGAACCGGAGCGCGTCCGTTTCACGTGAAACAGCGTGTTTCACGTGAAACAGTCAGCGCGTCGCGCCCGTGACGATCCAGCGGCCCGAGCGGGAGCGCAGCCAGAGCGTCAGCATGCGTACCGCCATCATCAGTGTCATGGCCGCCCAGACAGCGGTGAGGCCGCCGCCGAACACGGGGACGAGCAGCGCGACCGGGGTGAACACTGCCAGGGTGAGGACCATTGCCCAGGCTAGGTAGGGGCCGTCGCCCGCTCCCATCAGGACGCCGTCCAGGACGAAGACGACGCCGCAGATCGGCTGGGAGAGTGCCACCACAAGGAGGGCGGGGAGGGCGGCGTCCTTGACGACTGAATCGCTGGTGAACAGCGGCAGGAAGAGCGGCCGGGCGATCACTACGAGAAGGCCGAGTATGACGCCCGCTGCGATGCCCCACTCCACCATGCGGCGGCAGGCCGCTCGGGCGCCTTCGGCGTCGTCGGCACCGAGATATCGGCCGATGATGGCTTGCCCAGCGATGGCGATGGCGTCCAGTGCGAAGGCGAGCAGGCTCCACAGCGACAGGATGATCTGGTGTGCGGCGATGTCTGCGTCCCCGAGGCGGGCCGCGACGGCCGTGGCGATCATCAGGATCGCCCGCAGCGAGAGGGTGCGGACCAGCAGGGGTACTCCGGCCTGTGCCGAGGCCCTTATACCGGCCGCGTTGGGGCGCAGGGAGGCACCGTGCTTTCGGGCGCCGCGGACGACGACCACGAGATAGACCGCGGCCATGCCGCACTGGGCGATGACGGTGCCCCAGGCGGAACCCGCGATCCCGAGGTCGGCGCCGTAGACGAGACCCACGTTGAGGACGGCGTTGGCGACGAAGCCGGCGATGGCGACATAGAGAGGTGTCTTGGTGTCCTGCAGGCCGCGAAGAACACCGGTGGCGGCGAGCACGATGAGCATGGCCGGTATGCCGAGCGCCGAGATCCGCAGATAGGTGGTTGCGTACGGGGCGGCGGTGTCCGAGGCGCCGAAGAGTGCGACGAGGGACGGTGCGGTGGGCAGGATGACCGCGACGACGGTGGCGCCGAGGAGGAGGGCCAACCAGATGCCGTCCATGCCTTGGCGGATGGCGGCCTGGAGGTCGCCGGCGCCGACGCGTCGGGCGACGGCTGCCGTCGTGGCGTAGGCGAGGAAGACGAAGACGCTCACGGCCGTCATGAGAAGGGCCGAGGCGACTCCGAGACCGGCGAGCTGTGCGGTGCCGAGATGGCCGACGATGGCGCTGTCGGCCATGACGAACAGGGGCTCGGCGACGAGTGCGCCGAAGGCCGGGACGGCGAGTGCGACGATCTCTCGGTCGTGCTGTCGTCGGGCGGCCTTGGGGGTCGCGGGAGCCTGTGTCATGGCCACCAATCTAATCGTCCACAGGTAAGAGATGCAATCGAGTTGCGACCCTTACTCGTCGTCTCTTGGTGTGTGCTTCTGCGCACCGTTCGAAGCGATCTTGGTCCGACTGGGGAAGTTTTTCTTCTGCACAGCCGGTGGATGGTAGATGTGCAGGTCAAAGGCGGTGTTCGCGAATCGCGCGAGGCTTGTTCACAGGGCTGTCCACCGTGTCGTGCACAGGTTTTGCGGAGTTCTCCACAGCATCGGGGCCGTCGTCCACATGGCCTGTGGATAACCAGATTGGCTGACGGTGCCCGCGGGCCTACCGTGGTCCGGCGCCCACTCCGTCCGTCGGCCGTGAAAGCGTCACAAAGCTGACGTGCCAGAACCGGAGTTGGGCCTCTTATTTGTCAGTGGCGTGCCGTAGAACTGAGGGGCACGGCGAAGGTCCGCTCGGCGGACGGGAGGAGGTGGCTCGGTGAGCATTTCCGAGCCCTTGGACGACCCGTGGGCCGACAGCGGTCCCAGTGATCGTCTGCCTGCCTCCCGCCGACGTGGCGACGGTGGCCGGGGCCGAGACGAGCAGCATGATCGCGGCCGGGACAACGGGGAGTGGGAGGGCGGCGGTTCGGCCTTCGAGCGGGTACCGCCGCAGGACCTCGACGCCGAGCAGTCCGTCCTCGGCGGCATGCTGCTGTCCAAGGACGCCATCGCCGATGTCGTCGAGGTCATCAAGGGCCACGACTTCTACAAGCCCGCGCACGAGACGATCTTCCAGGCGATCCTGGACGTCTACGCCAAGGGCGAGCCGGCCGACCCCATCACCATCGCCGCCGAGCTCACCAAGCGCGGCGAGATCAACAAGGTCGGCGGCGCCGCGTATCTCCACACCCTCGTCCAGACGGTGCCGACGGCGGCGAACGCCGAGTACTACGCCGAGATCGTCCATGAGCGCGCCGTGCTGCGCCGCCTGGTCGAGGCCGGCACCCGCATCACACAGATGGGATACGCGGCCGACGACGACGTCGACGAGATCGTCAATCGCGCCCAGGCCGAGATCTACGCGGTCACCGAGCAGCGCACCAGCGAGGACTATCTGCCGCTCGGCGACATCATGGAGGGTGCGCTCGACGAGATCGAAGCGATCGGCTCCCGCTCCGGCGAGATGACCGGTGTCCCCACGGGGTTCACCGACTTCGACTCGCTCACCAACGGCCTGCACCCGGGGCAGATGATCGTCATTGCCGCCCGTCCCGCGATGGGTAAGTCCACGCTTGCGCTGGACTTCGCCCGGGCCGCGTCGATCAAGCACAACCTTCCGAGCGTCATCTTCTCCCTCGAAATGGGGCGCAACGAGATCGCGATGCGTCTGCTGTCGGCCGAGGCTCGCGTGGCCCTGCACCACATGCGTTCCGGCACCATGACGGATGAGGACTGGACGCGCCTGGCGCGGCGGATGCCCGAGGTCTCGGCGGCGCCGCTCTACATCGACGACTCCCCGAACCTGTCGATGATGGAGATCCGAGCGAAATGCCGTCGGCTGAAGCAGCGCAATGACATCAAGCTCGTGATCATCGACTATCTGCAGCTGATGCAGGCCGGTGGGTCCAAGCGTTCCGAGAGCCGGCAGCAGGAGGTGTCGGACATGTCCCGTAACCTCAAGCTCCTGGCGAAGGAGCTGGAGGTCCCGGTGATCGCGCTTTCGCAGCTCAACCGTGGTCCCGAGCAGCGTACGGACAAGAAGCCGATGGTGTCCGACCTGCGTGAGTCCGGCTCCATCGAGCAGGACGCCGACATGGTCATCCTGCTGCACCGCGAGGACGCCTATGAGAAGGAGTCGCCCCGTGCGGGCGAGGCGGACATCATCGTGGGCAAGCACCGTAACGGCCCGACGGCGACGATCACGGTCGCCTTCCAGGGCCACTATTCACGGTTCGTGGACATGGCGCAGACCTGATCCGCCCCCTCGGGGGATATGCGCTCGACTCCTGAGAGGCCGCCGGGGTGGACTGGGGGCATGACGACATCTCAGGATGAGCTGCTTCCCACCACACGCCGGGCGCTGCTGCACCGGATCGCCGTGGCCCAGGCCGAAGGGCGCGCGCCCTCGCTGGTCGCCGCGGTCGTGCGGGGCGGGCGGGCCGTGTGGCACGGCTCGCGCACTTCGGTGGACGGGCATGGGCCGGACGAGCATGTGCAGTACCGGATCGGCTCGATCACCAAGACCTTCACCGCCGTTCTCGTCCTTCGGCTGCGGGACGAGGGCCTGCTCGACCTCGGTGACCCGCTGGAGAAGCATCTGCCGGGGACCGGCGTGGGGGAGACCACCATCGCCGAACTGCTCGCGCACACCAGCGGGTTGGCGGCGGAGTCGCCCGCGCCGTGGTGGGAACGGAGCCCCGCGTCACTGCGACCCGAGCTCTCCGACGTACTGGGCGACCAGCCCTTCCTGCATCCCTCCGGTCGGCGATTTCACTACTCGAACCCCGGTTACACACTGCTGGGCGCGCTGGTGGAGAAGCTGCGCGGGGCTCCGTGGGAGGACGTACTCCGGCGTGAAGTGCTCGAACCCCTGGGCCTGAAGCGTACGAGCACACGACCGCAGGCACCGCACGCCGGAGGCTGGGCGGTGCATCCCTGGGCGGATGCGATGCTCCCCGAGCCGGTCGAGGATCTCGGACTGATGGCGCCGGCCGGTCAACTCTGGTCGACGACAGATGACTTGGCGCAGTTCGCCGTCTTCCTGGCGAAGGGCGACGACCGGGTGCTGAGCCCGGCAACCGTGCTGGAGATGCGTACACCCGCGGCGCCGCCCGAGGCGGCCGATGTGGTGGACGGTGCGGCGTACGGCCTCGGCATGCAGGTCCAGCGCCGGGACGGACGGCTCCTCGTGGGGCACGGTGGGTCGTTGCCGGGCTTCCTGGCGAGTCTGACCATCAGCGTGGAGGACGATGTGGCCGCCGTGGTGCTGGCCAACTGCACCTCCGGTCCGCTGGTCTCCCTCGCCGCCGCCGACCTCATCCGCATCGTCGCGGAGGCCGAGCCGCGGATTCCCGAACCCTGGCGACCGATGGCCGAAGTCGACACGGCGGTCCTTGAGCTGGCGGGCCAGTGGTACTGGGGGACGCACGCATTCGCCCTGCGGCTGACCGCCGACGGACTCGTCTCGCTGGAGCCGCTGTCCGGGAAGGGCCGCCGCTCGCGGTTCCGAGCCAACGGCGACGGCACATGGACCGGCCTGGAGGGCTACTACGCGGGCGAGCTCCTAAAGGCCGTACGACGGCCGGACGGAGCCGTGGACCATCTGGACCTCGGGTCGTTCGTCTTCACGCGTCAGCCGTACGACGAGGGGGCTGCTGTGCCGGGTGGTGTGGATCCCGACGGGTGGCGGGGCAGCGGTTCGTTCTGACGGTACGGAGGGCGCTGTTTCACGTGAAACAGCGCCCCTCTGTGTTACAGCGAGAGCTTGAAGCCCATGTGCGAGGCCGTGAAGCCGAGCCGCTCATAGAAGCGGTGGGCGTCCGTACGTGTCTTGTCGGAGGTCAGCTGGACCAACTGGCAGTTCTGGCGCTTGGATTCGGCGATCGCCCACTCGATGAGCCGGGTACCGAGCCCGCTGCCGCGCTCGTCGGCGTGGATGCGTACGGCTTCGATGATCGACCTCGTGGAGCCCTGTCGGGACAGCCCGGGAATGACCGTGAGCTGGAGTGTGCCGACGACGCGGCCTTCGCGGACGGCGACGACCAAGTGCTGGTTCGGGTCGCTGCTGAGCCGCTTGAACGCGGCCAGATACGGGGTCAGGTCGTTCAGTGACTCACGCTGGGCGCCCAAGGGATCGTCCGCGAGCATGGCGACGATCGCGGGGATGTCATCGGCGACGGCGGGTCGTATCTCAAGATCTCCCATGCCGGCACTCTATGGGGACGCCGGAAGCGACTCCACGACCAGTACCAATGGGGCCAGCTCCGGATTCTTGGCTGCCGTGTCGAGGGCCTCGCGCAGGGCCGTGTCGTTGGTGGGCCGTGCCTCTGCGAGGAGCTTGAGGCCTGCTTCGGTGACGTTGGTGTAGATGCCGCGGCGGTCGGTGGGGCAGAGG
>JABFVM010000449.1 GCA_013362785.1 Streptomyces sp. | reverse complement strand
AGGTCTTGTTCAGTTGACCGGCCAGCTCCAGGGCGGTCGTACGGACGACGGCGGCGCCGACCGCCGACGGGTCGGTGCCTGCCGTGGCGACCCACGGGCTGTCGTTGGCGGTCATGTTCTGGATGTCGGCATTGGAGACATCCGCGCCGAAGACCTTCACCTTGTCCTGGAGCTTCTTGTTCTGGACGGCGAGGACGGTGCCCTTGGCGAGCTCGTCGTAGGGGGCGAAGACACCGGCGACGTCAGGGTGCTGGGTGAGCGCGGCGGACACCAGCGGCACGTTGTCCGTGGCCGTGGAGTCGGTCACCTTGCCGACCTTGAACCCCTGCTTCCAGCGCTGTGCGCCGACCGTCGACTTCCAGACGCCGTCGCGCTTGTCGAGGGCGGCGTATCCGGCCACGTTGACGTAGCCGACCTCGGCCGACTCGCCGACCTCCTTCGCCATCACGTCGAGGACGGCCCGGGCCATGCTCGCGTCGTCCTGCTTGGTGCTGACGACGCCCTTGGTGGAGGTCTCCACGTCGTAGACGACGACCTTGACGCCCTTCTTCACGGCCTTGTCGATCTCCGGCTGGATGGTGGCCGGAAAGCCGTGGTCGATGATGATGGCCCGCGCGCCGGAGTTGATGGCCGAGGACAGGTCGGTGGCCTGCTTGGCGTTGTCGGCCTGGGCGTCGTACACGGTCAGGTCGATACCGATGGCCTTGGCCTGCGCCTTCGCGCCGTTGCCCCACTGCTCGAAGTAGTCGCCTGCGCCGCTCTGCCGGACCAGGGCCACCTTGACGGCGCCCTTGCTGAACGGGGCCGGCTTCGCACCGGTGGCGGCCGCGGCCGGGGCGGCGGTGTCGCCGGAGTTCTCGGAGGCGTCCGTGGACTGCGAGCAGCCCGCGAGGAGGAGAGCGGAGACGGAGGCGAGGGAGAGCGCGGCAAGGGGCACGCGGGCACGGGACATGACGGGGCTCCAGGTACGAGGGAGGGGTGGGGAGTTGCCGGGCCCGGAGCCGGTGACATCGATGTGCGAACGGCCGGCGCGCGGCCGGTCGAGGGCGGCCCGCGAGAGTGCGGGCGCGGGAGAGCTCCGGGTGAGGTCAGCGACAGCTGGCTGTGGTCGACCGGAGCAAGTCCACGTACAGCCGCCGCACGAGCAGCAGCGTCTTCATACGGAGATCATGGGAACGATTTCAGCCATGCGTCAAAGCGATGGAAGCGGTTTCTCACCACGTGAGACAACGACTAGGTCACACCCTGTCGACACGTCGACAGGGCTCCGACGGCGTTACGATCACGGAACCGGCACCCGAACCGGCACAGTGAGGCCCTGATGACGACTCCCCGCGCGACAGCGATCCGCATGCCCCGCATGCGCTGCTGTCCCAGCGCGAAGTGTCGCGGCTGACCGGCGCTGTTCAGCCCTCCGCCCCTGCGCCCTTCCCGCCTCACCTCCCGGGTGCTTGTCTCGGTACCCGGCCCCCCCTTCCAGCTCCAGGAGTTGCCCCCATGACCCTGCTGACGACCTGGTCCGAGTCCGGACCGGAGGCCCTGATCCGCCGCACCTCCGACCCCGCCGAGATCGCCGAGGCGCTGAAGCCGCTCGGTGTGCGCTACGAGCAGTGGCCGGTCCGTGCGGACGTGCCGTTCGACGCCGACAGCGACACCGTGTTCGCGGCGTACGGCCCGGAGATCGACCGGCTCAACGCCGAGGAGGGCTTCACCACCGTCGACGTGCTGGGCCTGCACCCCAGCGACGACCCGGAGTACCCGGTGAAGGCGAAGGCGGCCCGCGAGAAGTTCCTGCAGGAGCACACGCACGACGACGATGACGAGGTCCGCTTCTTCGTCTCCGGCTCCGGCATCTTCTATCTGCACGTGAACGGCGAGGTGCACGCCGTCTACTGCGAGAAGGGCGACCTGCTGGGCGTGCCGCGCGGCACGACGCACTGGTTCGACATGGGCACTAGGCCGTCGTTCACCGCGATCCGCTTCTTCCACGAGGAGGACGGCTGGATCGGCAACTTCACCGGCTCCCCCATCTCCGCCCGCTTCCCGGACTACGACACGATCGCGGCCGGCTACGAGGCCGACAAGGGCGCCGCGTGAGCGTGCCGGACCTCCGTTTCGACGTGGCCGCCGTGGTGCTCGACATCGAGGGCACGACGAGCGCCACCGGTTTCGTCGTGGACGTGCTGTACCCGTACTCCCGCGCCCGGTTCGGCGCGCTGCTGGCCGAGCGCGGCGACGACCCGGACGTGGCACGGGCGGTCGACCAGGTGCGGGAGCTGACCGGCGACCCGCGGGCCGATGCCGCCGCCGTGGAGAAGACCCTGGGCGCCTGGCTGGACGAGGACCGCAAGGCCACGCCGCTGAAGACCCTTCAGGGCATCATCTGGTCCGAGGGGTTCGCCCGCAGCGACCTCGTGTCGCACTTCTACGACGATGTCGTGCCGCGGCTGCGGGCGTGGCACTCGGCGGGCGTACGGCTGTACGTCTACTCGTCGGGGTCGGTGGCGGCCCAGCGGGCGTGGTTCACCAACAGCCCGGAGGGCGACCTGACGCCGCTGGTCTCCGGTCTGTACGACACCGAGAACGCGGGACCCAAGCAGGAGGCGGAGTCGTACCGCCGTATCGCCGGGGCGACCGGTGTCGCGCCGGGCCGTCTCCTCTTCCTCTCCGACCGGCCGGGCGAACTGGACGCGGCCCGCGCGGCGGGCTGGCGGACGGTCGGTGTCCGGCGGCCCGGGGAGCCGTACTACGAGCAGGGCGTCGGCGACCATCCGCAGGCGGCGACGTTCGACGAGATCACCCTCATCACTTCCGGGAGCAGCACGTGACCGACGGGATCAGCCAGTCCGACCTGGAGGAGGCGAATGCGGTGCTGGCCGCCGAGTCCGCACGGTTCGCGGCCTTCGGCTGGATGCGGGGCACCTCCGGCAACCTGTCCGTGGTGCTGGCCCGCGATCCGCTGCGGCTCGCGGTCACCGCCAGCGGCCACGACAAGGGCGAACTGACGCCCTCGGACGTGGTGCTGGTCGACGAACAAGGCGCCGCGGTGAACGGCGGCAGGCCGTCCGCCGAGGCCGAACTGCACGCGCGCGTGGCCGCGCTGACCGGCGCCGGGGCGGTGGTGCACGTCCATACGGTCGCGTCGGTGGCGATGGGACGCCGCGAGCCCGGGGGAATCGTGTTCCGGGACCTGGAGATGCTCAAGGGTGTCGGACAGCCCGCCCACGACGTCGAGGTGACGCTCCCGGTCATCGCCAACAGCCAGGACATGAAGGTCCTCGGGGACCGCCTGGAAGCCGCGCGCGACCCACGCATGCCCGCGGTGGTCGTCGCCGGCCACGGCCTGTACGTCTGGGGCGAGACCCCGCGCCAGGCCCGGCACCACACCGAAGTCGTGGAGTGGCTGCTGGAGTTGGAGCTGGCCCAGCGCTAGCGGGGTGCACGGCATCGGGGCGCGCCGGAGTTCAGGCGCCTCGCGGCAGCAGCGTCTCGCCCAGCCGGCGCCAGTGCAGCATCGCGGTGCCGCCCGGTGCGGTGCCGATGACCTGGACGGCGACGTGGTCGGCGCCCGCCTCGACATGGCCCTGGAGCCGTGCGGTCACCGTGTCCACGTCGCCCCAGAACACGAGGTCGTCGACGAGGCGGTCGCTGCCGCCGTGCGCGATCTCGTCGTCGGTGTAGCCGAGGCGGCGGAACTTGGCGACGTTGTACGGGGTGTTGAGGTACGGGTGCAGATGCTCGCGTGCCGTCGCGCGGGCCCTGTCGGGGTCCGGCTCGAAGAGCACCGCGTGCTCGACGCCGAGGAACGCGTCGGGGCCGAGGATGTCCCTGGCCTGGGCGGTGTGGGCCGTGTTGACGTGGTAGGTGTGGGCGCCGGCCGAGCGGTCCCGGGCCAGGGCGAGCATCTTGGGGCCGTACGCGGCGAGGACGCGGCGGACCGGGGTCCGTGGTGCGGGGGTGGGTGAGTCCTTGGCGAGGGTGTCCAGTTCGTCGAGGTAACCGGCCATGGCGGCAAGGGGTTTGACGCCCGGTCGTCCGGCGCCGAATCCCAGGCCCAGGACGTGGCGTCCCGGGTAGGCGTCGGCCAGCAAGGCGCTCGCGGCGTGTGTCGCGCCCGCCTCTCGGGGCCAGATCTGTGCGATGCCGTTCACCACGTGGAGCCGCTCGGTGGAGGAGAGCAGATAGCCGGCCTGGGTGAGCGCCTCGCGTCCGCCCACCTCGGGAAACCACAGGGCCCGCCAGCCCAGTTGTTCCAACTCCCGTGCGGAGTCCCGCACTTGCGCGGCGGGCTGGTGCTCGAAGTCGAAGGTGTAGATGCCGAAGGTCCCCAGGTTCGCCAAGTTCGTCATGCATCGAAATATCGCAGATTCTCGATATGAAATGCAACAGGCGACCTCGGTCGGCAAGTCCTTGCTGCTACAGGGTCCGTCCGAGCTGGGCGACCAGCTCGGCGATGCGCTCCTCGTCCCGCTTGTAGTGGGTCCACTTGCCCACCCGCGTCGCGCGCACCAGACCCGCGCGCTGCAACTCCGCCATGTACGCCGACACCGTCGACTGGGCCAGCCCGGCCTTGGCCTGGAGGTGACTCACACAGACCCCGACCTCGGCCGGGTCCGCGATCGCCTCGTACTGCGAGAAGTGCAGCGCGGGATCACGCAGCCACCCCAGCAGTTGCAGGCGCACCGGGTTGGCCAGCGCCTTCAGGGCGCCGACCAGATCCGCATCGGGCGAGGTCACAGCGTCGGTCATGGGTTCGGAGTATAGGTCGGCGACAGCGCCCGGCAGCCTCAGAGCAGCCGCTCCCCCGGCAGCTCCCCCGCCGACACCTCCAGCACCCCGCGCTCGGTGACCAGCCCGGTCACCAGGCGTCCCGGCGTCACGTCGAACGCGGGGTTGTGCCCACGGGAGGCGGCCGGAGCCGTGCGGACGCCGCCCCACTCCAGCACCTCGTCCTCGCCCCGGAGTTCGATGTGGATGTCGTCGCCGGTCTTCGTGGCCAGGTCGACGGTCGTGGTCGGTGCCGCCACCAGGAACGGGATCCCGGCGTCCGCGCAGGCCAGGGCGACGCCCACGGTGCCGACCTTGTTCGCGGTGTCGCCGTTCGCGGCGATGCGGTCGGCGCCCACGATCGCGGCGTCGACCTCGCCGCGCAGGATGGTGCCGGCCGCGGCGCCGTCGGCCTGGACGTAGTGCGCGATGCCCTCCTGGGCCAGCTCCCAGGCGGTCAGCCGGGAGCCCTGGAGCAGCGGGCGCGTCTCGTCGGCGTACACGACCTCCAGCCGGCCGCGCGTGTGCAGTTCACGGATGACGCCGAGCGCGGTGCCCCAGCCGGCCGTGGCGAGAGCGCCGGTGTTGCAGTGGGTGAGGATGCGCAACGGCCGCTCCACACCGACGCGTTCGAGCAGCCAGTCGGCGCCGTACGCGCCCATGGCCCGGTTGCCCTCTATGTCCTCGCGCTGTACGGCGGCGGCCTCCGCCAGCACCGCGTCGAGGCCCTCGGCGAACCGGGTCATGACGCGGTCCACGCACACCATCAGGTTGACCGCGGTGGGCCGGGCCTCGCGGATCCGGGCCACGGCAGCGCGCACCTCGTCGGCCGACCAGTCCTCGCGCTCGCCCTGGAGGAGCGCGAGGGCGACGCCGTAGGCCCCGGCCGCGCCGATCGCGGGCGCGCCGCGTACGACGAGGCGTCGGATCGCGTCGACGAGGGTGTCGACGTCACGGACGTCCATGGTCTCGGTGCGGTGCGGCAGGAGGGTCTGGTCTATCAGGGCGAGGCTGGTTCCGGTCCAGTGGACGGCACGCAATTCCTGGGACATAAGGGGGCACTCCTGCTGTTCCTGTGGGTGTTCGTCACCGTACATGACCTTGGAGAACCACAGTTCGAGACAGGTGGGCACATGTCCGAACACCCGGTGTACAGTCCACGGACCCGCAGCCCGCAGGCCGAGCCCGAGGAGGACGTGTGCTGCTCACCAAGCGCCGCTTCCTGGACTTCGGCCGCTGCTCCGGCGACGCCTGTCCCCGCTGAACCGCCCCCGCTTCAGCCTCTTTCGCCGTCGCCCTCTCTCCCCCGCACGCGTTCACCGCCGAGCGCGCCCTGCCGTATCCCCAGTAGGTCCTCATGCCTCGGAAGGTCCCCATGCGCCGCAGATTCCGCCGTTCCGTGCAACTCGCCGCCACCACCGCGCTCGTGGTCACCGCGGCCACCGCGTGCAACGCGGCCGCGAAGAAGGACGCCGCCGACGGCATGGGCGGCGGCAGCGGGAAGTCCTTCACGCTGGTCACCCCCGACGCCGTCGGCCAGAACGAGTTCCTGAAGCTCGCCGTCAGCGGCATCAAGGACGCGGCGAAGCGGCACGACGGGTCGCAGCGGGTGTACGAGTCCACCGACACCGCCTCCCAGCAGCAGAACGTCCAGGCCGCCGTGGACGCGAAGCCGGACGTCATCGTGCTGGTCGGCTTCGAGTTCGCCGACCTCGTCGCCCAGCAGGCGGAGAAGAACCCGAAGCAGCAGTTCCTGATCGTGGACGCGTGCACCGCCAAGAGCTTCAAGAACGTCGGTTGCGCGGTCTTCCGTGAGCACGAGGGCGTCTTCCTGGCGGGCGCCGAGGCCGGTCTGCTGAGCAGGTCGGGCAAGGTGGGCGCGGTCGACGTGCTCGACACGCCCCAGTTCCGGCGCTACAGCGACCCGTTCGCGGCCGGTGCCCGGAAGGTCGCCGCGAAGACGGAGACCTCGACGCGCTTCGTCGGCGGCCAGTCCCCGTTCGACGACTCGGCCCGCGCCAAGGAACAGGCGAACTCCCTGCTCTCCAAGGGCTACGACCAGATCATGGCGGCCGCCGCGGCGGGCAACTACGGCGTCTTCGAGGCGGCGAAGGCCAAGGGCGCCTACGCCTACGGCGTCGACGTCAACCAGTGTGTGTCGGCGCCCGGCACGGTCGTCGACAACGTGATCAAGCGCACGGACGTCGCCGTGGACAAGGGCATCGAGGCGGTCCTGGCCGGGAAGACGGGCACGACCGTCTCGTACGGCCTGAAGGAGGGCGGCATCAGCCTCACCGGACTGGAGGACGGTGTGGACGCGTCGAAGTGCGTGATCGCCGAACACAAGGACGTCCTGAAGAAGGTCGAGGCGCTGCGCGAGCAGATCGTGTCCGGGAAGCTGACGGTCGATGACCCGGCCGCGAGCTGACGCCGACGGCGTCGCCGTCGAGCTGCGGGGCATCACCAAGCGGTTCCCCGGCACGCTCGCCAACGACGCCGTCGACCTGACCGTCCGCCGCGGTGAGATCCATGCGCTGATGGGCGAGAACGGCGCGGGCAAGTCCACGCTGATGTCGGTGTTGTACGGCATGGAGCGCGCCGACGCCGGTTCGATCCGGATCGACGGACGGGCCGCCGATTCCGGCTTCGCCAGCTCCTCCGAGGCCATGGCCGCCGGGCTCGGCATGGTGCACCAGAGCTTCAAACTGTTCGATTCGCTGAGCGTCGCCGAGAACGTCGTGTACGCCGCCGAGCCGCGCCGCTTCGGCCTGCTGGACCGTGCCGCCGCCCGCCGCCGGGTGCGTGAACTGAGCGAGGAGCACGGGCTGTCGGTCGATCCGGACGCCCGGGTGGGAGACCTGCCGGTCGGGCTGCGCCAGCGTGTGGAGATCCTCAAGCTGCTGCACCGGGGCGCCCGGACGCTCATCCTCGACGAGCCGACCGCCGTGCTCACGCCGTCCGAGGCGGACGCCCTGTTCGCGGTGCTCAAGTCGCTGGCCGCCGAGGGCCGTACGGTGATCCTTGTCACGCACAAGCTGCGCGAGGTCCTCGAAGGCAGCGACCGGGTGACGGTGCTGCGGGACGGCCGGGTCGTCGCACGCCTGGTCACCGCCGAGACCTCCGCCGCCGAGATCGCCGCCGCGATGACCGGCCGCGCGGTCGAGCTGGACCGCGTGCACGCGCCGGGCACACCGGGCGGGACGGTCCTGGAGGTGGCCGGCCTGACCACCGGCGCCGTGCGCGACGTCGGACTGACGGTGCGGGCCGGGGAGATCGTCGGCATCGCGGGCGTCGCGGGCAACGGACAGAGCGAGCTGGTCGAGGCGCTGGCCGGACTGCGGCGGACCGACGCCGGGCGGGTCACGCTCCAGGGCGAGGACATCACGCACGCCTCGGCCGCCGAGCGCCGCGCCAGGGGTCTGGCGTACGTCCCGGAGGACCGCCACGCGGTCGGTACGGCCCCATCCGCCTCGGTCGCGGACAACCTCGCGATGGGCCACCACCGTACGTCCCTCTCCTCGCGCGGCCTGCTGCCGCCGACGGCCGTCCGAGCGCATGCGAAGCGGCTGGTCGAGCGGTTCGGCATCAAGGCGGCCACGCCCGAGGTGCCCGCCTCCGCGCTGTCCGGCGGCAATCTGCAGAAGCTGCTGATCGGCCGCGAACTCGCCCACGAGGCCCCGCTGTTGCTCGTCGAGCAGCCCACCCGCGGGGTCGACATCGGCGCGATCCAGAACATCCACGACCAGCTGATCGCCCACCGCGACGCCGGCCACGCCGTGCTGCTCGTCTCGGCCGAGCTGAGCGAGATCCGCGGGCTCGCTGACCGGGTGATGGTGATGTACGAGGGCCGTGTCACGGCGTCGTACACCAAGGACGAGGCGGACGAACGGACGCTGGGGCTCGCGATGGCGGGCGGCACCGGCCAGCAGGTGGAGACCGTCGACTGACATGACTCTTGAACGCATATCGGGAGCCCTGCGCTCCCCCATCACCTTCTCCGTGCTCGCGGGCGTCGTCATCGGCGCCCTGTTCCTGCTCGGCACGGGAGCCGACCCCCTCACCGCCTACGGCGCCGTCCTCACCGGCGCGCTCGGCGGCGACGGCATCGGCGCGACCCTGACCACCGGCACCAGCGTGCTCGGCATGGCGCTGGCGCTGGCGATCCCGCTGCGCGCCGGGCTCATCAACCTCGGCGGCGACGGCCAGTTGGTGCTCGGCGGCATCACCGCGGCCGTGACCGGCCTGTACTCACCGCTGCCCGCCCCGCTCACCGTCGTACTGGCGCTGCTCGCGGGCATGGCGGCGGGCGCCGCGTACGCCGTGCTGGCCGCCCTGTGCGAGAACCACCTTGGCGTCCCGCTGCTGGTCAGCAGCCTGCTGCTCAGCTACCCGGCGGTCTCGCTCGCCTCCTATCTGGCCCGCTACCCGCTCAAGGAGCCCGGCTCCAGCCTGCCCCAGACACGGGCGCTGCCCGACGGTGTCGCGCTGCCCGCCTTCGGGGAGTCCACGGTGACCGTCGGTCTCGTACTCGTCGTGCTCGCGGCGGCCGGGTACTGGTTCACGGATCGGCGGACCGCGATCGGGTACGAGATACGCATGACGGGCCTCAACGCGCGCTTCTCGGCGTACGCCGGTGTCGAACGCCGGGCCCTGACCCTGAAGTTGCTGTCCGTCTCGGGCGCACTCGCCGGACTGGTGGGCGCGGTAGGGGTGTTGAGCTTCCCCTACCGGTTCGTGGACGGTGCGCCGACCGCGCCCGGCTACACCTGGACCGGGCTCACGGCGGCACTGCTCGCCGCCGCGGCCCCGCTCGGCACTCTGGTCGCGGCGTTCTTCTTCGCCGTTCTCCAGGTCGGCGGCCTCGCGATGGAGCGGACGACGGAGGTGCCGCGGGAGCTGACGCAGGTGCTGCAGGCGATCGTGATCGTGTTCCTTGCGGCCCGGCTGCGCTTCCCGCGCCGCAAGGTGCGCAAGGTCGAGGAGGCCGTGTGATGTTCTTCGACTCCGATCTCCTGATGTCGGCGCTGCGCGCGCTGACCCCGATCCTGCTGGCCGCGCTGGGCGGTGCCCTGTGCGAGCGGGCGGGGGTGTTCAACATCGGCCTCGAAGGCATGATGCTGATGGGCTGCTTCACGGCCGTGGCCACGAGCTGGTTCACCGGCAGCCCCTGGCTGGGCGTACTGGCGGCGGCGCTCGCGGCGGCCGGGTATTCACTGATCCTGGCGGTGGGCGCCGTGACGCTGCGCGGGGACGCGGTGGTGCTGGGCATCGCCATGAACCTGCTGGCCGTGGGCCTGACGAGCTTCCTGCTGCGTACGGTCTTCGGCGTCCAGGGCACCTTCGACGACCCGTCACTCGCCGGGCTGCCGCTGGTCGGCGGCTTCACCCCGCTCGCCTATCTGGCGTGGACGACGGTCGCGTTGGCGGCGCTGATGCTGTCGCGGCATGTGTGGGGGCTCCGGCTGCGCGGGGTCGGCGAGGCGCCGGACGCGGCGGCGACGCTCGGGGTGAACCCGACGAAGTACAAGTACGCGGCCGTCCTCGTGTCGGGCGTGCTGTGCGGGCTCGCCGGGGCCCAACTCGCTCTGGGCAACGTCACGTTGTTCTCCGAGAACATGACGGCGGGCCGGGGCTGGATCGCGGTCGTCGCGGTCATGCTCGGCCGGGCCGCGCCCCTCGGTGTGCTGCTCGCCGCGCTGCTGTTCGGCGTCGCCGAGGCGGCCGGCTTCCGTCTCCAGGGCCTCGGCCTGCCGCAGCAGGCGACCGACGCCGCGCCGTACGTCGTCACGCTCGGCGCCCTCTTCCTCACGACGGCACGCCGTCGCCGTGCCCGCCCCCGCCCCCGTCCCTCCGGAGCCGCCTCATGACGCAGGACCTGCTGCCCGTCACCCGCATACCCCGCACCGGCCTGCCGCCGCACGCGGTCGTCGTCGGCGACCCGGCCCGCGCGGCGTCCGTCGCCGCGCTCCTTGACGGTGCCGAGGAGGTGTCGTACCACCGTGAATACCGTGTCTTCAGCGGGAGTTGGAAGGGCGTGCCGGTCACCGTGGCCTCGCACGGGGTGGGCGGGCCGGGCGCGATCCTGCTGTTCCAGGAGCTGGCAGACGCGGGCGTGCGGGTCGTGCTGCGCTTCGGTACGGCCGGTTCGATGCGGCCCGGCATCGCCGACGGCGATCTCGTCGTCGCCGAGGCGGCCGTACGGGACGACGGGGTGACCCAGCAGCTGCTGCCGCCGGAGTACCCGGCCGTCGCCGCGCCGGAGGCGGTGCTCGCGCTCCAGCGGGCGGCACGCGCGGCGGGCGCCCCGCACCACCGGGGCATCGTGTGGACGCGGGCGGCGTTCCAGCCGGGGCTGCTGCCGCTCTTCTCCTACTCCGGTGCCGGGCTCGCGGCGATCGAGATGGAGCTGTCGGCGCTGCTGGTGACGGCCTCGCTGCGGGGGCTGGTCGCGGGCGGTGTGCTGGTGATCGACGGGGCGAGCGCGGACGAGCTGGTGGAGGAGGACGGCACCAGCGTCTACGACCCGCACCGGGAGGTCGTCGCGGCGGGTGTCGAGCGGGGCGCCGTCGTGTCGCTGGAGGCGCTGCGGCTGCTGGCGGAGGGGAACGAGCTGTGACCGTCGACCTGTTGGTGCACGGCGGCGACGTCCTGACGGTGGACGAGGCCGGAACCGTTCTCAAGGGTGGCGCGGTCGCCGTCCACGAGGGCGAGATCGTCGCCGTGGGTCCCGCCGAGGAGCTGTGTACGCGGTTCACGGCACAGGAGACCCTCGACGCCACCGGCTGCCTGGTCCTGCCCGGGCTGGTCAACACCCACACCCACCTCGCGATGACCCTGCTGCGCGGCCGCGCCGACGACGTCACCCTCCAGGGGTTCCTGGAGCGGGTGCTGCGCTGGGAGGCCGAGCTGCTGACGCCGAAGAACGTGGCGGCGGCGGTGCGGCTGGCGGTGGCCGAGAGCGTACGGGCCGGGGTGACCTCGGCGCTGGACATGTACTGGTTCCACGAGGCGGCCGAGCGTGCGGCCCGTGAGGCGGGCTGGCGGCTGCTGGCCGGGCCCACCTTCATGGACGTACCGGAGCCGCCGGACCGCATGGCCTTCGGCGACCGGATGGCATGGGCCCGCCGGGACCTTGAGGCACGCGGCCCGGCCCGTCACGGCCGCCGTCCCGTCGTCTTCGCCCACTCCACCTACACCCTCTCCCCCGACCAGCTCACTCGGATCGCCGCCCTGGCCCGGGAGTTCGGGGCGCTGCTGCACATCCACGCCGCCGAAAACGCGACCGAGGTCGCCACCGTCGAGGTGCGCTACGGAAAGCGCCCGGTCGAGCTGCTCGACTCCCTCGGGCTGCTCGGTCCCGACCTGCTGCTCGCGCACGCCGTGGAGCTCACCGGGCCGGAGATCGCGGCGCTGGCCCGCACGGGCACGTCCGTCGCCCACTGCCCGGTGTCGAACCTGAAACTGGGCTGCGGCATCGCACCGGTGCCGCGGCTGCTCAGCGCCGGGGTGACCGTCGGGCTCGGCACGGACGGGGCCGTCAGCTCCAACACGCTGGACGTGCTGGGGGCGGTGCGGCAGGCGGCGCTGGTGCACAAGGCGGGCGGCGACGCCACGGCGGTCGGCGCCGAGCGTGCCGTACGCATGGCGACCGTCGAGGGGGCGCGGGCGCTGGGGCTCGGGGAGCAGCTGGGCTCGCTGGAGGCGGGCAAGCGGGCCGACCTGATCGTGCTCGACCTGGACGCACCGCACCTCCGTCCGCTCCACGACCCCTGGTCCACGCTGGCCTACGCGGCGCACTCGGCGGACGTGCGGGACACGGTGGTCGAGGGGCGGGTGCTGATGCGGGACCGGGTGCTGACGACGCTCGACGAGGCGGCGGTGATCGCCGATCTCGAATCGGTGATCGCCGATCTGGAGACGGCGTCCGAACAGGCCCCATAATGTGTGTTTGAGACATCGGATGTCTTGTGCGGCATCTCGCGCAAGGTCCCGCACGACGTCCTGAACGACAGGGAGGCCGGTCATGGCAGTCACCGACGAGGCGATCGAGAAGATCAAGGGCATGATCGTCTCGGGCGCGCTGCGCCCCGGCGACCGGCTCCCCAAGGAGAGCGAGCTCGCCGCCGAGCTGGGGCTGTCCCGCAACTCGCTGCGGGAGGCCGTGCGGGCCCTGTCGCTGATCCGGATCCTGGACGTGCGGCAGGGCGACGGCACGTATGTCACGAGCCTCGATCCGCAGCTGCTCCTTGAGGCGCTGAGCTTCGTGGTCGACTTCCACCGCGACGACACGGTGCTGGAGTTCCTCGCCGTGCGCCGCATCCTGGAGCCGGCGGCCACCGCGATGGCGGCGTCACGGATCAGCGAGCAGCAACTGGCCGCGCTGGCCAACCAGTTGGACAAGCTCGGCAACGATCCGTCGGTGGAGGAACTCGTCGCCTGCGACCTGGAGTTCCACCGGGGCATCGTGCAGAGCTCCGGGAACTCGGTGCTGTGCTCCCTGCTCGACGGGCTCTCGGGGCCGACGACGCGGGCCCGTATCTGGCGCGGGCTGACCCAGGAGGACGCGGTGAGCCGGACCCTGCACGAGCACCGGGCGATCCTGGAGGCCCTGCGGGACCGGGACGCGGAGGCGGCGCGGTCGTGGGCGACGGTGCACATCGCGAGCGTGGAGCAGTGGCTGCGGTCCACGCTGTGACCTGACGGTCCGCCCTGGTGGGACGGTGCGCGGAGGGCGAAATACCATTCGTCGGACATCGGATCTCTTGAGTGGTGTTCCGGGGTGGCGAACGGGGCAGTGATCCGTTCACTCCCCCGTGCAAGGGGGCTGCTGGCGCCCCCGCCGCACGCCGTAAGGTTGGTTCGTCAAGCGAGGGCACGTCGGAAGGAGGCCTGGGTGATCGAGCTGGAGGGGGTTCCCGAGCTGGTCGACCCGGTCATGGTGGCCGCGTTCGAGGGCTGGAACGATGCCGGCGACGCCGCCTCCACCGCCGTCGCGCATCTGGACAGGGAGTGGAAGGGCGAGGTGTTCGCGGCGCTGGACGCCGAGGACTACTACGACTTCCAGGTGAACCGCCCCACGGTGTGGATGGACGACGGGGTAAGGAAGATCACGTGGCCGACGACAAGGTTGTCCGTCGTCCGCGTCGGCGGTGAGAAGCCGCGGGATCTGGTACTCGTCCGAGGTATCGAACCGTCCATGCGGTGGCGCTCGTTCTGCAACGAGCTCCTCGGCTTCGCGCACGAACTGGGTGTGGAGCTGGTGGTCATCCTGGGCGCCCTGCTCGGTGACACCCCGCATACGCGTCCGGTCCCGATCAGCGGGACCACGTCCGATGCGGACCTGGCCCGCCGGATGGATCTGGAGGAGACCAAGTACGAGGGCCCGACGGGCATCGTCGGCGTCCTGCAGGAGGCGTGCACGCACGCGGGCGTCCCGGCGGTGTCGCTGTGGGCCGCCGTCCCGCACTACGTCTCGCAGCCGCCCAACCCGAAGGCGACGCTGTCCCTGCTCAACCGTCTGGAGGACCTGATCGACGTGCGCATCCCACTGGGCGAACTGCCCGAGGACGCGCGCGCCTGGCAGGTCGGTGTGGACCAGCTGGCCGCCGAGGACAGCGAGGTCGCGGAGTACGTGCAGACGCTGGAGGAGGCCCGGGACACCGCCGAGCTGCCGGAGGCGTCGGGCGAGGCGATCGCCCGCGAGTTCGAGCGGTATCTGAGACGCCGGGACGGCGGCCCGTCACCCGACGACCGGACGCGTCCGCCGATGCCCCCGAAGACGGGCGGCAAGGACGAGGACGACGACTCCTCGGACGACTGAAGCTCCCGGGGCCTGAAGGCCGGAGCCTGATAGAGGGCGGTGCGCTGTGCTGCGCACCGCCCTTCGCCGTCAAGCGTTCCCGGCGTGCGTCACGCGGGCACGGAGATCACGTCGTACGTCGTCTCCGGCGTCGGTGTCGTGGTGAAGCGCGCGTTGGGCAGGTAGAGCCGGCCCTGGTGCGCGGCCACCGTTGTCGGCACGTCGAAGAGCGGGTCGGTGATACGGCGCCGGAAGACGCCGCTGCGGCCGTCGGCGGCGAGTTCGAACACGTCTACCGCGTTCTGCCGGTTCTGCACGACGTACAGCGTCCGGCCGGTCCGCAGTAGGCCGTCGCCGTTGGTGAGCGGGGCCGCGTCGCCGAGGTCGACGAGCCGGGTGACGCCGGTGCGCGGGTTCACCCGGTGCAGGCCGCCGACCCCGGACTGCACGACGAGGAGGGCCGAGCCGTCGGGGGTGCTGGTGATGCCGTTCGCGTTCACGACCTCGCCGGTGACCTGGCTCCAGTCGCCGCTCAGGGTGATCGTCCCGACGGCGTCCGCGTCCGGCAGTTCGCCGTGCCGGCCGAGCGGGAGGGCGTACAGGGCGGGCTGGAAGGAGTCGGTGAACCAGGCCGTGCGCGGGGTGAGGAACACGTCGTTGGCGAAGGTCGGGGTCGCCGTGGTCAGCCGGTAGGAGGCGAGGATCCTCCCGGTGCGGGCGTCCACGACCCGGGCTCCCTCACCGCGTCCGGCGACGAACAGCCGTCCACGGCGGTCGAGTTTGAGGCCGACCGAAGGTGTGCCGGGGCCGGTCGAGATGATCGAGCCCTCGCCGGTGCGCAGGTCGGCGCGGTAGATCGAGCCGTCGCCGAGCGAGCCGAGGTAGGCGTACGGTCCGCCGCCGATGGTGATGCCCTCCGGGCGGAAGCCGTTCGGGAGGTGGAGCACGGCGTGCCGTGTCTTTGCGGCTGTTTCGGCCGCCGCGGCGGAGGCGCCGGCGGAGCCGACGAGCACGGCGCCGGCGGTGGCGGCACCGGCCGTGAGGAGTCTGCGGCGGGTGGGACGAGGTGCGAAGGAGCGGCGTTCGGGGGCCACGGTGCGTCCTTCCGCGGACGGGACCGGCCGATGGCTGGTCCAACGGTCAACTGACTCGTCCACCCCACCACACGCCGCCCGCCCCCGCAGCAAGAGCCGGTCTCTCGACAGCGACCGGACAGCATCTGGCCCGATTGTGACGTGACATCTCTTTCAGGCCGGATTGCACACGGTGCCCAATTCAACTTGTTTTCAAACCGAGTTGGCGAAAGTGGTCTGGACGGACCGGGCCGCGCGTGCTTGGTTGTCACCCGGAAGGCGCGCCGCACCACCCGCACTTGGTACCCGCAGGACCGAAGGGAGCGGCAGACGATGACCGACCAGGCACAGCCGGCGCAGGGCCCGGGAGCGTCCGGGCCGGGCCCCGACGGAGCGGGATTCACCTATCGAGGAACCGAGCAGGAACTGATCGTCGTCGCTCGTCCGGAGGCCCGGCTGCGTGCCCAGGCCGAGGGCGTCCGGTCGGTGGCGGGCGCCGATGTCTCGGCCCTCAACATGTTCCTCAGTGACGAACAACTCGCGCTGGAGCCGCTGTTCGGCAGCGAGGAGCGCCTCCAGCAGGCCGCGATGGACACGGACGAGGTGCCCGACCTCGCGCTGTTCTACCGGGTGCGCGGCGGCGAGAGCCGTGCCGATCAGCTGCGCGCCCGGATCGCCGCGCTGCCCGGGATCGACTCGGCGTATGTGAAGCCGGGCGCGGTGCCGGCCTCCCTCGGGCGCATCGGGGAGGACAGCGGGCGGCTGAAGGAGGGCGCGCCGGTCACGCCCGACTACAGCGGCCGGCAGGGCTATCTGCGGCCCGCGCCCGAGGGCGTCGACGCGTACTGGGCCTGGCAGCGGCCCGGCGGCGCCGGTCAGGGCGTGACCGTGATCGACGTGGAGGGCTCCTGGCAGCTGGGCCACGAGGACCTGGCCGCCAAGCTGGCCGGCGTCGTCGTCGGCACTCCGCTGACCGACCTGGCCTGGCGCAACCACGGCACCGCCGTGATCGGGGTGATCGGCGGCGACCGCAACGAGTACGGCGTCACCGGCATCGTGCCGGAGACGGTGACCGCGGCCGCTTCCTTCCAGGGCGTCGGCACGGCGGCCGCGATCCAGGCGGCGGCCGACCGGCTGAGCCCCGGCGACATCGTGCTGATCGAACTGCACCGCCCGGGGCCCCGGTTCGAGTACGCCGAGCGCGACGACCAGCGCGGCTACATCCCGCTCGAATGGTGGCCGGACGACCTCGCCGCCGTCCGCTACGCCACCGCCAAGGGCATCCTCGTGGTGGCGGCCGCGGGCAACGGCGGTGAGTCGCTCGACCACGCGGTCTACGAGCGCCGCCCGGACGATTTCCCCGAGTCGTGGCGCAACCCGTTCAACCCGTCCTACCCGACCTCCGGCGCCGTCATGGTCGGCGCGGGCGCCCCGCCGCCCGGCACACACGGCCGCGATCACGGCCCGGACCGCTCACGGCTCGCGTTCTCCAACTACGGTGCCCGCGTGGACGCGCAGGGCTGGGGCCGCGAGGTGACCACGACCGGCGGCTTCTGGGACCGGCCCGGCGATCTGCAGGGCGGGCCCGAGGAGATCGCCTGGTACACCGACACGTTCTCGGGGACGTCATCCGCCTCCCCGGTGGTGGTCGGCGCGCTGGCCGCGCTGCAGGGCATGCTCAAGGCGGCCGGCCAGACGCCGATGTCCCCCGAGCGTGCGCGTGCGGTGCTCCGGGCGACGGGCTCCCCCCAGCAGGACGCGCCGGGCCGGCCCGCCTCCCAGCGGATCGGCAACCGGCCCGACATCAAGGCCGCGGTCACCTATCTGGTCCCGCAGGCGGTCGGCTCGGGCAAGGCCGAGCGCTACTGGGACGAGTTGATGCCGTATCCGCGTGAACTTCCGCCCCGGATCCGGCTGTTCGTGGCCGGCGACTGGCGGAACCTCAATCATCCGTCCCCCGAGATCCGCCAGGCGGTCCATACCGCCTTCGCGGGGGGACGGCCCGATGTCCGAGTGTGGTTCTCGGACGACGAGATCGTCGGCCTGGTCATCACCGGCTGACACAGCCCATCACATCAAGGGAAGGTGACACCCGCATGAGCACCACCCCGCAGATGAGTCACATGGGACAACAGCTCGGACAGCAGTTCCCGAGCACATCGCCGTATCAGCAGCAGCAACAGCAGCCGTACGGCCAGCAGGGCTACGGCCAGCAGCAGGGCTACGGCCAGCAGCAGCCGTTCGGCATGGGCGGCTCGCTCGAACAGCTCCAGCAGCTGAGCCAGCAGCAGCCGTTCCAGCAACTGCTGTCGCAGCTCGGGCAGCAGCCGCAGCAGGTCGGCCAGCAGCAGGGCTACGGGCAGCAGCAGGGCTATGGCCAGCAGCAGGGCTACGGCCAGCAGTTCCAGGGCGACCAGCAGCAACAGCAGGCCGAGCAGCAGGTCATGCAGCTGGTGCACCAGGTCACGCAGGCCGCCGTGCAGTCCGTCGTCGAGCAGGCCCCGGTGGCCGGCATCGCCAACGGCTACATCGACATCGTCCAGCCGCTGCCGGGTCAGCCGTCGCAGATCTTCCTGCGCATCGGCAACGTGTTCCGGGTCTTCAACAACCCGAACCCGCAGACCCACGACCAGGTCCAGGAGGCCTTCGCGTTCGGCCACCAGGTCATCGGCGTGTGGGACAGCGGCTCCCCGCTGGTCCTGCGGAGCATCCAGATCCGCAAGATCTGACCGGCACCTGAAGCACGGCGCACCAATGGCACGTGAACCATCGGCGCCATGAAACAAGGGGGCGCTTCCACCCGCGGGGTGGAAGCGCCCCTCTCCTGTGCCTACGGCTCCACGGCTCCTAGAGAGCCACGCCCAACAGTGCGTCCACGGCCCGCGACACGACGCCGGGGGCGCCGATGTCCGTACCGCCCTCGGTGTCCTGCCGTGCGACCCAGCGGTCGACCGCCGCGAGCGCGGCCGGGGCGTCCAGGTCGTCGGCGAGGGCGTCGCGGATCTCCTCGACGAGCGCGTCGGCGGACGGCCCGTCGGGCCGGGACACCGCGGCACGCCAGCGGTCGAGGCGGGCGAGGGCGTCCTGGAGCACCTGGTCGGTCCACTCCCAGTCGGCCCGGTAGTGGTGGGCGAGGAGGGCGAGCCGGATGGCGACCGGGTCCACGCCGTCGCGGCGCAGCTGGGAGACGAAGACCAGGTTGCCCTTGGACTTCGACATCTTCTCGCCGTGCAGCGCGACCATGCCGGCGTGGACGTACGCCTTGGCCATGGGGAACTCGCCGGTCAGCACCTGGGCGTGCGAGGCGCCCATCTCGTGGTGCGGGAAGGCGAGGTCGGAGCCGCCGCCCTGGACGTCGAAGCCCATGCCGAGGTGGTCGAGGGCGATGGCGACGCACTCGATGTGCCAGCCGGGCCGGCCGCGTCCGAGCGAACCGCCGTCCCAGCTGGGCTCGCCGGGCCGGGCGGCCATCCAGAGCATCGGGTCGAGCGGGTTCTTCTTCCCGGGCCGGTCGGGGTCGCCGCCGCGCTCGGCGGACAGCAGCCGCATGGCGGCGGCGTCGAGACCGGAGACCTTGCCGAAGTCCGGGTCGGACTCGACGGAGAAGTACACGTCCCCGTCGAGTTCGTACGCCGCGCCGGCGTCCCGGAGCCGCTCGACGAGCGGCACGATCCCGGGTATCGCCTCCACCGCGCCGATGTAGTGCCGCGGCGGCAGCATGCGCAGGGCGGTCATGTCCTCGCGGAAGAGGGCGGTCTCCTTCTCGGCGAGCGCGGCCCAGTCGATGTCGTCGCGCTCGGCCCGCTCCAGGAGGGGATCGTCGATGTCGGTGACGTTCTGGACGTAGTGGACCTGCCGCTTGGTGTCGAGCCACACGCGCTGAACGAGGTCGAACGCGTTGTAGGTCGCCGCGTGACCCATGTGGGTCGCGTCGTACGGGGTGATGCCGCAGACGTAGATACGGGCGACGGGACCGGGGTCGAGGGTGACCAAGCCGCCGGTCGCGGTGTCGTGGATCCTCAGGTCGCGGCCCTGACCGGGCAGGACGGGGACCTCAGAAGCGGGCCAGGCATACATGTCATGAGCGTAACCGGACGGATGTTCCGTACACGAACCGGACCGGGTCGGATGGCCGGTAAGGCCGTCTTGCGCGATACCGGCCCTTGTGCTGCTAGACGGGCGGCCAGGGAATGGCCGGCCACTCCCCGCTCGGCTGCGGATGCCTCCCGGACTCCAGCAGCTCGTCGACACGCGCACGCGTGGCGTCCAGTTCCACGGCGGTGATCAGGCCGCCCAGCCGTTCGGCCAGCGCTCCTGAGGTCCCGAGGGCCGTCTGGAGCCCCTTCAGGACGTCGACCGCCTCCGCGGTGAGGGGCTCCCCGGCCCAGCCCCACAGCAGGGTGCGCAGCTTGTTCTCGGCGTTGAAGGTGACACCGTGATCGATGCCGTACAGCCGGCCGGCCCCGGTGGGCAGCAGATGCCCGCCCTTGCGGTCGGCGTTGTTGATCACGGCGTCCAGGACGGCGAGGCGCCGCAGCCGCTCGTCGTCGGCGTGCACGAGCAGGGCGGTCCTGCCCTCGCCGACCTCGGCGAAGCCGATCGCCTTCCAGCCGGGCCCGGGTTCCTCGCCGTCGACCAGGGCGAGCAGCTCGGCATCCGGCGTCGCCTCGATCCACAGCTGGACCATGCCCTCGCCGTGCGGCCCGTCCCGCAGCACGGTCGGCGGTACGAGCCCCCAGCCGGTCGCCTCGGAGACCTCGTACGCGGCGACCTCGCGCTCGGCGAGCGTCCCGTCGGGAAAGTCCCACAGCGGCCGTTCACCGGCGACCGGCTTGTACACGCAGGACGCCTCCTGCCCCTCGTACGTGACCGTGCAGAACAGAACGGCGTTCGACGCCTCACGGATACGGCCGCGCACGGTCAGCTCACCCTCGGCGAGCAGGTCCACCGGGGTCACGCTCCGCGGCGGTATCCGTTCTGGCGCGGACATACATGTCCTTCCGGGTCGAGCGGGAGGCTGCACAGCGGACACGGCGGCCGCCCGGCGTTGACGACGTCCAGGGCGCGCTTGGCGAAGGCCCTGGCCTGCGCGCCGGTGAGCCGGACCCGCAGCATCGGGGGGCCGTTCTCCTCGTCCTGGAGCAGTCGCTCCTCGGCCTCGGCGAGGTCCTCCTCGGAGTCGGCGTCGAGCTCCACGAGGGCCTGCGCCTCGACGATCATGCGCTGTTCCTCGCCGTCCCAGGCCAGGGCCATGGTGCCGACGCGGAACTCCTCCTCGATGGGGGTGTCCAGCGGGCCGCTGTCGGAAATCTCGGAGGGCGCCATGGCGGGGACGGCGGCGCTGCCGCCACTACGCCGTACGACCTCGTCGAGCAGTTCGTCCATGCGCTCGGCGAGGGCGGCGACCTGGGTCTTCTCCAGGGCCACGCTGGTCACCCGGGAGCCTGCGGTGGCCTGGAGGAAGAACGTACGGCGTCCGGGCAGTCCGACCGTACCGGCCACGAAACGGTCCGGGGGGTCGTAGAGGAACACCTGACGGGACACGTCCTGTCTCCTGGAGTTGTGGATGGGTGCGGCGCACTTGCAACCGCTTCACCCTACTGCGCCCGACGATCACGGTGCGCCCGCGCCGCCGCCGACCGTCGCGTCGCCGGCCGGGGGTTCCTCGCGCGGAGCGAGGGACGCGAAGTCACCGGTGTCCCCGAGGCGTACGAGGAACGGCCTCAGGCGTGTGTAACGGATCGCGGTGATGGAACACGGTTCAACGGAAATCCTCTGGAAGAGGTCGAGATGAAGTCCGAGTGCGTCCGCCACGAGGGACTTGATGATGTCGCCGTGCGAGCACATCAAGTACACCGCGTCCGCGCCGTGATCGCGCTCCACGCGCGCGTTCCACTCGCGTACGGCCTCGGCGGCCCTGGTCTGCATCGCCCGCATCGACTCGCCGCCGGGGAACGCGGCGGCCGACGGATGGGCCTGGACGATCTCCATCAGCGGCTCGTCCCCCAGTTCCGCCAGCTTGCGGCCGGACCAGTCGCCGTAGTGGCACTCCCCGATCCGCTCGTCGGTCTGCGCCGTGAGGTGGGGGCGGGCGTCGAGGAGCGGCCGGATCGTCTCCTGGCAGCGTTGCAGGGGGCTGGTGACGATCTCGGAGAGGGGCAGCTCGGCCAGTCGGCCGGGCAGTGCGGCGGCCTGCGCGGCCCCGCGCTCGTCGAGGGCGACGCCTGGCGTCCAGCCGGCGAGCAGTCCCTCGGTGTTGGCGGTGGAACGTCCGTGCCGGACCAGGATCAGCGTGGGCATGCGGCCCAGCGTAGGCGTACCAGGGGGTGCGTCCGCTGGCGGAGGGCGGGAGAATACGCTCCGTGATCGTCGACTGCGCCATCTATCGCGACGGGCGCCGCACGGAGGGGCCGCCGGACTTCTCCGACGCCCTGGACCTGTGCCGTCTGCAGGACGACGCGTTCGTCTGGATCGGCCTGTACGAGCCGACGGAGAAGGAGTTCGACAAGGTCACCGAGGAGTTCGGGCTGCACCCGCTGGCCGTGGAGGACGCCCTGAAGGCGCACCAGCGGCCGAAGCTGGAGGTGTACGACGACTCGCTGTTCATGGTGCTCAAGCCGGTCGGGTACGAG
>JABFVM010000346.1 GCA_013362785.1 Streptomyces sp. | reverse complement strand
GTGGGGGTCCACCCGGCCGTCCGCGCCCGTGCCGGAGCCCGAATCGTCGACGGTCACGCCTGCTGCCCTTCCGATCTGCCGCGGTCAAGTAATCGACCGGCCTTCACTGTACGGCAGGTGTGGGCCACCTCACTCCCGAGAGCCCGCAGGTGATCCCACGCCTCCGGCGGCGCGCCGCGAGCGCCCCCACCTCGGCGTAAGCCCCGCCGGCCCACACCCGAATGTCACGCCAACCGCAGGTGCACGATGTCCCCCGCACCCACCGGCTCCTGCACCCCGTTCTCCGTGGCGATCACCAGCCGCCCGTCCCCGTCGAGCGCGACCGCTTCCCCGGTGATCGACCGGTCCCCCGGCAGCTCGGCCCGCACCACCTTCCCCAAGGTCGCGCAGCCGGCCGCGTACGCCTCCTGCAGCCCGCTCACCACCGGGTCGCCCGCCGCGGCCCGCCACCGCCCGTACCAGTCCTCCAGCGACCGCAGCATGCCCCGCAGCAGCGGATCCCGGTCCGTGCTCACCGCCCCGGCGAGCGCCAGGGAGCCCGCCTGGGGCACCGGCAGCTCGTCCTCACGCAGCGTGACGTTGATGCCGACGCCGACGACCACGCCGTCGCTCCCGGCCCGCTCGGCGAGGATCCCGCCGGCCTTGCGTTCCTCGCCTCCGATGGTCACCAGGAGGTCGTTCGGCCACTTGAGTGCCGTGTCGACGCCGGCGGTCCGCGCCAGGCCCGTCGCCACGGCGACGCCGGTGAGCAGCGGGAGCCAGCCCCAGCGGGAGATCCCCACGTCGGACGGCTTGAGCAGCACGGAGAAGAACAGTCCCGAGCGGGCCGGAGCCGTCCACTGCCGTTCCAGCCGTCCCCGGCCGGCCGTCTGCTCCTCGGCGACCAGGACGGCGCCCTCCTGGGCCTTGCCCTCGGTCGCCAGGGCCACCAGGTCGGTGTTGGTGGAGCCGGTGCGCTGCACCACCTCCACGTCGCGCCACAGTCCGCCCTCCCGCACGAGCCCGCGCCGCAGCGCGGCGGCGTTGAGCGGCGGACGGTCCAGATCGGACCAACGGCTGTCGTCTGATGCATCTCGCGGCGTCATGCAAGCCACCCTAGGTGTGGTAAACGCCGCACTGCCGATTGGTAGGCACCCCACTACTCTACGGATGAGTAACCGTCCCCCCTTTTGAGCAGGCAGGGAGCCACGATCCCGATGTCCGAGCCGGAAGAGATCGACATCCACACCACCGCGGGCAAGCTCGCGGATCTCCAGCGCCGTATCGAGGAAGCGACGCACGCCGGCTCCGCACGCGCCGTCGAAAAGCAGCACGCCAAGGGCAAGTTGACGGCCCGTGAGCGCATCGAGCTCCTCCTGGACGAGGGCTCCTTCGTCGAGCTGGACGAGTTCGCCCGGCACCGGTCGACGAACTTCGGTCTCGACAAGAACCGCCCCTACGGGGACGGAGTGGTGACCGGGTACGGCACCGTCGACGGCCGTCCCGTCGCCGTGTTCTCGCAGGACTTCACCGTGTTCGGCGGTGCGCTGGGCGAGGTCTACGGCCAGAAGATCGTCAAGGTGATGGACTTCGCGCTGAAGACCGGCTGTCCGGTCATCGGCATCAACGACTCCGGCGGCGCCCGCATCCAGGAGGGTGTGGCCTCGCTCGGCGCCTACGGCGAGATCTTCCGCCGCAACACGCATGCGAGCGGTGTGATCCCGCAGATCTCGCTGGTCGTGGGCCCCTGCGCGGGCGGCGCGGTCTACTCCCCCGCGATCACCGACTTCACGGTCATGGTCGACCAGACCTCGCACATGTTCATCACAGGACCGGACGTCATCAAGACGGTCACCGGCGAGGACGTCGGCTTCGAGGAGCTGGGCGGCGCCCGCACCCACAACTCCGCCTCCGGCGTGGCGCACCACATGGCCGGGGACGAGAAGGACGCCATCGAGTACGTCAAGCAGCTGCTGTCGTACCTGCCGTCCAACAACCTCTCCGAGCCCCCGGCGTTCGAGGAGGAGGCGGACCTCTCGGTCACCGACGAGGACCGTGAGCTGGACACGATCGTGCCGGACAGCGCGAACCAGCCGTACGACATGCACACGGTGATCGAACACATCCTGGACGACGCCGAGTTCTTCGAGACGCAGCCGCTGTTCGCGCCGAACATCCTGACCGGCTTCGGCCGGGTCGAGGGCCGTCCGGTCGGCATCGTCGCCAACCAGCCGATGCAGTTCGCCGGCTGCCTGGACATCCAGGCCAGCGAGAAGGCGGCCCGCTTCGTGCGGACCTGCGACGCCTTCAACGTCCCGGTCATCACCTTCGTCGACGTCCCCGGCTTCCTCCCGGGCGTCGACCAGGAGCACGACGGCATCATCCGCCGCGGCGCCAAGCTGATCTACGCCTACGCCGAGGCCACGGTCCCGCTGATCACGGTGATCACCCGCAAGGCCTTCGGCGGCGCCTACGACGTCATGGGCTCCAAGCACCTCGGCGCCGACATCAACCTCGCCTGGCCCACCGCCCAGATCGCCGTCATGGGCGCCCAGGGCGCGGTCAACATCCTGCACCGGCGCACCCTCGCCGAGGCCGAGGCGAACGGCGAGGACCTGGAGGCCGTCCGCGCCCGCCTGATCCAGGAGTACGAGGACACCCTCCTCAACCCCTACATCGCGGCCGAGCGCGGCTACATCGACTCCGTCATCATGCCGTCCGACACCCGCAGCCACGTGGTCCGCGGCCTGCGTCAGCTGCGCACCAAGCGGGAATCCCTGCCCCCGAAGAAGCACGGCAACATCCCCCTCTAGGCCTGCTGGGAGCAGCCATGAACATCAAGGTCCTACGGGGCAACCCGACACCGGAGGAGCTGGCCGCCGCACTGGCGGTGGTCCGCGCCCGCGCCGCGGCGGCAGCAGCCACGCCGCCCGGCGCGCCCAAGCCGCGGGACGGGTGGTCGGACCCGTCCCGCATCGCCTCACACCGGCTGCCGCAGCCGGGCCCGGCGACCTGGGCCCGTACCTACTGGCCCGGTTAGTCAGAGGATCGCCGCCACGACTTCGGCCATCACCTCGTACCCGGCATCGTTCGGGTGCAGGTGATCGCCGAAGTCGTACGGCGGGCGCAGCCGGTCGGGGTCCGCGGGGTCGGCCAGGGCCCGGCCGAGGTCCGCCACCGCGTCGTACTCCCCCGAGCACCGGATCCACTCGTTCAGCTCGTGCCCCACCTTGGCCGCCCGCTCTCCCCAGTGGTCCGACCCTCCGAACGGCAGCAGCGTGCAGCCGATCACCCGCAGTCCCGCCGCCCTGCCCCGCCGTATCAACTCCCGGTGCCCGGCGATGAGTTCCTCCGCCTCCACCACCGGCGCCGGTTTGTACGTCGGCTGCTCGTCGGTCTCGCTGAAGCCGATGTCGTTCACCCCCAAAGCCACGACGAGCGTGTCCACGCCGGGCCGGTCGAGGACGTCCCGGCGCAACCGGTGGACGCCCTTCTCCCCGTACCAGGCCGAGTCGTTCAGCAGCAGGTTCCCGCCGATCCCGGCATTGAGCACGGGCCGCCCCGTGCGCCCGGCGAGCGCGTCCGGCCAGCGCCGGTCGGCTCCCACCGTCGACCCGAACCCGTCCGTGATCGAGTCACCGAAGAGCGCGACGGCGTCCGCGCGCCCCGCGTCGACCTCCACCCCCGTCAGGAAGTACCAGGACTCGGTCACCGCGTCGAAGCCCTCGCCGCCCGCGTCCGCAGTCAGGTCGCCCTCGCCCCGGTAGGCACTCGTGAAGGCCTGGGCGTGAAAGGTCGCGGGCCCGGTGGCGGCGTCGAAGTACAGCGTGACGGTGACCGACTCCCCGGCGACGGCGTCGAGCCGCACGTCATCGCTGACGGCCTCCCCGTGCGCGGGTATCCCGACCTGCCCGGCACCCCCGAAGGTGAGCCGCGTCAGCGACCCGGGCGCCACACCGGCCCCGTCCGCCGTACGCCCCACGCTCGCGCCCGCGACCCGCACCGGCGAGGTGCCGTATGCGTTGGAGAGCCGCACCCGCACCCGGCCACCACCCGCCGAGAGCCGGACGACCTGCCGCAGCGACTGGCGCCAGAAGCCCTCCTCGGACCAGTTGGGCGTGAAGCCCTCGCTGGGTCGCTGAGGTGACGCGGTCCAGACAGCGGTGAACATGAGACCCCCTTCAAACGGAACTACAGCCCCTTTAGCTAATGGGACAGTAGCACCGTTTACAGAAAAGTTGAGTATCTGTACTCAGGCGGCGCCCCGCGGCCCCGACCGACGATGGAAGGCATGCTGTGGTCCGACCCCGAGAACGAGCCGCCCGAGGAACTGCGCGAGATGCAGGAGATGTTGCGGCGGCTGGGCGTTCTCATGGCGCTGGCCATGGTGCTCGTGATGATCGTGCTCGGACTGAGGTGAGCCCGGCCGGGCGCGCCGATACGCTGACGGCATGACTGATCAGCCCCGCCGCCGACTCGTCCTCGCCTCCCAGTCCCCTGCCCGGCTCAACCTCCTGCGCCAGGCAGGCCTGGCCCCCGAGGTCATCGTGAGCGGCGTCGACGAGGACGCCGTCACCGCGCCCACCCCCGCCGACCTGGCGCTGGCCCTGGCCGAGGCGAAGGCCTCCGTCGTGGCGGCGAAGCCCGAGGTCAAGGGCGCGATCGTGATCGGCTGCGACTCGGTCCTCGACCTGGACGGCGAGGCCCTGGGCAAGCCGGCCGACGCCGAGGAGGCCACGGCCCGCTGGAAGTCGATGCGCGGACGCGCGGGCACACTCCAGACCGGCCACTGCGTCTACGACACCCTCACCGGCCGGTACACCTCGGCGACCGCCTCCACGGTCGTCCGCTTCGGCGAGCCGACCGACGAGGAGATCGCCGCGTACGTCGCCTCCGGCGAACCCCTCTACGTCGCCGGGGCGTTCACCCTGGACGGCCGCTCGGCCCCGTTCATCGACGGCATCGACGGCGACCACGGCAATGTGATCGGCATCAGCCTGCCGCTGGTGCGCCGGCTGCTGGCCCAACTGGGCATCGGCATCACGGAGTTGTGGGCGCCGGCGGAGGGGTGATCGCGGAACCGCCGTCGCCGCCCGGGGTGGCGTCGACGGGCTCCTCGGGGGCGGCCGGGGCGTCGTAGGTCATCAGCAGCAGCACTATCAGGGCGAGCACGACGACCATGAACAGGAACGCCGTCCAGCCCACCAGGCCCCAGACGAGCGCGCCCAGCAGCCCGTGCACCACGGCCGCGCTGATCAGCAGGATGCGCCCGAGCCCGGCCGGGGCACGGTTGCGTATGGCCACCAGCAGGGCGACCAGGCCGCAGAGCGCGAAGTAGGCGCCGAAGACCAGGCCGCCGATCTTCGAGGACATCGACATCATGTCCGGGTCCAGGCCCGCCAAGGACATGTCCTGACGGTCGACCACGATCCCGAGGAACCAGTTCAGCGCCGCGATGCCGAACGCCTCGACGAAGAGCACGACCGCCACGATCCACGCCACCGGTCTGCGCACCACCGGCCCCCACCCACTTTCGACTGCCGCCCGAGCCTTGCGCCCGTTACCCCAAGTACGTTCGAGACATCGTGAACGCTACTAACGGGTAAACCCCGGGACAAGGGTTCGGGAGATGGCAAAGATGCATTGGGCCATTCGTAGGGATTCCACAAAGAA
>JABFVM010000456.1 GCA_013362785.1 Streptomyces sp. | reverse complement strand
GCCCAGACCATCGCCGTGCTCTGCGGCTCCTGGCCGGGCCGCCAGCGCGCCACCTCGGCGCTCATCGAGGTCGTCCGCGGCGCCACCTCCCGCATCCGCGACTACCGGCGTATTCGCGTCAACGGTGAGGTCGACATCGCCGTGCGGAGCCGGGCGGTGGAACCGGTGGTGCTCGCGGTCGCCGAGCTGCTCGACAACGCGGCCCGTCACTCGCAGCCCCACACCACCGTCGAAGTCGCGATCCAGACGGTGCACAACGGCGCGTGCGTCGTGATCGACGACGCGGGCGTGGGCATGGACGGCCAGGCGGTCGACCTCGCCGCCGACCTGCTGTCCGGCAGGCGCACGATGGACATCACCCGGCTGGGCGACCCGCCCCGCTTCGGCTTCGCCGCCGTCGGGGCGCTCGCCCACCGCTACGGCTTCAGCGTCTCCGCCGACACGCTCTCCCCCTACGGCGGTGTACGCGCCGTGGTGTTTCTGCCGACCGGGCTGCTGACCCACATGGAGACCGTGCGGGAGCTCGCACCGGCAGCCACAGCACCCGAGCCCGCTCCCTCGCGGAACTCCGCCCCCGTGCGTGCCCCCGCACCCGAGCCCGCTCCCTCGCGCACTGCCGAGCACGCGCCCGCGCCGGACCCCGCGCCCGGCCCTCCCCCCGCCCTCGCCCCCGTTGACTCGGCCACGCCCGGCGGTCTGCCCAAACGCCGGCGCCGCTCCCCGCGGCAAGCGGCCGTGGAACCCGCGGCCGGGCCGGCCGTGGAGGTCGGCGGCCGCTCGGCCGAGGAGAACGCCCGGCGCATGGGCGCCTTCGCCCGCGGCACCCGCTCCGGCCGGACCGCGCAGTCCACCGCCCACGAAGACGAAGGGAACAGCCACGAATGACCGGGCCCACCAACAACGAGTTGGGCTGGATGCTGGACGAGGTGCTGAAGGTGCCGGAGGCACGTCACGCGATCCTGCTCTCCGCCGACGGCATGCTCCGCGCGTACTCCAAGGACATCGACCGGGACGACGCCGAACGGCTGGCCGCGGGACTGTCGGGCGTCCAGTCGATCAGCCGCAGCACGGCCGAGTTCTGCGGCACCGCGCACACTCCGTGGCGGCAGACCCTGATCGAGTTCGCGGGCGGCTACGTCTTCCTGGTCGCCGCCGGCGAGGGCGCCTACCTCGCGGTCTCCACCGGTGAGGACGTGGACATGGAGGCCGTCACCTACCGTATGCACAAGCTCGTCGACCGGCTCGGCAAAGAGCTGACCAGTCCCGCTCGGCAGGACTCCGGCAGCCCGGCATGACTCCCCGGCGGCGCCCCGCAGACCGGCTGGTGCGGTCGTACGTCGTCACGGACGGCCGTGCCCACCCGACCCGCAACACCCTGGACCTGGTCACGCTGCTGATCGTCACCGACGATCTGCCCCTGACCGGTCTGAACCCGGAAAAGCGCAGGCTCATGGAGCTGTGCCGGCCGGGAACCCTGTCCGTCGCCGAGGTGGCCGGCTATCTCTCCCTGCCGGTCAGCGTCGCCAAGGTGCTGATCGCCGACCTCATGGACAGCGGTCACCTCGTCACCCGCGCGCCCATCCCCGCCGCCCGGCCGACCGACGCCCGAATCCTCCAGGAGGTGCTCGATGGGCTCCGCGCCCGCCTCTGAACCCGCCACCGGGGACGTCCATCTGCCGCCCAGTGTGCAGACCGCGGTCAAACTGCTGGTCGTGGGCCATTTCGCGGTCGGCAAGACCACGTTCGTCGGCGCGCTGTCCGAGATCCGGCCGCTGCGCACCGAGGAGGTCATGACCGAGGCCGGCGCCCTCGTCGACGACCTGGCCGGCATGACGGACAAGACCACCACCACGGTGGCCCTGGACTTCGGCCGGCTCACCCTCAACAACCGCCTCGTGCTCTACCTGTTCGGCACCCCCGGCCAGCAGCGCTTCGCCCCGCTGTGGCACGACATGACACGGGGAGCGCTCGGCGCGCTCGTCCTCGCCGACACCCGCCGCCTCGGTCAGTCCTTCGAGGTGATGGGCGTACTGGAAGAACTCGGCCTGCCCTACGCGGTCGCCCTCAACGAGTTCGACGACGCCCCCGCGCACGGCCTCGACGAAGTCCGCGAGGCTCTCGACCTGCTCCCCGAAACCCCCCTCGTCCGCTGCGACGCACGCGACAGGGCCTCCTCCACCCGGGCCCTGATCGCTCTCGTCGAGCACCTCCTGACCCGCGTCGGCCACATGGAGCACACGTGACCTCCCTGCCCCCCGTACCACCGCCCGCCTGCCCGGTGCACGAGCCGCTGTACGGCCCCGAGTTCGCCGCCGATCCGGCCGCCGCCTACCGGCGCCTGCGCGCACACGGCCCGATCGCACCCGTCGAGCTGGCACCCGGCGTGCGGGCCTCCCTCGTCGTCGGATACGAGGCTGCCCTGCACGTGCTGCGCAGCACCGAGACCTTCTCCAAGGACCCCCGCCGCTGGCAGGCCCTGACCGACGGCACCGTCCCCGCGGACAGCCCGATCGTGCCGATGATGATGTACCGGCCGAACGCGTTGTGGGCCGACGGCGAGGAGCACCGTCGGCTGCGCGGCGCCATCACCGACAGCCTGGCCCGCGTGGACTCGACCACCCTCCGCGGCTACGTCGAGACGTGCGCCGACACGCTCATCGACCGCATGGTGCCCGCCGGGCGGGCCGATCTGCTGGGCGAGTACGCCCAGGTGCTGCCGTTGCTGGTGTTCAACCGCCTGTTCGGCTGCCCGGCCGACTACGGCGAGCGGCTGGTCGAGGGGATGTCCGGGATCTTCGACGGGGTGGACGCCGAGAAGGCGAACGCACTGCTCGCCACGACGCTGTCGGACCTTGTCACGCTGAAACGGAAGCAGCCCGGGCACGATGTGACGTCCTGGCTCATGGCCCATCCGGCAGCACTCACCGACGAGGAGATGATCCACACCCTCGTCCTCCTCATGGGCGCGGGCACCGAGCCGCAGCAGAACCTGATCGCGAACAGCCTGCGGCTGCTGCTGGCCGATGACCGGTTCGGGGGCAGTCTGTGGCGTGGCAGCCTGCCGGTGGAGGACGCCCTGGACGAAGTGCTGTGGACCGACCCGCCCATGGCCAACTACGCAGTGCACTACCCGGTGCACGAGGTCGTGTACGAAGGAACGGCCCTGCGCGAGGGCTGCCCCGTCGTCGTCTCGCTCGCCGCCGCGAACACCGACCCGGCCCTGGTCGCGGATCAGCGGGCGGGCAACCGTGCCCATCTGGCCTGGAGCGCGGGCCCGCACAACTGTCCGGCACAGGGCCCGGCCCGGCTGATCGCGGCCACCGCGGTGGAGAAGCTGCTCGACCGCCTCCCCGACATCGAACTCGCCGTTGATGTCGAGGAGTTGACGTGGCGGCCAGGTCCCTTCCACCGGGCGCTGATCGCGCTGCCCGTGACATTCCCCCGGGCCGCCCCTGTCGGCCGGACCACCACGCGCGCCGAGGCCCCCGTGGAGCGCGAACCCGCCTCCGGGCAGGCGCCGCCCGCCGCAGTGCCGACAGATGGTGGTGCCCGGCGCGGCTGGGCGGCCCGACTGCGCGCCTGGTGGCACGGAGACTGATCAGAACAACGGACACTGATCAGCGGACTCTGATCAGCGGACTCTGATCAGAACAACGGACTCTGATCAGAACAGGTGGACCGGCAGCGAGCGGTGACCGTTGGAGATGAAGGAGTCGACCGGCTCCAATTCCGCAGTTTCCTGGGCGAGCCGAAGTCCCGGGAAGCGGTCGAAGAGGGCCGGGAGCGCGATGCGGGCCTCCAGCCGCCCGAGGGGTGCGCCCAAGCAGAAGTGCACGCCGTGACCGAAGGCGAGATGCTCCTTGTCGCCCCGTGTCACGTCGAAGACGGCAGCACTCTCGCCGTACTTCTCCGGATGGCGGCCGGCGGCGGCGTACGCGGCAAGGATCGCTTCACCCTTGCGGATCACCACACCGTCCGGGCCGCCGATCTCGCTCATGGTCAGGTCCTCCACCGCGTACCGCAGCGGCAGGCTGGCCACCGGTGCCTCCACCCGCAGCGCCTCCTCGACCGCGTCGTCCCAGGAGGCGCTGCCCGCGCGGACGTGGGCGAGTTGGCCGGGGTGAGTGAGCAGGAGGTGGATGGCGTTGTCGAGGAGATTGACGGTGGTCTCATGACCGGCGCTGATCATCAGCACCAGAGTGTCCAGCAGTTCCTGCTCGCCCAGCCGTGTGCCGTCCTCGTCGTCGCGCGCCGCGATCAGCTCCGAGGTCAGGTCGTCGCCGGGCGAGCGCCGTTTGAGGGCGACGAGCTCGCCGAGGGCGGCGTAGAACCGGGCGTAATTGTCCTTGACCTGCTCCGGGGTGGCGGAGGTGTGGAAGACGCCGTCCACGACCGCGCGCAGTTCCGCTCCCTGTTCCTCCGGCAGCCCCAACAGCTCGCTGATCACCTGGATGGGCAGCGGGTAGCAGAACTGTTCGCGCAGGTCGACGACTCCGCCGCGCCGCCCGGCCTCGTCGATGCGGTCCAGCAGGGCCTTGGTGATCTCCTCGATACGAGGCTGAAGCGCGGCGGTGCGGCGGGCCGTGAACGCCTTGGACACCAGGGCGCGCAGCCGCCTGTGCTCGCCACCGTACGCGGTGAACATGTTCTGCACCGCGACCCAGGTGAACAGGGGCCACTCCGGGGATATCTCGCCATTGATCCACCGGGGCCAGTGTCGGCGCGGGTCCTTGGACACTCGCGGGTCGGTGAGCAGGCGCTTGAGGAGATCGGGGGCACTGACGGCCCATGCTTCGACGCCGTCCGGGAGTGCGACGAGGGTTACAGGTCCCCGTTCACGGATCCGGGTGGCCTCGCCGTGAATGTCCCGGCCGGCCGGATCGATCACTAAGGGTTGGGGTTCTCCCATCGCAGCCTCCTGCGCTCGAACGACGATACGAGCGGTAAAGCTACTTCGACGTAGCGTGTCTGACGAGAACGCCTGCCGTGCGTTGCGCACGGGGACAACTCCCGTGCGCGTGACCACAACTGCGATGGCGGTCATGACGTCCCGCGATGAATGCCGACGCTCGCTGATCCGCACGTCCCATCTGTGCGTCAGCAATCAAGGCTTTCCGGACGGTACCCGACATTCGCCTACGGGTACCCGGTGGCCGCACGGCGGTGAAAGGCACCGTCCATCTCCCATGGAGGGACGTTCCCATGACTCAGCATGTCCGCGACGTCATGACGCCGGACCCGGTGACCGTCGAACCGCTGACCTCGGTGACGGCGGTGGCCCGGATGATGCGGGACCAGGACATCGGCGCCGTTCTGGTCACCGAGGGCGATCGGCTACGCGGCCTGGTCAGCGACCGTGACCTGGTGGTTCGCGCGGTGGCCGGCGGTGGCGATCCGAGCCGCACGACCGTGGCCGACGCATGCAGCGAGGACCTGGTCACGGTGGGCCCCGACGACGACCTGACCGTCGCGGTCCACTTGATGCGTGAGCACTCCGTGCGGCGTGTACCGGTCGTCGACGAGGGACATCACGCGGTGGGCATCGTCGCCATCGGTGATCTGGCCATCGAACGCGATCCCGACTCGGCTCTCGGCGACATCAGCGCGGCCGAGCCCAACCGCTGAGGTGATCGCGGTGACCGGCGGCATGGTCGAC
>JABFVM010000308.1 GCA_013362785.1 Streptomyces sp. | reverse complement strand
GGGGCCGAGGAACACGGTGAGCACGCTCGTCGAGTAGACGGAGCACGCCCAGTCGTAGAAGTACCAGCCGCGTTGCTCGCGGCGGCGACCCGCGGCGTCGTCCGCGGCCTCCGTCCGCACGGTATCGGTGCCCACCCCGCGCCCCTCGCTTCCCCGTGAAGATCCCGCGCGAGGGCGGAGCCGGCGACCGGGCCGGGTCAGACCCAGGCGCCCCGGTCCTCCATGACCTTGCGCAACGTGTCGATGTGATCGGTCATGATGCCATCGACTCCCAGGTCCAGGAGCCGGTGCATGGCATCGGGATCATTGATGGTCCACACGTGCACCTGGAGCCCGAGCGCGTGGGCGGCCCGTACGAAGCGGTGGTCCACCACCTGGATGCCGGACTGCGCCTCGGGCACCTGGGCGGCGACGGCCGAACGGCGCAGCGCGGCCGGCACACCCCAGGAGCGCAGCCGCAGATTGAGCACACCCCGGGTGCCGTACGACGTCGCCAGGCGGGGTCCGGCCAGGCGCTGGGCGCGGATGACGCGGGCCTCGGAGAAGGAACCGACGCAGACGCGGTCCCAGGCGTTCATGCGCTCGATGAGGTCCAGGAAGGGGTGGAGCGCCGGCTCCGCCTTGAGGTCGACGTTCCAGCGCGCGTCGGGGAAGGTCTCCAGGAGCTCCTCGAACAGGGGCACCGGCTCCTTGCCCGCCACGCGCGCGTCCCGTACGTCGGCCCAGGGCAGGTCGGCGATCCGGCCCGCCCCGTCCGTCACCCGGTCCAGCGTCGAGTCGTGGAAGGCGACGAGCTTGCCGTCGCGCGTGGTGTGGACGTCGGTCTCGATGTACCGGTAGCCCAGGTCGACCGCGCGCCGGAACTGCAGCACGGTGTTCTCCAGACCGTCCGCCGCCCCGCCCCGGTGGGCGAACGGGATGGGGCCGGGGTGGTCGAGGTAGGGGTGGCGTATCCGCGTGGTGCTCACGGACGCAGTATCGCTCCCCGGGGTTGCCCGGTGGCAACGACCGTGCTGCCGTCGGATGCCGCGGGGACGGCGAACACCCGCAGGAACAGCTGGGCGAGCGGGCCGATGGACAGGGCGTACAGGACGGTGCCGACGCCGACCGTGCCGCCCAGCGCGAAGCCGGTGACGACGACCGCGATCTCGACGGCCGTGCGCATCAGCCGGATCGAGCGGCCGGTGCGCTGGTGCAGGCCGGTCATGAGGCCGTCCCGGGGGCCCGGTCCGAAGCGGGCGGCGATGTAGAGGCCGGTGGCCACGCCGTTGAGCACGATGCCGGACAGGAGGAGGGGGATCCGTACGGCCAGGGAGTGCGCCTCGGGGACCAGGGCGAGTGTGCCGTCCATGGCGAGGCCGACCACGAAGACGTTGGACACGGTGCCGAGGCCGGGGCGCTGGCGCAGCGGGATCCACAGGAGCAGCACGGCCGCGCCGACGATGATCGAGACGACGCCGATCGTCAGGCCGGTGCGTTCGGCGAGGCCCTGGTGCAGCACCCCCCAGGGCTCCAGACCGAGGCCCGCCTCCACGAGCAGCGCCGCGCTCGCGCCGTACAGCGCGAGTCCGGCGTACAGCTGTGACAGCCGCCGTGTGAGATGCCCCTGCGTGAGCCGCTTCGCGGGATGCCCCTGCGTGGACAAGACGTGCCCCCCTGTGGTGGTAGTGGACTGATGCATGACACCCTGTGGCTTGGGATGCATCGCCCTCCATGGCCAATTCGGGGAAGGTGGACTGGAAAACATGGCGCAGTGGACTTCGGCGGTAGGTGCCGCGCAGCTCGCCCGGCTCCTCACCTCGCAGCAGGATCGCCCCGCCGGCCCCGGCACCAAGCGCCCGCCCGCGTACCGGGCGCTGGCCGACGGCATTCGGCTGCTGGTGCTGGAGGGCCGCGTTCCGGTCGCCGCCCGGCTGCCCGCCGAGCGTGAGCTGGCCCTCGCGCTGTCCGTGAGCCGTACGACCGTGGCCGCCGCGTACGAGGCGCTGCGCGCCGAGGGGTTCCTGGAGTCCCGGCGCGGGGCCGGGAGTTGGACCGCCGTACCGGCCGGGAACCCACTGCCCGCGCGCGGGCTGGAGCCGCTGCCGCCCGAGGCGCTCGGCTCGATGATCGACCTGGGCTGTGCGGCGCTGCCCGCACCCGAGCCGTGGCTGACCCGTGCCGTGCAGGGCGCCCTGGAGGAGCTGCCGCCGTACGCCCACACCCATGGCGACTATCCGGCCGGGCTGCCCGCGCTGCGGTCGATGATCGCCGACCGGTACACGGCGCGGGGGATCCCGACCATGCCCGAGCAGATCATGGTGACGACCGGGGCGATGGGCGCGATCGACGCCATCTGCCATCTGTTCGCCGGGCGCGGCGAGCGGATCGCGGTCGAGTCGCCCTCGTACGCCAACATCCTCCAGCTGATGCGGGAGGCGGGCGCCCGGCTGGTGCCCGTCGCCATGGCCGAGGGGCTGTCCGGCTGGGACGTGGACCGGTGGCGGCAGGTGCTGCGGGAGGCGGCGCCCCGGGTCGCCTATGTCGTCGCCGACTTCCACAACCCGACCGGGGCGCTGGCCGACGAGGACCAGCGGCGGCGGCTGGTGGACGCGGCCCGGTCGGCGGGGACGGTGCTGGTCGCCGACGAGACGATGAGCGAGCTGTGGCTCGACGAGGGGCTCGACATGCCGCGGCCGGTGTGCGCCTTCGACCCCGCCGGGTCGACCGTGATCACCGTCGGGTCGGCCAGCAAGGCCTTCTGGGCGGGGATGCGGATCGGCTGGGTGCGGGCGGCTCCGGATGTGATCCGCAGCCTGGTCGCCGCGCGCGCGTACGCCGATCTGGGCACGCCTGTGCTGGAGCAGCTGGCCGTGAACTGGCTGTTCGGCACCGGGGGTTGGGAGCAGGCCGTGGAGGTGCGGCGGGGACAGGCCCGGGAGAACCGGGACGCCCTCGTCACGGCTGTGCGGCGCGAGCTGCCCGAGTGGGAGTTCGAGGTACCTAGGGGCGGGCTCACCCTGTGGGTACGGACCGGGGGACTGTCGGGCTCGCGCCTCGCCGAGGTGGGCGAACGGGTCGGGGTCCGGGTGCCGTCCGGGCCTCGGTTCGGGGTGGACGGCGCCTTCGAGGGGTATGTGCGGCTGCCGTTCACCGTGGGGGGCGCGGTCGCCGAGGAGGCCGCGGTGCGGCTGGCCGCGGCGGCTCGGCTGGTGGAGAGCGGGGCCAGCGGGAGCGGGGAGTCTGTGCGGTCGTTCGTGGCGTGAGGCGGGGTGGGGGCCGGTGCGGGGTGGGGCGTTCATCCCGTGTAGGCCGGGTGCCGGCTGGGGTGGGGCGCTCGACGCGCGTCGGCCGGCTGCCGCCTGTCGCCCCCCGCCGTGACTCCTACGACGTCTCTGCGACCACTGCCTCCGCCGGGACCGGCTCCGGCTCCGGCTCCGGCACTGGCACTGGCTCCTGGTCCACCTTCTCCATCCTGCCCAGCGTCTCCGGCTCCACCGGCGTCGTCCGCTCCGGCAGGAGGTCGAGTACGGCCTGGCGGTGGGCGTCGCTGGTGGCGTCGTCGTAGGGGTCCGGGGTCGCCGGGACCTGGAGACGGTGGACCGGGCCGGTGCCGAGGCGGGCGTAGCCGCGGCCGGGTGGGATGTCGGTGACCGGGGTGGTGTGCGGGGGAGCGCCGAGGACCGACTCCAGTTGCTGGGCCGTCGCGGGGCCGAGCACGACACGCGCGCGTGTGTGCTGTCGTACGGCGTCGCTGAGCGCGTCCATGGCGTCCCACTGGTCGGCCACGACCACCGTGACGTTCGCCGCGCGGCCGTGCCGCAGGGGGACCTGGAGCAGGGACTGGGGATCCTTGCGGTGGTCCGCCGCGGCGAGGTGGGTGAACGCGGTCGGGCGGTCCAGGAGGATCCACAGCGGGCGTCTGGTGTCGTCGGGCGGCGGGTTGCCGGCCTGACGGGCCCGGTTCACGGCGATCAGGCGCCGCTCCGTCTCCGTCGCCGCCCACTCCAGGCTCGCCAGCGCCCCGGCCAGCCCGCACTCGACGGACAGCACGCCGTCGCGCCCGATCAGGCAGGCGTACTCGCCGGTGCTGCCGCCCTCGACGATGACGACGTCGCCGTACTGCAGGGCCTGCAGGGCGACGCAGCGCAGCAGGGTCGAGGTGCCGCTGCCGGGCTGGCCGACGACCAGCAGGTGGGGCTCGGTGGAGCGGATGCCGGTGCGCCAGACGACCGGCGGCACATCGCGCTGTTCCACGCCGTGGGTGAGCGGGAGCGTGCGGTGCACCAGAGTGGGGTCGGTGAAGCCGAGGACCGTCTCGCCGGGGGCCGTGACGAAACGCTGGGCGGCGATGTCGGTGGGCAGCGGCGCGAGGACGGTGACGGTGAGCTCGTTGCCCTCCTCGTCCCAGGTGAAGTGGTACTCCCGGCCGCGGCCGGACTTCGCGGTCAGCAGGTGCTCGATCCGCGCGCGGCACTCCGCCTCGCCGTCGGTGAAATAGGCCGGGTAGCGGATCAGCAGACCGCTGACGCGTCCCGTGCCGTCGAACTCGTACTCCGGGAAGGCCTTCTCCCACTCGCCGCCGTGGGCGTACAGCGGCGCCGGATCCTCGGCGGCGGAGAAGTAGGGGACCAGTGCCTCGTACAGCGACCTCAGCCGCTCCGTCTGCGACTCGTCGGGGCCCTCCGGCTCCGACGGCTCGCGGTCCCGGCCCTGCCAGGCCGCCGCCGCCATCAGCGTGATGACGGCGAGCAGCGGGCCGTAGGGAACGAGCGCCACGACCATGATCACCGAGGCCACCAGGAAGAGCAGCATGCCGCGCCTGTCCTTGGGCGTGTCCGCCCACTTGCGCCGCCCGGCCGAGGCCAGCCGGCGCAGACCGCGGGTGATCGTGATCAGCGGGTGGAGGACGTCAGAGGCGCTGTCGGACGCCGTCCGGGCCAGCTCCCGGCTGCGGGCGAACTGCGTCCGGGCCAGTTCCCGGCTCCGGGCGATCTGCGAGCTGCCTGTGCTCAGGATGCGGGGGAGGGGGCGGCGGGCCACTGCTGTCTCCTACAGGTGCGTACGGGCGGGAGGGCGGCGTCAGAACTGGATGCCGCCGAGCAGGCTCGCCAGGCTCTCGCCGCCGGCCTTGATACTCGGGGCGATGGCCGTGCTCGCCAGATAGAAGCCGAACAGGGCCGAGATCAGGGCGTGCGACGCCTTCAGGCCGTCCTTGCGGAAGAAGATGAAGACGACGATGCCGAGCAGAACGACGCCGGAGATCGAGAGGATCATGCGAGTGCTCCTGGATTGTGGGGACAGTCACCATGAGTACTTCCAGGCTCACAGGATGTATCCATACTATAAAAGGTGCAACTGGGTGAAATTCGGCGGATTTCCCTCGGTCGACGGAGTGTCCTGAGGCGGATGAGCTTGGGTGTCGCCTCGGCCCGTGTCTGCGATGATCTTTGCCGCGGGCGAGACGGGTCATGTGTGGCGCGAGCCAGTACCCTGGCGAATCACTCGTACGGTCGACACCGCTCGCCGGCCGTACCCGTGCTCCTCGTAGTTCCCGTAGTTCCCCGCAGTCCCCGTGTTCGTAGTGAGAGGCGGTCCGGCCGATGACTGAAGCCCCCGACCCCGAGGTCGTGGAGCTGGCGACCAAGATCTTCGATCTGGCCCGGCAGGGGCAGACCGAGGCGCTCGTGGC
>JABFVM010000066.1 GCA_013362785.1 Streptomyces sp. | reverse complement strand
GGCTGTCGGTCCGATATCGGCGACTTGTCGGCACGGGTTGACACCTTCCGGAGACGAGACGGCCGACCGGAGCTCACCGGACGGCCCCGATCCGAGGGAGCCACCATGAACAGCCAGGACCAGAACCAGAGCCACAACCCGGTACCCACCCCCGCACCCACCCCCGTCACGATCATCGGCGCCGGACTCGGCGGGCTCACGCTGGCCCGGGTCCTGCATGTGCACGGCATCCCGGTCACGGTCTACGAGGCGGAGTCGTCCCCCTCGGAGCGCAGGCAGGGCGGGCTGCTCGACATCCATGACTACAACGGGCAGCTCGCCCTCAAGGCGGCCGACCTGATGGACGAGTTCCACGCCATCGTCCTGGAGGGCCGCCAGGCGATGCGGGTCCTCGACCGGGACGGGAGCGTCCTGATGGACAAGGCCGACGACGGCACGGGCGGTCGCCCCGAGGTGCAGCGCGGCGAGCTGCGCCGGATACTGCTCGACTCGCTCCCGGACGGCACCGTCCGCTGGGGACACAAGGTGACCGGAGCCCGCGCCCTCGGCGAGGGGCGTCACGAGGTGACGTTCGCCGACGGCGGCAGCGTCGTCACCGGTCTGCTGGTCGGCGCGGACGGCGCCTGGTCACGGGTGCGGCCGCTGCTCACCGCCGCGGCACCCGAGTACGCCGGTACGTCGTTCGTCGAGACCTACCTGTACGAGGCCGACACCCGGCACCCGGCCGCCGCGAAGGCCGTCGGCGGCGGCGGGATGATCGCGCCCGCGCCCGGCGCGGAGATCTTCGCCCACCGGGAGAGCGGGGACACCCTGCACACCTACGTGATTCTGTCCAAGCCGCAGGACTGGTTCGACGCCATCGACTTCACCGACCCCGCGGCGGCGACCGCGCGGATCGCGGCGGAGTTCGAGGGCTGGGCCCCGGAGCTCACCGCGCTGATCACCGAGGGCGACACCGCGCCGGTCATGCGCCCCCATTTCACCCTGCCGACCGAGCTCCGCTGGGACCGGGTGCCCGGCGTGACCCTCATCGGCGACGCCGCCCACCTCACGGCCCCGAACGGCGAGGGCGCCAACCTGGCCATGCTCGACGGCGCCGAACTCGGCAAGTCCCTCGCCGCGCACCCCGACGACATCGAGGCCGCGCTCACCGAGTACGAGCAGGCCATGTTCCCGCGCAGCGCCGAGGCCGCCGCGTTCGAAGGTGCCAAGGTCCTCGACAGCATCGACTCGGACGAGAACACGGCCCAGGGCCTGATCGACATGTTCAACGAATTCGAGAAGCGCCAGGCCTGACAACCGCGCTGATCCGCCCTGCGAGGCCACCCGACCCGGGCTCCCGGCCCCGCGGCCCCGCGGCCCCGCGGGGCGGATCATCATGTGGCCATGTCTGAGAACCGGTTCCCCGCGCCACCGACCGCGATACGACTCCCCGGCTACACGAAGGCCGACCAGCAGGAAATCCTCGGCACCGGCGACGACCCCTTCGGCGTCGACGGGGCCGGTCTGACCTGGCTGCCCAAGGACGACCACTTCGGCATCAGACACGGCGACCGACTCGTGGCCCACGCGGGCCTGCTACGGCTGCCTGTAGCGATCGGGGAAGCGGAGCAGACGGAGGTGGTGGGCGTCGGCGGAGTGGCGGTCGCACCTGACGTACGGGGCCAGGGGCTGGCCCGCCTCGTGATCACAGCGGCACTCGACCACGCCAGAACACTGGGCCCTCAACACGCCCTCCTGTTCTGCCGCCCGCCCCTCGTCCCGCTCTACCAGCGCCTCGGATGGCACCCGCTCGACACGGACGTACTCGTCGAACAACCCGAATCCCGCGTGGTGACCATGCCATTGCGCACCATGGTGACGCCCCTGCACACCAGCACACCCTGGCCTTCCGGCCCGGTGCGCCTGTTCTCCCTGCCGATGTGACGGTCATCAGGTGGAGAAGGTCCACTACAACTCTCCGAAGCCCAAGGGGAGTTAACCCATTCCGCCTCACTCACGGAAAATCCGAGGCCTTTCCAATTTCCCCTGGATCTCTTGCGTCAAGGACTTACAGAGATATAGAAATGGCGCGTACACAACACCCGGGGAGGCGCTACAAAAGCGCTGTGGTGACGTGTACTCAGTTCCTTTGCTTGGGACTACTTGACCAGATCCACCGAATCGGGGCCAAATGAAGCGTGCCATAACGCGCACCGCACTTCCCGCCATGACCGCGGCGGCCGTGCTACTGACAGCAGCCAACGCCGGTGCCGTCACGCCGGATGACGAACCGGCGCTGCCAGGCGACACAAAGGTCGTCCTGAATGACGGAACCGCCGTCGGCGCCAACGACGAGATCGAGTTCACTTTCACCGGCGACAAGCCCCAAGCTAAGACCCCTCAGGCCACCAGGGCCTGCCCCGAGGTGAATGACCCTCCGACGTACAAGGTGAAGGGCACGCCGTACTTCCTGCCGGACAAGAGCAAGCCTCAGTCGACGTGGCTCCTGCCTCGTCAATCGGTGAGCTGGGCGATCACGGGATCCCACACCTTCACCTTCGACGTCACCGGCGGATACGAGGCCGAGGCCAAGATAATCGTCGCAAAGGCCAAGGTGAGCGTCGACGTCAAGGTCGGCAACTCGTGGACCTGGACGGGCACTCAGACGGTTACCGACACGAACACCACCAGCAAGGGATACCGGGCCGTCCTCGGGCAGGTGGGCTGGAAGCTCACCGCCGTGAAGACGTGGATCGGGGCACCCTGTAACGTCAAGACGAAGACCATTGTCGTGAAGGCCCCCCGCAAGGGTGACATGTCAATCGGGCGGCAGAATTCGTGAAGCGAACCAACGGGCGACGGAAAGCCGCGTTGCTGTGTCTTGTAGCCTCGGCGGCACTGGTCGGCGCCTGCGATACCGATAAGTCCACCGACTCGTCGACACCAACGACCCGTACGAGTCAGTCTTCACCGAGTGCGGCTCCGGACGCCAAGGCCGCAAAGGCCGTCCTGGATCAGGCCTTCATCGGAATGGAGGCACTCGGGAGCGGGTCCGGCCGTCTGCAGCCGCATATCGGAAATACGCTGCCCACGACACCCGAAAACGTGCTGAGCGTGACATTCGCCTTCACCTGCACGGGGAAAGGCAAGGTCGCCCTCGCCTTCACCCTCAACGGTAGAGACGTTGCCGCGAAATCACCTACCAGCACGTGTGACGGTTCGATCTTCCAGCAGAGCATAGAGGTCTCGAAACCCGGCCTCATCAGCTTCGAAGGCGAAGTGACCGGCTCGGACAGAGGCAGTTTCGCCTACTCCTTCTACACGGAGAAGAAGCAACTTCCGTAACGCGTCAGACGGGCGGGTCGGTGCGGAGGAGGCTGTACGTCACTACGTCCCGCCACGCGCCGTCCCGCCAGCCGATGCCGCGCATCACGCCCTCACGGCTGAAGCCGGCCTTCTCCAGCGCCCGTTGCTCGGCGATATTGTCCACCTCGGTGTCGGCCTCGATCCGGTGGAACGTGCTGTGCGCGAACAGATAGCGCGCGAGCAGCCGGTGCGCCTCGGTGCCGTAGCCCTTGCCGCGGGCCTGCGGCAGCAGTGCGATCCCCATCGTCCAGCAGCTGGCCGCCGGTGTCGTCTGCCGACGCCGCCAGTTCACGAAGCCGAGCGGTTCGCTGTCGCGGACGACCATGAGCGTGCCGCCGTCCTCGCCGATCAGCTGGTTCTCCGCCCACCTCCGCCGGAACCGGCCCTGGTCGAACCACCCGTACCACCCGAACTCACCCGCCACCGCCGGATCCTGGGTCGCCTGCTCCAACACCGCCAAGTCGTCCTCGCCGACGGGCCGCAGCGCCGGTCGATCCGTCACAGCGCGGAGACGAAGCCGGTCCAGGCCTGCGGGGCGAGGGCGAGCCGGGGACTGGAGTCACGGAACTTGGAGTCGCGGACGTGGATCGTGCGGGGCGCTACCGCGATCTCGACGCAGGACTCGCCGTTGTTGCCGCCGCTGTAACTGCTCTTGAACCACGCCAGTTCCGAGGCGTCCCCGGCGAGGGCCTTGCGCATCATGTCTCTCCCAGCAGTTGCTCGATGAAGGCCAGCGACTCCCCAGGCGGGAGGGCCTGCGCCCGGATGGTGCCATATTGCAGCTCAAGGACGCGAAGCTGCTTGAGGTCAGTGACGGGGCGGCCGTTGAACACCCCGTCGCAACGCCCGACCGCCGTGCCGTCCGCGAACTTCAACAATTCGATCCTGCCGTCCAAGCCGGAGTGGACCTCACGGTGCGTCGGCATCACCTGAAGCGTGACGTTCCTCAACCGACCCACCTCCAATAGGCGTTCGAGCTGGCGTCGCCACACCATTGTGCCCCCAAGGGGGCGCCTCAGCGGCGCCTCTTCCAGCACAAAACTGATCGCAGGCGCGGGGTCACGCTCGAAGACGGATTGCCGGGCCATACGGCCAGCCACCATCCGGTCCACATCATCCTGTGAGTACGGAGGCTGCGCCGCCTCGATCGCCGCCCTGGCGTGCTCCGGCGTCTGCAACAACCCGGCGATGATGTTGCACTCGTACCCGCCGATCTCGACCGCCTTTGCCTCCAGCTTCCCCAGCTCCCGCACCTTCTTCGGGTACCGGACCTTCTTGACGTCCTCCCACGTCGCGGCGATGAGCCCACCTGCCCCCAACACCTCGTCGGCCTTCTCCAGGTACTCCTCCCGAGGAATCCGCTTCCCGCCCTCGACCTTGTAGACGAGGTCCTCCCCGTACCCGACCGCCTTCGCGAAGTCGGCGGCCCGCATCCCCACCGCCTCGCGCCGCAGCTTCAACTGCCGCCCCACGGTCGCGATGACCGCCACGCCCCACTCGTCGTCCGGATCCACCTCCCAACCCGGCTCATCCGCCTCCGTCTTGAGCCGTCCGGTGTCCGCCTCAACCGACATCCCGCACCCCTCCGTCGTACCGCCTCAGTGCAGCAGCGCCCTACCCGCAAGCCCGTCCCGACAGCCTGGACGCCGCTGGACAAGCTCCGGACAGTGACTCGACGCACCCACTGAGTCACTGTTCACAGTAAGCACGCCCGGCCACGCTGAGTGATGTGAATCAAGAAACCGCCGCCCCCACGACCTCACCCACCCAACTCGACAACCCCATCCGCAACTTCAGCGTTCAGCTGTCCCCCACCCCACGCGGAGCCCGCCTCGCCCGTCTCCTCGCCACCGAACAACTCCGCAGCTGGGACCTGCCGTTGGACCCGGCGGCACACGTCGTCGCCGAGCTGGCGTCGAACGCGGTCAAGCACGGCCGCATTCCCGGCCGGGATTTCCTGCTTCTGCTCTACGTCGTCGGCGACACCGTCCGTATCGAGGTCACCGACACCCGAGCCGACCGCCTCCCGCATCCGGAACAGCCCGCCCCCGACGCGGAGTCGGGCCGTGGACTCACGATCATCGGCGCCCTGGCCGACCGCTGGGGAGTCACGTCCGGGCTGCCGCCACGCAAGACGGTCTGGGCCGAAATCGACCTCTCACCGGCATTCAGAAACCCGTACTCCGGTGCCGCGGGCGGTCCCCATAAAGAAACACGAGGGTGAAAGAACCCCACCAAACCCCACCCCTCCCTCCCGCTCACGACGCAAACTCACCCAACCGGGTGAACATCACCAACTCGGCTGGATTCGGGAGCTGTTGCCTGCCTTACGCTCGGCGCAAC